>JAXHVJ010000078.1:0-10481 GCA_034189235.1 Pseudomonadota bacterium
CCGCGCCCACGCAGGTCATCACAAAGTCTGCGCCTTGAACGGCTTCCGCAATCGTCTTGCAGGCGGTTCCCTGGTATTCGCTGGCCCATTGTCCGGCCCTGGCGGCCGTCCGGTTCCAGACCCTTACATTCAGGCCAGCTCTGGCCAGGTGACCGGCCATCGGGTAGCCCATTACCCCAAGTCCGATGAAGGTTGCAGTGGTTGTCATAGTCTTCTCCGCGTTCTGTAAGTTATTGATTATTTGGCTTGGTTGAGAGAAAAGTTTTGAATTAATCCAGGCGTGAGGATAGCGCAGATCGAACTGAGTTGGGATCAGGTCACACTGTTACAAAACATAGCACTATGTTGCCAATGGATACCCGTTTTGTTGTGTAACTTTGTTAAGTTTCTGCAAGCTTTTGGTAATAACAAGAATTTTTCTATTTCGAAACAGAATGTTCTGAGCGTGATAACAATAGTGTCCGCTTAAAACAGGAAACTCAGGGAGAGGGTCTGTGCCGCTATATCGCTATCGAGCGATCACTGCCGAGGGGCGCGTCGTAACCGGCGAATATGCTGGTGATGACGTGGCCACTGTCCGCCGCTATCTCCTTGCGGCCAATCTTTTCCCCGAAAAAATCTCCCGTGCCCTGAACCTGTTGCCGCAGCGATCGGGATTGCGAACCGGGCGACTTCTCTTTATTCATTCCTTCGAGCTTCTCCTGGCTTCCGGCCTGGATACCGTCGATGCGTTGGCCGTCGCTGCGTCGAAGGTAAAGAACAGGAGTTTGAAACAATCTCTGGAAGACGTTGTGGCCTCGGTTCGCAATGGTCGGTCACTGGCGGACGCGTTCAGTGATCATGTCAGAGTGTTCGGGCATCAATGGATAGCGGCCCTCAAGGCGGGTGAAGCGTCCGGCAACCTGAAAGAGTCGGTTCATCTGTATCGTCAACTGAACGAAAGGCAGTGTCCCGTCTGGTTAATTCGCTGACCTACTGAGCCACTGAGACCCTTGATAGCCGCGTTGCGCTGACTCGATTTGGAACCACCAAACCTTAGCCGTCGCGCCTTGCTCTCAAGACTCTCTCTGTCGGTCGGTTTGTCAGCGTTCTCGAGCCCATCCTCATGCTGGTTATCGGGATTGTCGTTATCGCCGTTTATCTGCCGATTTTCTCAATGACACAGGTGATTGGATGAGCGCAGACGCAATCACCCGGTCGCTGGTCGCGGCCCTGGTCACAAGAGGGATGCTGTCAGGCCCCACCGATGAATTGTTGTCTGTGGCAGGTGAGCGCGGTGAGGAACTCGTTGCCCGGGGACTGGTGACGGACGCCCATCGATTGGAGGCGCTGGCCGCTCTACTGCATCTTGATTATGCGGAAATTCCGCCGGATTTCGCCATTCCCGAGCCGTTGATCGAGCTGGTGTCGCCTGAGCGGATTCGACAGTTCGCCAGTATCCCGCTCGAACTGGATAGCAACGGAACACTGAAACTCGCAGTTGCCTATCCCTACGACCCGGAACTGGAAGACGTTCTCCACAGGCTGACCGGCAAAGGTATCCGGCTCGTGCTGTGCCAGGCCCTGCGAATTCAAGAGGTACTTCGGTTCAACCGGCTGGACAGCCGGATACTGGATTCCGTGTCCAGTCATCTGCAGGAGCGTAAGGACCGGACGGACGACGGCGATCTTCATTTTGATCTGAGTGCAACTGCCCGCGATCCGGTGGTTCAGCTGGTCAACGAGGTATTCAAGGACGCGTTGCAACATCGGGCCAGTGATATTCATATTCACTCGGCAGCGTCCGGTGTTGTCATCAAATACCGGGTTGACGGTGTGCTGCTGCCATCGAAAGTCTCGATAGGAAGCCGCCACGTCGATCAGCTGATTTCCCGGGTAAAGGTGATGGCCGGAATGGATATCGCGGAGCGCCAGATACCCCAGGATGGTCGGTTCAGTGTCTGTGCCGGGGAGTCAGAGACGGATATGCGGGTTTCGGTTCTGCCCACGGCCATGGGTGAGGATGCGGTCATCCGTCTGTTGGACCGGGGCTCGGATGTTGAGGATTACAAGGGGTTCGGAATCGGCGATCTGGGGCTGACTGCCACCGCCGTCGCCAGCATCGCAAAAGCGATTCGGGAACCCCATGGCCTTTTCCTCGTGACCGGCCCGACAGGAAGCGGGAAGACGACCACGCTGTACGCCGCGCTCAATGATGCCAATGACGGGGCCGGGAAAATCGTCACCATCGAAGATCCCGTCGAGTACCAGCTTCCCGGTATCACCCAGATACCGGTGAACGAAAAGAAAGGCCTGACCTTTGCCACCGGACTGCGTTCGATCCTCCGCAGTGATCCCGACCGGATCATGGTCGGGGAAATTCGTGACGCGCAAACCGCTGACATTGCGGTGCAGGCCGCGCTGACCGGCCACCTGGTGTTCTCTACGGTCCACGCGAACAGCGCCCTGGATGTAATTGGCCGTCTCGAACACATGGGTGTCAACCGCTTCAATCTGCTCGGCTCCCTCAAGTTCATCCTTGCCCAGCGCCTGCTGCGACGGGTCTGTTCCGACTGCTCGAAATCCAGGGCCATCACGGAGGATGAGCGCTATGAGTTCGAGCGTGCGGGACTGGCGCCTCCAGAAAGCCTGAGACTGGCGGACGGTTGTAGCCATTGCGCGGGATCCGGGTACTCGGGACGTTTTCCCATTACAGAGTTCCTGAGGCTGGATCCGGCCTTACGACAACTGTTCATGGACCACGCTTCCCTGCCTGAAATCGAAGCGAAATGTCGGGAACGGGGCCAGCAGTCGCTGCGCTTTACGGCACTGGAGGCCTGTACTGATGGCCGTACCACTCTGGCTGAGGTTTACCGGGTTATCGGACAGGAGTGGTCATTGTGATTTTCGGAACCCGCAGAAAGGCGTTTGTCGGGCTTGGCCGGAAAGAGGTCTGCGTGCACCTCCCCGGTCCCGGCCGCAAGGAAGACATCAACAAGGCTTTTGCCGCGGACTCAGGCGATGACGTGCTGTCTCCTGGCTCCCTGGCGACGGTTCTCGAGACGGCGGGGGGCTGGATACAGCAAACACTCGGGTCGTCGAAACCTGTCGAGGTGCATTGGGTGATTTCCGACCCCTGGATACATCAGCGTGTGTTCCGGGTGGACAGGCTTCCGGGCGGAAACAAGGCAACGCAGGAACTGGTGCAGTGGCGGTTCGGCCAGGACCTGGGCGGGGCGGGCGAAACACTCAAGGTTGCCTGGCAGCTTCGCTCGGCCCCCGGGGAGCCTGCGGTTCTTCACGGCATCGGGCTTGAATACGAGTTGTATGAGGTGCTGTGTCAGCCATGGCTGAAACGTCGGTGGCCGGTTGCCAGCATGGTCACGCTTCTGAACGGGCTTGAAGTGACACAGGACCGGATAACTCTCGATAAGGCGCCGCTGACCGTGGTTCTGACTGACGAATACTGGCTGACCTCGAGACCCGGCGCATCGGGAGTGCGTTGTCGCTGGTTCGGTGACGACCCGGGCTGCGAGTCATTGTTGAGGGACATTGCCCGGGGAGTCAATGAGGAAGGTCGGGAACGAATCGTCGTTTATGGCAGTGATACCGCCCCCGGTGTGTGCGAACGCATCAAGTCACGGTTTGCTGGCGCCTTGACCGCGGATGGACTGGCTTTTGTTGACCTGTACCGTGGTCAGGATTCCCGATGCGAGGGCCTGATCTCCTGCCTCCGGAGTCCGGGCAGGGAGCGGCGGATCATGATGGCGATGGACTTCCAGGCCCCGGTTCAACGGCGCTTCCGCTGGCTCCGTTTTGGGCTCCTGACTCTGGTTGGTATGGCTGCGCTGTCGCTGGTGGCGGCGCTATTGATCGCGGAAAGGTACCGGGATGGCCTGGCAGAAACCGAGCGGGGTATCGCCGAGCTCCGCGCCGATCTGTCGGCGTCGGTGTTGGGGGAGATCGATCTGGAGCAACTGACCCATCAGGCCGGGAAGCTCAGGAACGTCGTTGCCCATATTGGAGCGCCCCTGCCGGACGTGTTGAGCTCGGTGGCTGCCGCCATTCCTGCCAATGTCCGGCTCGAACTGCTCGAATACGACGCCCGGGAGGGCGCCGGGAGGGTTCGGGCTGTTTCACCGGACCCCCATGCCCTGGCGGAATTTGTCCGCACCCTGGAATCAAGCCCTTCGGTTCGCCGGGCGGTGGTCGCCCGCCAGGAAACTCTGCCCGGGCCGGAAGCGGGCTATCGCCATGACATCCACCTGGTCGCGGAGCCCTGAATGGATAATCTGGCGCTAAGGGCCGAATTGGCGCGGCCTGCCTACCTGAGGCTTGCCTTGTTGCTGGTTCTGCTGGTCAGCACCACCGCCGCTGTGGTGGCTGTCTTCATCGTTCCTGCCCGGGAGGCTCTGCAGGAGGCGAGGGAAAGCTACGCGGCGCTCTCCGAACACAGGAGGCTCGCCAGCGAGCTCAGTTTGCTTCGCGAGGACGTTAGTTACTGGGCGTCAGTGGTGCCTGGCATGACCGCGAAGCTTGACTGGAGGGGATCCGCATCGGATTTCTCCGGCGCGATTCTCGATGCGGCGACGCTGGCCAATGTCCGGCTGGACAAGGAGGTTAACGAAGTGCGGAGCGGAGAAACCCACCGGATCTACTCGAAAACCCTGTATTTTAAGGCTCAATACGCGGCTGTCGACCGGTTTATCGCGGAGCTGGCCCGCCTGGATCTGCTGGTCGTGCCCGGCAAGGTCTCACTGGCACCGGCCGGGGAAGGTGATGATCGGCTGGGAGTCACCCTCGTACTGACCGGATATGCGGAGATGGAACGATGAGCCGACTGTATGTGATCGGTCTTGCAGCGTTTGCCTGGCTGGCGGTCCTGGCATCGTTGGCCGGTGTGACTACGCCAGGGGTCGCCGGACACCAACAGTCCGGACACCTCATTGGCCTGGAAGACCTGGTTGTGGGTGGCGTTCCGACAAACGCAGGGCAGAATTCGCCAGTCTTCGAGAGCCGTAATCCGTTCCGGTTTGCACCGACATTCCTTGAGGACGCATATAGCCCGATGCCGGAACCACCCTCGGAACAGCCACTTCTGGCCGGGCTCAACCTGACCCTCGAGGGCGTCCAGCTACGCGGGGGCAAATTCACAGCCTTCGTGAGCTATCAGGGTCAGCGTCGGCCTCTGCGTACTGGTGACCGGATCGGCGATCAGCTGGTGGTCGCCCACATAGAAGAAGACCGCATTCAGGTGATTGGAAACGGCAATGAGGCCCGCTGGATCTATCTCACCCAATGACGATTCGACATGAAACAGATGACGGGGAACACACCAACGTGAGTACACGATTGACGCTGACATTCCTGCTGGGCTTCCTGCTGGCGGGATGTGCTGCCCAGGTAGATATGGAACCGGACCCGACGGCATCCGGTGACTGGTTGCAGACAGTGATGGATTACCGGACCAGGGCTGCGGAGCATCCCCGTGACGCGTCTGTCCGTATGGCTCGAAAGAAAGCGGAGCTGGCCGCCGCGAAGTATTACCTGGATGAGGGTAAAGAACGGATGGCAGCGGGCAACGTTGAAAAAGCCATCGTCTCGTACCGTAACGGCCTGGTAGCCCGGCCCGATGACCCACAGCTGCGCCGGGCCCTGTCCCAGGCCATGGGCGCCCGGGAAGCCCGGCATGCCTATGACCAGGCGCTATCGCTGATCGAGATGAACCGGCTGAGCGAGGCCACCAGCCGCCTGGAAGAAGCCCTGGATCTGAACCCTGATTTCAGCCAGGCCCGCCGGAAACTGGAGGAAGTGGCCGCGAAGAAAGACCTGTACCAGCGTTACCGCTCCCAGCTGTCTTCCCGGGAGCGCATTACCCTGAACTTCAACGCTACCGACATCAAGGATGCCTTCCAGTATGTCGCGGAAGCCAACGACCTGAATATCGTGTTCGATAACGAGGTGAAGAGCGTTCCCGTCACCCTGTTTGCCGAAAACGTGACGCTCCGGCAGGCCCTGGACCTGATCTTCCGGTCGACGGACACCCAGTACAAACAGATCGGCTCCAACACGCTCCTGATCGCACCGGACACCCCCGAAAAGCGTTCCCAGTATCAGGACCGGCTCCTGCGCACCTTCAGCCTGAATTCCATCAAGGCCGCCGAGATGGCGGAGATCCTCAAGTCCGGTCTGCGGCTGGAGTCTGTGGTCATTAACGAGCGGATGAACACCCTGAACATTCGCGAACCGGATGATGTGATTGCGCTCGCGGAGAAGCTCATCATCGCCAATGACCAGCCCATGGGGGAGGTCATTCTGGATGTGGAAGTGCTCGAACTGGACCGCACCAAATCCGAACAGCTGGGCCTTAATCTGGGCGAGCAGATCACGCTGGCCTATCCGCAATTCGAGACCGGGGATTCCATCCGGGACGACGTGCTGACCAAAGGCGTGGTCACCATCCCGACCATTACCTTCAACTATCTCAAGCGGGACGTGGGCGCGACGATGCTGGCCAGTCCCTCACTGCGGGTGCTGGACAACCAGCAGGCCAAACTGCACATCGGTGAGCGGGTGCCGTTGCGCTCCTCCACGATTCTGGACGCCACCGGCCAGACCCGTACCACCTTCGAGTACCGGGACGTGGGGATCAAGCTTGAGGTCATGCCGGATATCCACCTTGATGGCTCGGTGGCGGCAAGCATCGGCATCGAGGTCAGCGCCCTGGGCGCCAATCTGGGCACGCCGGACGAGCCTGCGATCAGCATTCTTACCCGCCGCGTGGAAACGGGCATGCTGTTGCGTGATGGCGAGACCGCCGTCATCGGCGGGCTGATCCAGGATATGGACAGCAATAACCGCGTCCGCCCTGTGGGCCTGGGAGAGCTCGGCACGATTGGCAAACTGTTCAGTAACACCACCGACGAAAAGCGCCGGACCGACGTGATGCTCACCATCACCCCGCGGGTGGTGCGGCCTGCTGCGATGCCGCCCCAGGCGGTCCGGTCTTTCTATTCCGGTAACTCCGAGCGCTTCACGTCCGAGCCCATGTTCGACTACATCGGCTCGAAGGCCAACGTCCGCATGCACGGCAAGAGTGCCGAACCGGGCCCGATGGCCCCTTCGGTCGCCGCGGCTGAAGACCTCGCCGAAAAAGCTGACGGTGAGGGCGCACCGGGCCTGGCATTCACCGACGACAGTTATCAGGCCACATCCGGCAAGACCCTCACCGTCAGCGTACGCGCCGATGACCTCGGTGCCATTGAGGAACTCTCGCTGGACGTTCTTTTCAATCCCGAGCTGGTGAGTTTCAAAGGTGTCCGCCCGGTGGGTGGCGGAACGCTTACGGCCGCCGCCGAGACCGGCGACAAAGCGGGCATGGTCACCATCAGGCTCTCGGGCCGGCCATCAGAGGCCTCCGGAAGTCTGATCGACATAGAACTGGAAGCCCGTAAGGCCGGCATCTCCTACCTGATGGCCCGGCCTGCGATGCTGGCCACGCCGGAGGGAGAGGCGCAGCCGGTAGACGGATTCAACTCGCGGGTGGTGGTGCGGTAATGCAGCGTTCCGCCGGGCTTTCACTGATCGAGCTGATGGTGTCCGTGATGATCCTGTCGGTGCTCGCGGCGGTGGCCTTGCCTTATGCGGAACGGGAATATATGCGCAAGAAGGAACTGGAATTGCGGGAAAGCCTGAGGACCATGCGTAACGCCATCGATGCCTTTCACGGCGACTGGCTCAAGGGCCGGATTCCGCCCGGCAGCGGTACCGCCAGTGAAGACGGCTACCCGGTTTCCCTGAAAGTGCTGGTGGAGGGCGTCGACAGCGGGACCATGGAAGGCGGCCGGCGGTATTACCTGCGCCGGATTCCCCGCAATCCGTTTGCGGACCAGAGCCTGGAGACGACCAGCCACTGGCAACTGCGCAGTTACCGGGACGAGCCGGATACCCTGGCCTGGGGCGGCGAGGATGTTTACGACGTATGGCCGGCCACCCAGGGCACGGCGCTTGACGGGAGTTGTCGCTGTGACTGGTAACCGATACGCGAGGCGACAGGCCCGGCAAGGCTTCACCCTGATCGAGGTGCTGGTGGTGATCGTGCTGATTTCGATACTGGCGGCGGTCGCCGTGCCGGTGTTGTCCGGCTCCGTTGAAAAGGCCCGGGAAGCGGCGCTGAAGGAAAACCTCCAGGTGATGCGCAAGTCCCTGGACGATTACTTTGCCGACCACGGGCGCTACCCGGCGAGCCTTGAAGCGTTGGTGGATCAGCGATACCTCCGCTTCATCCCGGAGGATCCGGTGCTGGAGAGCCCCGTGCCACAGTGGCAAATCGAACTGACCCGCTACAGCGACGGAGGGCAGGGCATTCACAACGTCCACAGCACCTCCGGGGAAACGGCGAACGATGGCAGCCGCTACGCGGATTGGTGACCGGCGCGCCGAACAGGGCGTGACCTACCCGGTGGTGCTGGGCCTGCTGATGGCCTTTGCCCTGGGCACTTCGGTGTCGGTGCCACTGGCATCGACGGAAATGAAAAGAATGCAGGAGGCGGAACTGCTGTTCCGCGGGATGGCCTACCGGAACGCCATCCAGTCCTATTACGAGGCTGTCCCGCAGGCGCCGGAGTATCCGGCCGAACTGGACGACCTGATCAACGACCGGCGGTTTGCACACCGCCGACACATTCGCCGGCTCTACGCAGACCCCATAACGGGTGGTGCCTGGGAGCTGATACGCACAGCCGGAGGCCGGATTGCCGGTGTCCGCAGCCGGAGCGGGAAGAAGCCCCTGAAAACAGGCAACTTCCCCTCAGGCCTGGAAGGATTTGCCGCGGCAACGCGGTACCAGGACTGGTGGTTTGTCTTCACCAGGGACAACCCCTGATAAAAACTCGAAGAACGTAGTCTCGGGAGAAATAACATGGAATTCTGGCGCCAGAACCGCCGTACGTTTGCGTTTGTTGCCCTGTTTTCGTTGCTGGCCCCCCAGCTTGCGCAGGCGGCAACCATTACCATGGACTCGGTGCGAAGCTCCCCCAAGGGCTGGTCGCTACAGTCGGCGGCCGCCTTGCCCCCGGAAATCCAGGCGGTCGAATCGGCCACCCTGGAACAGGCCTTTGACCGGGACACGGCCACGGAATACACCGCCTACGATGACCAGAGTTTCGATATCACCCTCGAGGGCGAGCGGGATGTAACGGCGATCCGGGTCTTTGGCGCCGCACCCTACACCCTGACCGTGCAGGAAAAGTCGAACACCGGCTGGCGGGACATCCAGGGCCTGAAAGGGCTGGACCTGACCAGCCTGCCGCCCACCTGGACCAGCTTCAGCACCAACAATGCGGCCAGGACCGACCAGGTGCGCGTGGTACTGGAAATGGCGGATTCTCCCGCCACCGGGCTGCGGGAACTGGAAATCTGGTCCAACGGTGAGCACCTGCCCGTCGAAACCGGCGAACAGCTGAGCACCCTGCTGGAAGAACAGGACCTGCCCGACCAGGCGGTGATGGCCCGTGCCACCCCCGCGCACGGCGAAATCGGACGCCGCTCGGAAACCAACCCCGACGACCCGACAGACAACACCTTCACTGCCCAGCTCCCGATGCCCGCGAGCCAGATCAAGTACGCGTGGCTTGCCTACGAACTGAATGGCCTGTCGCACTGGGCGGAATCGATCCGCGTTATCAACGACCAGCCGGCACTGGGTGGTGTGGTCATCGAAGGCAGTGACAGCTGGAACACACAGCTGGAGCGCATCAGCCCGACCTGGCTGAAACAGGGCGCTAACCGCATCCGCTTCACCGCCCCCTCCGACAAGGATTTCCTCTACCAGGTGCGTAACGTGCGCCTGGTGGTGGAGATGGACAACGGCGCCAACTTCGTCAGCTACGTCAGAGCCAGTGCCACCGACGATAATGCCACCATCGACAGCCTCTACGACGGCCAGACCGACAGTGGCATGGTGGTGTACAGCGGTACCGGCGTTGGCACCTCCACCAATACCACGAGTAACGAGACCGCGCTGCCGCCGGGCCTGATCGATAATCCCGGCAACGGCCTGCACCTGGGTTGGGTGAAAGGCAAGGCCGCCTGGAAACAGGCACTGACAAGTCAGACCACCATGGCCGCTGGCTCCGTGGTCGAACTCGGCTTCGATCGCGAAGTGGAACTGGAAACCGTCGGGTTTTATCTGCGGGGCAGTCTTGCGGGCAAAATCGGTGTTCAGCTTTATGTGGACGGTGACTGGCAGGAGACCGGCGCGCCGGACGTCTCGGCACGCTCCCTGAAAGGCGGCTGGAACGAGATCCCTGTTGCCAGCGGCAACCGTGTGCGTGGCGCCCGGTTGGTGTTCACCGGCGGTGAGGGCAGCGCCGGGGAAGTTCGGGAACTCACCGTGCGCGGCTCCGGTATCGGTGGTGCCTGGCTGCCGCCCGAGGTGGTCGTCACCTACCCGGATGCCGGCCAGTATTACGGCCGCGAAGCCTATATCCGCGGCTTCCTGC
>JAXHVJ010000079.1:0-10460 GCA_034189235.1 Pseudomonadota bacterium
GGTATTCTCGCGGCGGGCCTGGGCCAGGGCAAGTTTGAGGCGGTCCAGTGCGAGCATCCGGTTGGGCAGGCCGGTGAGGATGTCGTAGTTGGCCTGGCGGAGCAGTTGCTGCTCATACCGTTTACGAATGCTGACATCCTCGCCGAGGATCAGGTAGCCGGTGACCCCGCCGCCGTTGTCCTTTATGGGCGTGACCACCAGCTGTTCCCAGAAGCGTTCGCCATTTTTGCGGACACTGTTGACCTCACCCTGCCAGACATCAACGCGCTGTACCTGCAAACGGATGGATTGCCACAGATGCTGGCGCTCACGGTTCCGTGTTCCTTCGCCTCCCAGCTCCGAAGGATGCTTGCCAACGATGGAATTACGGTCAAATCCGGTCAGTTGGGAGAACTTCTGGTTGACGTACTCAATGCGCCACTGACGGTCACAGATCAGAACCGATGAGGGGCTCTGTTCGATAGCTTTGGAGAATTTACGGATCTCTGCGGCGTCCCGATTCTGTCTTGCGACATCAGTGTTGAGCCTTTCCCGCATCTGGTTGATAGCGTCGACGACCTGCCCCAGCTCATCTTTGCGGTTGGCCCTTGAATCGGGACGGTCCAGGGTAAGGGGCTGGGACAGGTTAGCGAGAGAGAAGTACCGGGCATAGGCGGCCATGTCCGAGAGATGTCGGGTTACCAGGTGCCGGAAGATCCAGAGGATGAGAATGGATACAAAGAATATTTTCAGGAATTGAGTGGCGAGTATCACGCCAATCTTCTGTTTCATTTCCCGGTATACCCGGTCCAGACTGGCGGTGATGGTCAGTTCACCGAGTGTGAAACTCCGGTCGCCGTCGTGCACCAGCGTGAAACTGTGGGTTTTGGTCTCAGCACCCCTTGGAACACTGCCCATGACCAGTTCGGAGTCGGGTTCGATCCGCAGCCTGAGGTGGGCAATGTCGGGCAGGCTGAGAATACCCTCCATCTGGGTTTGCAGGAGCTTCTGGTCCAGAGCCCAGAGACTCCCGGCCAGACTTGAGGCATAGCCGGATTCAATGACCTTCAGGCGCTGGTCGATCAGGCTTACATCCTTGCGATAGTCCGAATACAGTTGAATACCTGAAGCGATCACGGTGAAGACGGAACTGAACAGGAGAATCCACGCCATCAGCTTCAGGGACAGGGGCGAGCTTGTGCGTAATCGCTGGAAATGTTTCAAAGCATTCGGCATGTCGTGAGTACAGCCACCCTGAAGGGATAGGAAACCGTAGCCTTCGCCACAATCCCGAATATAGCAGTTGTCTTTGGCAAATTCCCTGCAACTGCAGGAAAACTGTAGATAATTGTGTGATTGATTAGTGTTTTTGTGTATCTGTGCGCGAAAGGCTGGTTTGACCTGGATCAACACCCTGCATTCAGGGCCGGCGTAACCTGAGCCTGATCAAGTTTGAAAAGTGAAGGAGAGCAGCTATGTATATGGACGCTGTAGTGATCGCAGGGATTGTAACTGTACTGCTGATGGTGGGCTTTTTCGTTGGCGTGGGCATCTTCGTGATGAAAGATCAGAAACAGCACGGACACCAGGCCAAAAAGCACCAGGGCAAACATGGCGGAAAGCCGGTCTGACGGATTCAGGTGCCATTCAGCAGCGAAGCTGAACCCTTCCCGGGCAAGAAAAAATTGGCGTCCCCTAGGGGGTTCGAACCCCTGTTGCCGCCGTGAAAGGGCGGAGTCCTGGGCCACTAGACGAAGGGGACGCAACGTTTTCAAAAGCTTGCCTCGTCGAGGTGGCGCGTATATTAAGTAAGCCCCGGGGCGGTGTCAACGCTTTTTAAAAAAATTCTGCCGTACCCTTTCCTCTTTTTAACCTGTGCATCCTTCAACGCCCCACGAATCAAGGCGCGGGATTCATCGCCTGGTCCAGTTGCAGAGCTATAGCCCCCTTGATGGCCTGGCCAAGCAGCGGATTTTCGCCAATAGGTGGCGCAAGATGGATTTTTACGCCATGGTCTTGTTCGAGGCCCTTGATCATTGCCGGGACGTCCTTTCTCAGGTGTCGGCCAGCCGCCAGGAACAATGGAACGACCGTATACTCGATAATGTTTTCGGTGAGTCCTTCAGCAATGGTCTCCTCCAGGGAGGGTGACGCCAGCTCCATGTAGGCAATTCGCGAGCCTGCAAAGGCCTGAAGGGTCGGCGCGGCGAGCTGTTCAAAGGTTTCACGCCAGCGCTTGTCGCTGCTGCCATGGGCCAAAAGAACAATGCGATGGCTACTGGTCATTCATACTCCTCGGTAATCAGTTAGGGGAAACCCGTCGTAATCCTGCACAATTGTGCTCCTCGGAGGAGGCTCCTTAAAGATATCAGGGCGTGGATTAATGTTCGATTGGAAAGAGATTCTGGATTTCTGGTTCGGGGAGCTTGACGATCAGGGGCTACCGGACCGTTTTCATCGCAACCGCTGGTTCCGGTCGGATCGGAAGTTTGATCAGGAGGTGCGTCGGCGGTTTCTCTCCATGGTGCTTTTTGCTTCCGAACAGGGCCTGGACCACTGGCGAACCGAGCCGGGCGGGGTCCTGGCCGAAATTATCCTGCTGGACCAGTTCTCCCGGAACATTTTCCGGGGTGGGGCGCTCGCATTCGAGCAGGACGTCCTGGCACGGAAACTCTGCCGACAGGCGATGCACAAGGGACAGGACATGGCACTCGTTCCGGTCCAGCGCGCTTTTCTCTATATGCCATTGCAGCACTCCGAGCGTCTGGAAGACCAGGACCTCTCGGTGGAGTGTTACGGTCAGCTCGCGGCCACCACCAGCGGCATTCCTGGTGATTTCATGGCCAGCTTCCTGGAATCGGCGGAAGACCACCGGGCCATCATCCGGAAGTTCCGGCGGTTTCCCCACAGGAACCGGGCGCTCGGGAGAACCTCGACTCCCGAAGAGAAAGACTATCTCGAGGGAGGGAAGTCGTTCGGGCAGTAACTTTCCTTTCTGGTTTTGTTCTTCCGGCGTTTGTTACCATTTTGTATAAAAAGCGTACGGTTAGACCGGTATCTCATTGGGTCCTGATAGAATGAGCCAGAATTCAGGTAATCCGGTCACCACAGGAGCCGGATTTGCCCCTCATTTTGTTACGGTGATTGAAGATGCTGAAATGCAGTCGGGACATTGCTTTGTCCCTGTGTTTGCCACTGATGGCGATCGCGAGCCTGCAGGCTCAGTCAGAAACGCTTGATGACAGCCTCCTTGAACGTATGGCCGAATCCGCGCCCCGGCTCGATCCACAAGTACTCTCCATGGCAGTCAACGCATCCCGCTGCGCGATCGGGAGCGGCGTGGCGATGCCCGAGCGCCTCGCCGTCATCGACTTTTCCCTGCCTTCCAGCGAGGAGCGGATGTGGATTTTCGATGTCCGTACCGGCGATCTTTTGCTCAGAGACCTGGTGGCCCATGGTCGTAAATCCGGCAACTTCCGCTCCACCGCATTCTCGAATGTCGAGGGCAGCAACATGTCCAGTATCGGGCTGTTTCGCGCCAGTGAGTCCTACTACGGCAAGCACGGGTACTCGTTGCGCCTGGATGGTCTGGAGCCGGGCGTGAACGATCATGCCCGTCAGCGTGCCATTGTCATTCATGGTGCGGACTATGTGAGTGACAACTGGGTGGATCAGTACGGTCGTATAGGTCGCAGCCTGGGTTGCCCGGCCGTGGATAACCAGATCATTGAAGAGGTGGTCGACAATCTCAAGGGTGGCCAGCTTGTCTTCAAGTATTATCCTGATCAGGAGTGGTTGCAGAGTTCGGGTTTCCTGCATTGTGAGGATACCCAGATGGCTGCCGCCGCCGGCAACGAGGCAGGTCAGAGTTAACTGTCTGCCTGAAAATTCAATGAATTGCATGGCGTTTGAGCAATTTTTCCGGTCCTGTAAAAAAGTTGAAAAAAGAGGTTGACGGCCGGAATCTGATCCGTAGAATACGCCTCCGTTGACGGCAATAACCGCTCAGCAATGCGGGAATAGCTCAGTTGGTAGAGCACAACCTTGCCAAGGTTGGGGTCGCGAGTTCGAATCTCGTTTCCCGCTCCAGATTCCGAAACCCGGCTTTGAGAAAAGCCGGGTTTCTTCATTTCAGGCCCATTTCAGGCCCCCGGTCAGTGGCAGCGCCCGACCCTCCTCTCGGTTATACTCGGCAGCCATACCCAACACTTCTCAGGCGGGAGGCGTGCAGCATGAGAATCTATTCACTTTATTCGTCACCCTGCGCCGTCATCCCCGGTTGGACCGGATCAATCAAAACGGAGAATACCTGAACGTGCCTTTGTTAACTCTGGATTCGGTTTCCCTTGCGTACGGTATGCACCCGCTGCTCGATCATGCCTCACTGGTAATCGAGGCCGGTGAGCGTGTGTGCCTGCTGGGCCGTAATGGTGAGGGCAAGTCCACCCTGCTGAAGATCGTCAGTGGCGAAGTCACTCCGGACGACGGCACCGTGCGCATGGATGATGGTGCCATACTGGCGGTGTTACCACAGAACCTGCCGACTGACGACGCCCGAACCGCCTATGATGTGGTTTCCGGCGCTTTCCCGGAGACCGGAGAGTTGCTGGCCGAATTTCATCGGCTCTCGCAGCAGGCTGACGAAGCCAGCCTGGAGAAGATGACAAGGGTGCAGGAGCGTCTCGAGGCCCTGGACGGTTGGCGCCTGGACCAGAAGGTCACCACCATTCTGGGGCAGTATGGTATTGACCCGGATCGGCGCCTGAACACGCTTTCCGGGGGCTGGCAGCGTCGGGTTTTGCTGGCGCGGGCCCTGGTGGCCGAGCCGGACATCCTGCTCCTGGACGAGCCGACGAACCATCTGGATGTGCCCGCTATCGCCTGGCTCGAGGAGGCGTTGTCCCAGTTCCGCGGAGCCATGCTATTTGTCAGTCACGACCGCGCGTTCATCCGCCGCATGGCAACCCGGATCGTCGAGCTGGATCGTGGCAAGCTGGTCAGTTTTGCGGCTACCTATGATCGCTACCTGGAGCTCAAGGAAAAAGCCCTCGAGGAAGAGGAGCGCCAGAACGCTCTGTTCGACAAGCGGCTCAAACAGGAAGAGGCGTGGATTCGCCAGGGCATCAAGGCACGCCGGACCCGTAACATGGGCCGCGTGCGGGCGCTCAAGGCCATGCGCGAGGAGCACCGTCAGCGGCGGGTACGGGGCGGAACGGCAAGCTTTGCGGTGGAAGCGGCCGACCGTTCCGGTAAGCTGGTGGTGGAAACCCGTGAGGCCGGGTTCGCATATCCCGATGGCACCCGGGTGATCCGGGACATGAATCTGACCATCCTCCGGGGCGACAAGATCGGTCTGGTGGGTGAAAACGGTACTGGCAAGACGACCCTGGTGCGTTTGCTGCTGGGTGATCTCAAACCCACCGAGGGGGCCATTCGCTTAGGCACCAATCTCGAAGTGGCCTATTTCGACCAGTTGCGCGGTGAGCTTGATCTTGAGCGCAACGCCCTGGACAACCTGTCTGAGGGGCGGGAATTCATTGAAATCAACGGCCAGAGCAAGCACGTTCTGGGTTACCTGCAGGAATTTCTGTTTACCCCGGAGCGGGCAAGGTCTCCGGTTCGTGTGTTCTCCGGTGGCGAACGGGCCCGTCTGCTTCTCGCCAAGCTGTTCAGTAAACCGGCAAACATCCTGGTGCTGGATGAGCCTACGAATGACCTGGATGTGGAAACCCTTGAGCTGCTGGAAGAGCAACTGGCGGAGTTCAAGGGCACCGTCATCGTGATCAGTCACGACCGTGAATTCCTGGATAACGTGGTGACCGAGACCATCTTCCTGGACGGCACCGGCAAGGTTCGGGAATACGTGGGGGGTTACTCGGACTGGCGTCGTCAGGGGGGGCGGTTTCCCTCGGAGCAGGGCGGTAACCGGCCAGACAAACAGGATAAGCAGTCAAAGGTGGTGGAACCGGCCAGCGCGGATTCCGGCAACGAAAAAGCGTCCGCTGGCCCGGCGGCACCCAAGCCGAAACCCGCCAAGTTGAGTTACAAGCTCAAGCTGGAGCTGGAGAAGCTCCCTGCCAGGATTGAAGCGCTTGAACAGGAGGTGGCTGAGCTGCAGGAAACCATTTCAGGATCGGATTTCTACGCCGGGCCAGCCGAGGAAGTCGCGGCTACCCTGCAGAAACTGACCGAGGCGGAGCAAAGTCTGGAACAGACCATCGAACGCTGGATGGAGCTGGAAGAGCAGGCTGGCCAGTAAATGCAAGAGGGCGGGCAGCCTCAGCCGCCCTTCAGGTTCAGGCGTTTACTATCAGTGAATCCGCACCGCCAGAACATCACATTCGGTGCCGTGGAGGACACCGTTGGCAGTCGAGCCAAGCAGCAGTTGAAAACCTTTGCGGCCATGGCTGCCGACAATGACCAGGTCCACATCCTGTTCTTTCGCCAGCCGATGGATCTCGGATTCCGGCCGACCCACGGTAACGACCTGGTTCTCCTTCCCTACGCCGTACTCATCCCCATATTTGCCCAACTGCTCCCTGGCAGCCTTGTCCAGTTGCTCCTGAAGCTCGGTCAGGTCCATGGGAATGTCGCCGCCATAGGCATAGCCCACCGGTTCAACAACGTGTACCAGCATCAGTTCGGCGCCATGGGCGCTGCTGATCGCTTTTGCCTTGTTGAGTACCTGCGGAGCTTCTTCCGTCAGGTCAATGGCAACGAGCATCTTCTTGTAGGCGGACATCGCATCACTCCTTCGCATCGGGCTTACATAGGAAATAGTAGTCCAAATTTAATCGAAAGAGTGTAGCGGGAAACTGACAGGTATCAATACAGGGGCAGGAAAAATGAAGTCTGACGGGTAATTACACCCGGTCAGCGCTCGGCGGCCAATCAGGAAGCGGAATTTTGCAGCAGGTCGATTGTGGTGGCCAGGGTCTTGAGTTCGCCCTCGGCCGGGCCTTGTCTTATCGTCGCGATCAGGCCGATGGCAAGGGATAGAAATCGCAGGCGGGCGTCTTTCATCGGGTGGATTTCCGTAGTAATACTGTGTTGTTATTGTCGACCAAAGTCGCACTTTGAAGGTAAATTAACGGTAACGGCCGATCAAGAATTTTTGCCGCGGGCGGAGACTTTTTCACGCCTTCACCAAGAAACAAATTGACAAACGCTCGGTTTTTTCCCATCGTGTTCCCTCACGATTCAAACGACTGTATGAATTTTTGGATCGGAAGATCGGGCAGTGACCGAAATCTCGCTGCACGGGCGGCCGCTGAGACGGATCAGGTCCGGCGGCTGTCAGCAGTTCCAAACACAGACTGGAGATCAGTTGATGATTTACGAAGGTAAAGCCATCACGGTTAAAGAGATCGAAGGCGGGATCGCTCAGTTGAACTTTGACTTGCAGGGCGAGTCAGTCAACAAGTTCAACCGTCTCACCATTGAAGAGCTTGGTGCCGCAGCCGAGGCACTCAAGTCCCAGAAGAGTCTGAAGGGTCTGGTAGTCACCAGCTCCAAGGACAGTTTCATTGTCGGTGCGGATATCACCGAGTTCACTGAGCTGTTTGCCGGTTCCGAGGAAGACCTCGTGGCCAACAACCTCAAGGCCAACGAAGTATTCAATGCAATTGAGGACCTGCCGGTCCCGACCGTTACCGCCATCAACGGTATCGCGCTGGGTGGTGGTTTTGAGATGTGTCTGGCGACCGACTACCGGGTTATGGCCCCGAAGGCCAGGGTAGGTCTGCCGGAAGTCAAGCTGGGCATCTTCCCGGGGTTTGGTGGCACCGTGCGTCTGTCCCGTCTGGTTGGCGTGGACAATGCCGTTGAGTGGATTTCCGGTGGTACCGAGAATCGTGCCGATGCCGCTCTGAAGACCGGCGCTGTGGATGCCGTCGTTGAGGCTGACAAACTGGTTGACGCGGCTGTTGCCATCATCAATCAGTGCAACGAAGGCAAGCTGGACCACATGGCTCGCCGGGAAGAAAAGAAGGGCAAGATCAAGCTCAACGCCATGGAAAGCATGATGGCGTTCGAGATCTCCAAGGCGTTCGTGGCCGGCAAGGCTGGCAAGAACTACCCGGCGCCGGTGGAAGCCATCAAGACCATGCAGAAGCATGCCAGTCTGACCCGCGACAAGGCGATCGAAGTGGAGGCCAAGGGCTTCGCCAAGATGGCCAAGACCAACGTCGCCGCGTGCCTGGTTGGCCTGTTCCTGAACGACCAGGCCCTGAAGAAAAAAGCCAGTGCCTGGGAGAAGGAAGCCTCTGATGTGAACCTGGCCGCCGTACTGGGCGCCGGTATCATGGGTGGCGGTGTGGCCTTCCAGTCCGCACTGAAAGGCACGCCGATCATCATGAAGGACATCAATCAGGACGGCATCAAGCTCGGCCTGAATGAAGCCAAGAAGCTGCTGACCAAGCGTGTTGCCAAGGGCAGGATGAACGCCGACAAGATGGGCGACGTCCTGAACAACATCACGCCGACCCTGAACTACGGCGATTTCAAGAACGTAGACCTGGTTGTTGAAGCGGTTGTTGAAAACCCGAAGGTAAAAGATGCGGTTCTGCGCGAGACCGAAGACGCGGTTCGCGAGGACACCATCCTGACCTCCAACACCTCCACCATCTCCATCAACCTTCTGGCCAGGAACCTGAAGCGTCCGGAGAACTTCTGTGGCATGCATTTCTTCAACCCGGTGCACATGATGCCGCTGGTTGAGGTTATCCGTGGCGAGAAGACCAGTGATCGCGCTATCGCGACCACCGTTGCCTATGCCAAGGCCATGGGCAAGACTCCGATCGTGGTCAACGATTGCCCGGGCTTCCTGGTTAACCGGGTTCTGTTCCCGTACTTCGGTGGCTTTGCCGCGCTGGTACGTGACGGCGCCGATTTCCAGAAGATCGACAAGGTCATGGAGAAGTTCGGCTGGCCCATGGGCCCGGCCTACCTGCTCGACGTAGTGGGTATGGACACCGCCAGGCATGCCAACGAAGTCATGGCAGACGGCTTCCCGGATCGCATGAAGGCCGACTTCAAGTCCGCCATCGACGTGATGTTCGAGAACGATCGTTACGGCCAGAAGAACGACAAGGGCTTCTACCGCTACGAGGAAGACAAGAAAGGCAAGCCGAAGAAGGTTGTCGACGAAGAAACCTACAAGCTCATCGAGCCTGTGGTACAGGGCAAGAAGGATTTCGAGGAAGAAGAGATCATTGCCCGCATGATGATTCCTCTGTGCCTGGAGACCGTTCGCTGCCTGGAAGACAACATTGTTGAAGACCCGGCCGATGCAGACATGGGTCTGATCTACGGTATCGGTTTCCCGCCGTTCCGTGGTGGTGCCCTGCGCTACATAGACGACATGGGCGTCGACAGGTTCGTTGAACTGGCAGACAAGTATGCAGATCTTGGTCCCCTGTACGCGCCGACCGAGAAGCTGCGTGAAATGGCCAGGACTGGCAAGAAGTTCTTTGGCTAACCCTAACGAGATTTCCGAACGGAGAAAGATCTATGAGCCTTAATCCGAGAGACGTTGTCGTCGTCGATTGCGTGCGGACTCCGATGGGTCGTGCCAAAAACGGTTGTTTCCGTAATGTGCGCGCGGAGACCCTGTCCGCTGCACTGATCGAAGCACTGTTCGAGCGCAACCCGAAGGTTGACCCGAAAGAAATAGAAGATGTGATCTGGGGCTGTGTGAACCAGACCAAAGAGCAGGGTTTTAACGTGGCCCGCCAAATCTCCCTGCTGACGCGAATTCCGCACGAATCCGCGGCCCAGACCGTAAACCGCCTGTGTGGCTCCGCCATGAGTGCTATCCATACCGCTGCCCAGGCTATCCAGACCGGTAACGGCGACGTGTTCATGGTTGGTGGTGTGGAGCACATGGGGCATGTACCCATGACTGAAGGCTTCGACCACAACCCGGCTGCATCCAAGTATTCCGCCAAGGCCTCGAACATGATGGGGCTGACCGCGGAAATGCTGGCCAAGATGCACGGCATTACCCGTGAGCAGCAGGATGAATTCGGTGCCCGTTCCCATCGCCTGGCCCACGAAGCCACCGTTGAAGGCCGTTTCAAGAATGAAATCGTGCCCATCGAAGGTCATGACGAGAACGGCTTTGTGAAGCTGATCGAGGAAGACGAGACCATTCGCCCGGAAACCACAGTGGAGTCCCTTTCCCAGCTGCGCCCGGCGTTTGATCCGAAGAACGGTACCGTGACTGCCGGTACCTCTTCCCAGCTGACCGATGGCGCTTCTGCCATGGTGCTGATGTCCGCCGAGCGGGCCGAGGCCCTGGGTCTGACCCCGGTCGCCAGGATCCGCAGCATGGCCGTGGCCGGCTGTGATCCCGCAATCATGGGTTATGGCCCGGTACCGGCCACCAAGAAGGCACTGAAGCGTGCAGGCCTGAAAGTCGAAGATATCGACTTCTGGGAACTGAACGAAGCCTTCGCTGGCCAGTCCCTGCCGGTCCTGAA
>JAXHVJ010000008.1:0-7721 GCA_034189235.1 Pseudomonadota bacterium
GTTGCTCCCCGACGTAGTTGTCTGCTTTGGGAATGATCAGCTGTACCGGGCACTGCGCGTAGCGGAGTGTCGGGCGCCACAGCCGGGGCAGGAAATTGGCGCGGTAGAGTTTGACACCGAATCTGCCATCACCCTGCTGCAGTTCGCTGAAACGGGCATCGGCAATGCCTTCGTGTTTGCTCAGGATCCAGGGCCAGGCCCGGTCCAGGCCCAGCCGCCAGAGGGTTTCGGGCAATACCGGCAGCTGGAACAGGAACACATACCAGGAACTGGCCAGTTGCCGGAGCACTTTGGCGGTGCCTCCGCCTCGCAGATCTGTCGCCTGTTCCCTCAGCCAAAAACCGACATGATCCAGGCAGGGACCGGAGATCGAGGAATAGGAGCGAATCCGGCCTATGAGCGAACCGGACGTCACCGACTCCCAGCTCTGGATCGAACCCCAGTCATGTGCCGCCAGGTGAAAGGGCCGACCGGGTAGCAGTTGGTCGACAACGGCCTCAAGATCGCCCGCCAGTTCCGGGAGCCGGTAGTCCCGGGTCCGGCCGGGTTTGCCGGAAAGCCCGGCGCCCCGGACGTCATAGCGGACCAGGTAAAAATCCGGAATCAGTTTCTCGACGACCCGGTCCCAGACGTGGTGATTGTCCGGGTAGCCATGAACCAGCACCAGGGCTTCGTTGCCGGGGTCGCCCTCGGTAACGGCATGGAGCGTGATATTGCCACTTTGGACGCGATGGTTGATCCGGTTCATGACGGCTCCTGTTGGTGGGCATCGGATGGATTCATTGCCTACAGGTTAAATGCCGGGGGCGTGCCTGGATGCCAGTGGAACCGGTCATTTCATCACCCCGGGCTGAAGGCGATCGTTGAGGCTGTAAAGACTCAACAGGACGATAAAGGAAAATGCCAGCATACCAGCGGCAAGCCAGTGTGCGGAAGCATAGTCCAGGGCCTCGACGTGATCATAGATAGCCACTGACAACACCTTGGTCTCACCCGGAATATTGCCCCCGATCATCAGTACCACGCCGAATTCACCCACCGTGTGGGCAAAGGTCAGTACCGCAGCGCTCAGAAAGCCCGGTCTCGCCAGTGGCAGGACTACGGTGAAGAAACGATCCCGCGGCGATGCCCTGAGTGTGGCGGCCACTTCCAGCAGGCGTTGGTCAATGGTCATGAAACTGTTCTGGAGCGGTTGCACCGTGAATGGCAGGGAATAGATGATCGAGGCGACCACGAGTCCCTCGAAGGTGAATGGCAGCAGACCAAGGCCCAGCTGTTCGGTCAATCGCCCCACCAGGCCATCCGGCCCCATTACGATGAGCAGGTAAAAGCCCAGCACGGTAGGTGGCAGCACCAGTGGCAGGGCAATGAGGGCAGATACCGGTAGCCGCGACCAGTGTTGGCTGCGGGCCAGCCACCAGGCCAGCGGAGTACCCATGATCAGTAACAGTACTGTAGTGATGCCTGCCAGTTTCAGTGTCAGCCATACGGCCTGCCATTCCGGACCCATGAAATCTCCGTCACCCGGGTCTGGAGGGGTCAGCGCTCCGGGTGCCACCGGTATCGTAGCCATCTTTTTCAATGATTGCCCGTGCTTCGTTGCTGCCAAGGAATTCCAGCCAGGCCCTGGCGGTTTCAGGGTGTTTGCTCCGGGCCAGCAGGATGGCCTGCTGGTCAATGGGCTGGTGGAGCGACGTGGGGACGACCCAGCTGGCACCGCTCTCGCCGTCCCGGGCTCGCAGCTGGGCCAGGGCGACAAAGCCCGCCTCGGCATTGCCGGTGGCGACAAACTGGAAGGTCTGGGCGATGGAATCACCACGGACCAGACGATGCCGGACAGTGCTTTTCAGGCCCAGGGCGTCAAGCACTTCCATGGCAGCGACACCATAGGGTGCCGTACGGGGGTTGCCAATGGCCAGGCGCGGGCCCGTGCTGGCAGCAAGGTAGGCCTCGGGGTCGTTGAACGCGTCCAGGGAACGGCTCCACAATGCAAGGCGCCCGCGGGCGTAGGTGAAGCGGCTGCCGGCCACGCCCAGTTCCTGCTGTTCGAGCAATTCCGGTCGGTGCCGGTCAGCGGCCAGGAACACGTCGAAGGGGGCGCCCTGGCGAATCTGGGCATAGAGCTTGCCGGTGGAGCCATAACTGGCGCGGACCTGATGGCCGGTCTGCTGCTCGAACAGGGGCATCAGCTTTTGCATGGTGCCGGTAAAGTTTGCGGCTACTGCTGCGGTCAGCGTCTCGGCGCTGGTGGATGCCGCAACGGTTGCCAACAACAGGCCAGCCATGCCTGCACAGATGCTTCGCCAGCCAGGGCACCGGCGGGAATAGGGTTCGGGAGTTGCTGCCATGGGTCCTCGGCGTTCGGTTCATCAGGTATTACTGAAATCAGATCATGCCACAGGCCGGGGCGGTGTTCGAACCCGGGTAGCCCTTGCCGAGAGCGGATGACGGGCGGGTCCTTGGCGTCTTACGCCAATTTCCGGCTCAGCGCTGGCGGTATTCCCGGTACAGGCGGGCCAGTGGCTCGATCTGTCCCTGCCACTGGTCAAGCCGGTTTCTCATGTCCGGCAGCAGCCGCTGCCACTTTGGCCAGGGCACCGGGTATTGTGGCGGCCGGAACAGCGGTGCGAGCAGTGCACCGGCGGTGAGGTCGGCACGGGAGAAACGGTCGCCGGCCAGGTATGGCCGCTGCCGGTAGATGTCCGCCAGTTCGGTGAGCAGCGTTTCCAGAACCTGCTGCGAGGCATCCGCCGTTTTCTGGTTGATTTTCATCCGGTCTCGCATGATCTCGTCAACCCGGCTGAAGGCCAGGCTCAGCAGTATGCGGTTATAGAAGGGAGTACCGGAGGCCAGCATGGGAACCACCAGCTTGGGGCGCTGCAACAGATAATGATAGGTCCAGCAACCTACTGCCGGGCCGGCCTCGTCATCCAGGCGTTTTTCCCAGGCCAGCGCCTGGTCCCGGATTTCCGGGTCGGACGGCGTCAACGGGTGTTCCGGAAACGTCTCGTCCAGGTAGTCGATAATTGCGGAAGAGCCCTGGATGATCTCGCCATCGTGGTCCAGTACCGGGACCGAGGAAGCCTTGCCGGTGAGCGCCCGGACGGTCTTGACATGCTGGCCGGGCAGAAGGTTCACCGGCTGGTAGCGGATACCTTTGTAGTCCAGGGCCCAGCGGACTTTCTCGCTGTAATGGGAAATGGCGAACTGGTAGAGCCGGACGGGCATGGCAGCAACCTCGGTGGTATGAATCAGGTCAACTACCATACCGTCGAATCCGCAACTCGGCCAGGAACCAGCGCTTTCTCGCGGTAGCCGTCATTTTTTTCGGCGCCACTGTCAACATTCTGTAGTTTCAGGGGATTATCGTGGAAGCTTGTTGGCTGGAGATTTGTGCATGACCGAATTACGTGACCTCACTCCTCACAAGGTGATTGCCAATGAGCAATCGCAACGGGGGGAGGGACAGCGGAAGCAGCTGAAAACCTTCCTGCCGGAGATGAAGGCACTGGAACGGATGCTGGCAGAGGCGCCGACGCAGGTCGAGAGTCGTGTGGTGGATCACGTCGCCCTGGACGGTCTGCAGTTGCCGATCTACCGGGTCGATATCGGTTCGCCCAGTCCCGAAGCCCCCGCGGTGTTGATCGTTGGTGGCGTACACGGGCTGGAGCGGATCGGCTCCCAGGTGGTCATGGCCTGGCTGGATAGCCTGTTGAAAAGGCTGACCTGGGATGAACAGCTGGCGATGCTGCTGGAGCGGATTCACGTGACGGTCCTGCCCATCCTCAATCCGGGCGGGATGTACCTGAATCAGCGCAGTAACCCCAGCGGTGTCGACCTGATGCGGAACGCGCCGATCACCGCCCAGGACCGCAGTGCCTTTCTGCTGGGGGGGCAGCGATGGTCCCGGAGGTTGCCCTGGTATATCGGCGATCCGGAGCAGGGCATGGAGGTGGAGAATCAGGCCCTGGAAACTGTGATCCGGGAACTCTTGCCAGGACGGTCGTTCAGTATTGCCCTGGATTGCCACAGCGGCTTCGGTTGGCAGGACCAGATCTGGTTTCCCTACGCCTACCGGCGGCGACCCATGCGACGGATAGCGGCGGTGATGGCACTGAAGCTGATCTGGGAGCAGGCCTACCCGAACCATGACTACAAGTTCGAGCCCCAGTCACGCCATTACCTGACCCATGGCGACCTGTGGGACTACTTCTACAAGCAGATCAACCGGGATAACCCCGGAATCTTCCTGCCCCTGACCCTGGAAATGGGTTCCTGGCGCTGGATCAGAAAGCGCCCCCGGCAACTGTTCCGGCTCGACGGCCTGTTCAACCCACTGGCGCCCCATCGCCACAAGCGTGTGCTACGCACACACCTCACCTGGATCGATTTTCTGCTCAATGCCGCGGCCAGCCACGGGAACTGGTTGCCGGAGCGGGAACAGGAGGCCATGCTGAGGGAAGCGGCGATCATTCACTGGTACCGGGATTAGATCTGACATGCACTGGATACTGTTGCGGGGACTGACGCGGGAGCGGGCGCACTGGGGGGATTTCCCGGTGGCGTTGCAATCCGCGTTTCCCGGGCACCGTTTCCACGCGGTTGACCTTCCCGGCACCGGAGTCCATTACCGGCAGGACAGTCCGGATACCATCGAAGGCATCCGCCGTCAGGTCTGCCAGCAGGTGAACCACATTCCCCGGCCCCTTGGCATCATCGCACTGTCCATGGGAGGCATGGTGGCGCTGGACTGGGCCCAGAGCGCGGAACTCGGGGAAATCCAGCAGCTGGTGATGATCAATACAAGTTCCGGGTTCAGCCCGCCCTGGCAACGGATGCGGCCTGTGGCCTGGCCCCGGGTGCTTCGATTGCTGGTGCGCCGGGAGCTGTTTGACCGGGAGCGGGATCTGTTGCACCTGACCTCCAACCGGCCGGTGCCCCTGGCCCTGGTCAAACGCTGGTACAGTATCCAGAGGCAGCGACCGGTCAGCCTGGGCAACGCGTTCAATCAGCTACGGGCCGCAGCGCGCTTCACCCCGGCACCCCGTCGACCGTTACCGGATGCCCTGCTGCTGGCCAGCCGGGGTGATCGCATTGTGCACTTCAAATGCAGCGAAGCCCTGGAGTCCCGCTGGCAATGGACCCTCAGGTTGCACCCGGACGCTGGCCATGATCTGCCGCTGGACGACCCCGGGTGGATACTGGAGCAGATCCGGAGCTGGCTGCAACGGAGGTAATCATAGGCTCCTTGACAGTTGCTTGACGCAACTGTTTTTTGCCGTCAGTCTCTGTTCTGAGCAATCACGTTAATCTATCCGATACCCGGAACGGAGCCGAGTCTGATGAAGATTTTTGAAACAAAAACTGCCCCTAATCCCCGCCGCGTGCGCATGTTCATGGCCGAGAAGGATCTGCTGGACGAGGCTGAATTCGTCGAGATCGACCTGCAGAAGGGCGAGAACCTGACACCGGAGTTCGCTGCCCGCAATCCGATGAAGAAAGTGCCGGTGATGGAACTGGATGACGGAACCTGCATTGCCGAGACCATGGCCATCTGCCGCTACTTTGAAGAGGCCTACCCGGATGCGCCCAGGCTACTCGGTGAAACGCCGCTGGAAAAGGCCCACCTCGAACAATGGCTGCGCTGGATCGACTTCTACTTCTTCATGCCCACCGGTATGTGCTTCCAGCACACCACCGGCTATTTCAAGGACCGGATGAATCCCATCAAGGAATGGGGTGAGGAGTGTGGTCAGGCCGTCGAGAAGTTCATGCACTTCCTGGACAAGCACCTGGAAGGCAAGGAATACATCTGCTGCGACCGGTTTACGGCCGCCGACATCAATGCTTTTACGACAGTGGCCTTTGCCCGGGTGGTGGGCATCCGGATCAAGCCGGAGCAGACCAACCTCCAGGCCTGGTACGACCGTATCAAGGCAAGACCGTCAGCTCAGGCCTGAACTGCCTGAGCCGGGAGTGGCCCCGGTTTCATTGCCCGGGGCCATCATCACCTCGCCGCCCCAGCGTCAGTCGCACGGGGTGGTCGGGCTCCGGATAATGTCCGGATCAAACATCAATGCTCATTCACGGAGTACACCCGGGGCAAGTTCCAGTAAGAGATATACCCTTCAGGATATTCACCTGTGCTGATCCGGATTCAGGTAACGATGGAGTAACAGATGACGGTATCCGACAGTCTCCGATGTGCCCTCGACAAGATCGATGAAGCCAACCGGGCCGACCCGAACCGGGAAGTGGCGGGCGGCGAAAGCCTGCCCCGGGAATTCGCCTACAGCCAGCACATGACCCGATGGCTGTTCGAACTGGAGCCGGAGCCCTCCGAGCGCATGCAGATCGCCTGCCGGGCCCAGCACATCGAGCGCTGGACCATGCCCCGGAGCGAGTTCGGAGAGGGCCGGAAGAATTATTACCAGTGGCGCCAGGCCTGTGGCCGCATGCACGGCCGCCGGGCGGCGGAAATCATGGCCGAATGCGGCTATCCCGAGGAAGAATGCCAGCGGGTGGAAACCATCCTGACCAAGCGGGAGCTGCACAAGGATCCGGATACCCGGCTGCTGGAGGATGTCGCCTGCATGGTGTTCCTGGAGCGCTATTTTGCTCCGTTCTACGAGGAAAAGCCGGAGTATGACCGGGACAAGTGGCTCCGGATTGTGCGCCGGACCTGGGGCAAGATGTCGCCCCGGGGGCATGAGGCGGCGTTGAAGCTTGCCAGCGGGATGCCGGCTCATTTGCTGGAATTATTGCAGGAGGCTTTGGCTGGTAATCGGGAGTAATACCTGGTGCACAGGCCGGTGGGCAGGGCCGGCCAGAATACGCTGTAAATACGTCCCTGTACGCTCGGCTCCACCCTTCAGCGCTTATTGCTCCTGCGTCGCGCTGAAGGTCCCGGGCAAGCCGTCCATGGCTTGCCCGTAAAGCCCTTCGTGCTTTACCCATGGCTCCGCACGATTTTGGCCCGATCCACCCGCCGGACTGTATCTGACTTCTCAGTTAGCCTGCCGGGAAAACAGTTCTGTGAGTTTTTGACCGGGTTCTTTTGCCCGCATGAATGATTCACCCACCAGGAAGCCGTAAATACCACGACTGGTCATGGCTTCCACATCGTCCCGGGTCATGATCCCGCTTTCGGTGATCGTCAGCCGGTCCTGGCCGATCCGCTCGTGCAGTTCGAACGTGGTATCCAGGGACACCTCGAAAGTGTGCAGGTTCCGGTTGTTGATGCCGACCAGGGGCGTTTCCAGGGTCAGGGCATCGTCCATCTCTTCCGGATCGTGCACCTCCACCAGCACATCCAGCCCGATTTCCCGGGCGACGCCTTCCAGTTCCTGCATCTGGTCCCGGGTCAGGCAGGCGGCAATCAGCAGGATACAGTCGGCGCCGATGGCGCGGCTTTCGTAGACCTGGTAGGGCGCAACCATGAAATCCTTGCGGATGACCGGCAGGCTGCAGGCAGCCCGGGCGGCTTTCAGGTAGTCCTCGTGGCCCTGGAAGAAGTCACGGTCGGTCAAAACGGACAGGCAGGCCGCGCCGCCCTTCTCATAACTTTCGGCAATCTCGGCCGGCACGAACGGATCGCGCAGGATGCCCTTGCTGGGGGAAGCCTTCTTGATCTCGGCAATCACGGCAGGGGTCTGTTGTTCGATCCGCGTTCGCATGGCATCGGCAAAGCCCCGGGCCGGTGCCTGGTCCTCCGCCATGGC
>JAXHVJ010000008.1:7821-55909 GCA_034189235.1 Pseudomonadota bacterium
GGATGCCCTTGCTGGGGGAAGCCTTCTTGATCTCGGCAATCACGGCAGGGGTCTGTTGTTCGATCCGCGTTCGCATGGCATCGGCAAAGCCCCGGGCCGGTGCCTGGTCCTCCGCCATGGCTTTCAAGTCGTCAATCGTGACGCGGCGTTTGCGCTCGTCGATTTCCTGCCATTTCCGGTCAACGATTTTTCGAAGAATGGTGGGAGTCTTATCCAGATGTCTGTCTGTCATATCAGGCCCGTAAATAGTCTGCGAGAGCGGAAGGGGAGGAGCTTTCCAAAACTGTCTGCAGCCAGGGAAGGCTGCAGTCAAGCCCTACAGGGACGTACTTGCGGGCGTGTTTTGGAAAGCTCCTCCCCTTCCGATCGTCCGGCTGCGAAGTTGGCAGGCCGGTATTAAAAACACCGGGAAAAATCAGCCAACTCGGACATCTTGCCCGCAGCCAGCCCCGATCCCATGGCATCCAGCGCCATCTCCACGCCGGCTTTCGGCGTATCCGCCAGGCCGGCAATGTAGATGGCCGCACCGGCATTCAGGGCGATAAGATCCCGGGCTTTCTCCGTGATCTCATCGTGCTCCCGGCCGAACGCCGCCTTGATCAGTTTCAGCGATTCCTCGGAGGAACCCACGTCCAGACCCACCAGCGACTGGCTCTTGATGCCAAGATCTTCCGGAGTGATGTCAAACTCGGTGATCTCCCCATCCTTCAATTCCGCCACATGGGTAGCAGTGGCCAGGCTGATCTCGTCGAGGCCGTCCCTGGAGTGCACCACCATGATGTGCTCCGCGCCCAGACGCTTCATGACCTCGACCATAGGACGGCACAGTTCCTTGGCGAATACACCCAGCAGCTGGCGTTTGACCCCGGCCGGGTTGGTCATCGGGCCAAGGATGTTGAATATGGTCCGGCAGCCCAGCTCCTTGCGCGCGCCGATGGCGTGCTTCATGGCGCCATGGTGGGCCGGGGCGAACATGAAGCCGACGCCGATCTGCTCCACGCAGCGGGCCACCTGCTCCGGGGTCATGTCCAGGTTGATGCCGGCCTTCTCGATGAGATCGGCGCTGCCGCTCCTGGACGACACGCCCCGGTTACCATGCTTGGCCACGTAGCCACCGGCGGCGGCCACCACAAAGGCCGAGGCGGAGGAGACGTTGAACAGGTTAGCGCCATCACCGCCGGTACCAACGATGTCCACCAGCGGTTCGGCATTGACGGTTACTCCGGTTGCCAGCTCACGCATGACCTCGGTGGCGCCGGTAATCTCGTCAATGGTCTCGCTCTTGAGGCGCAACCCCATGAGGAAAGCCCCGATCTGCGCATCGGTGGCCTCGCCGTTCATGACGATGCGCATGACCTCTTTCATTTCCTCCCGGGAAAGATCCAGGTTGGAGGCGATCCGGTTCAGAGCTTCTTTCATGTCCATGCAGGGTTGGCCTCTTAATTGTTCGTTCTCAGGAAGTTGCGCAGCAGTTCATGGCCCTGTTCGGTCATGATTGATTCGGGGTGGAACTGCACGCCTTCGATGGGCAGGGTCTTGTGGCGCACGCCCATGATTTCCTCGATGGAGCCGTCATCATTGCGGGTCCAGGCGGTGACTTCCAGGCAGTCAGGCAGGGTGTTCTGGTCAATGACCAGACTGTGGTAGCGGGTGGCCTGCAACGGATTGCTCAGCCCTCGGAACACGCCAGTGTCCTTGTGGTAGACAGGCGACACCTTGCCGTGCATGACCCGTCCGGCCCGGACGATACGGGCACCGTACACCTGACCGATGGCCTGATGGCCCAGGCAGATGCCGAGGATGGGCAGCTTGCCGGCAAAGTGGCGGATAGCCTCCATGGAAATGCCGGCTTCGTTGGGCGTGCAGGGGCCCGGCGAGATCACCAGCTGTTCCGGTTTCAGGGCCTCGATCTGCTTGATGGTGATTTCATCGTTGCGGTACACCCGAACATCCGCGCCCAGCTCCGCCAGGTACTGTACCACGTTGTAGGTGAAGGAATCGTAGTTATCGATCATCAGCAACATAATCCGTTCCTCCGCCTCAGTGGTCGAAATCGTTGTAGGTCATGGCCACGGCACGGAAAATCGCCCGGCCCTTGTTCATGGTTTCTTTCCACTCAAGGCGGGGAACCGAATCCGCCACCACCCCGGCACCGGCCTGGATGTGCAGGGTGTTGTCCTTGATCACTGCGGTGCGGATGGCAATGGCGGTATCCATGTTGCCGTTGAACGAGAGGTAGCCCACGGCGCCGCCATAGACGCCGCGCTTGACCGGCTCCAGTTCGTCGATGATTTCCATGGCCCGGATCTTGGGAGCGCCACTGAGGGTGCCGGCGGGCAGGGTGGCCCGCAATACGTCCAGGCAGCTGGTGCCTTTTTTCAGTCGGCCGGTCACGTTGGAGACAATGTGCATGACGTGGGAGTAGCGCTCCACGATCATCTTGTCGGTGACCTTGACGGTGCCGGTCTCGGAGACCCGGCCGGCGTCATTGCGGCCCAGATCGATCAGCATCAGGTGTTCGGCAATTTCCTTCGGATCGGCGAGCAGTTCGTTTTCCAGTGCCTTGTCCTCGGCATCGGTGGCGCCGCGCTTGCGGGTACCGGCGATGGGCCGCACGGTGACCTCTTCGTCCTCCACCCGTGCCAGGATTTCCGGGGACGAACCGACGATGTGGAAGTCGTCCAGGTCCAGGAAGTACATGTACGGGGACGGATTGAGAACGCACAGGGACCGGTACAGGTTCAGGGGCGGAGCCTCGAAGGGGATGGACATGCGCTGGGAAATGACCGTCTGCATCACGTCACCATCCAGCACGTATTCCTTGATCCGGTCGACGGCCGCCTCAAAGCGCTCCCGGGTGAAGCCGGAGATGAAGTCACCCTCGTCCACGGCCTTGCCGCGCAGGTGCTCCGGAGTACGGGGGGCGTTGGCAGTCTGCCGGTGCAAGCGTGACTCCAGTTCGTCAATGCGGGCCTGGGCATGGTCATAGGCGCCATCAATGGCCGGGTCGACGTGGACAATCAGGTGCAGCTTGCCGCGCAGGTTGTCGAACACCACGATCTCGTCGGAGACCATCAGCAGGATATCCGGGGTGCCGATCCTGTCCGGCGGGCAGGAATGGCGCAGGCGCTTTTCGATGTAGCGCACGGTGTCGTAGCCGAAGTAACCTACCAGACCGCCATTGAATCGCGGCAGTTCCGGCAGGTCCGGGGCGTTGAAGCGCTTCTGGTACTCGGCGACGAACGCCAGCGGGTCTTCCACTTCTGCCTGCTCGACCACCTTGCCGTCACGGCTGACTTCAATGCGGTGGTCATAGACCTTGAGAATTTCCCGGCTGGGCAGGCCGATGATGGAATAACGGCCCCACTTCTCACCGCCCTGGACGGATTCGAACAGGTAGGAATAGGGGCCACTGGCCAGCTTCAGATAGGTGCTCAAGGGCGTATCCAGGTCCGCCAGGACCTCGCGATACACGGGGATACGGTTAAAGCCGGCGTCGGCGAGTTCGGAGAACTGCTCGGGTGTCATGTGTCGGTTTCCTGAATTCTGATCTGCATTTGCACGGAAGGGCCGGATGCCGTTCCGTCGGGTGGTGCGGTCTCGACAGGCGTGCGCCCGTCAGCCGCCGGGCCTGTTCAGCCGGTGCGCCATCGCCACCATCGTGTTGCGCGGGTTGTGAGGATGCCTCGCGCTGCAGTCAGATTCAGTCCCTGCATGGCAGGAATCTCCCGATAACAAGTGTTCAATGAAACGTCCTTGTGAGATTACAAAAGCTCGGCCAGTGAATCAACAATCGCGTCGGCCCCCAGGGTTTCCACTGATCCCCCGAAGTTGTAGCCATAGCGGACTGCCACGCAGGGAATGCCGGCGGCAATGGCGGCGTTCACGTCGGCCGCGGAGTCTCCGATCATGACCGTGGTGCCGCGGGTGCCGCCGAGCCGCTCCATGGCATGCAGCAGTGGGCCAGGGTCCGGCTTTTTGACCGGCAGCGTGTCGCCGCCGATGCTCAGGTCAAACCAGTGGTCCAGGTCCAGCTGCCTGAGCAGAGGAGCCACGAACTGTTCCGGCTTGTTGGTCACCACTGCCAGCCGGCAGCCGCTGTTTTTCAGGTGCGCCAGGCAGGTTTCCACTCCCGGGTAGACCCGGGAATGCTGGCCGTTGATCCGGCCGTAGTGATGGAAAAAGATCGCCAGGGCGTCCTTGAACAGGGCGTCGTCCTTCGGCTGCGCCGGTTCCCAGTCGGTCTTGCCGGCCAGGGCCCGGCGCACCAGAACAGCGGCGCCGTTGCCCACCCAGTCCCGGACCTTGTCGATACCCGCCGGTGTCCGGCCCAGGTGCTCCAGCATCTGGTCCACCGCGGCGGCCAGATCCGGTGCGCTGTCTACCAGGGTGCCGTCCAGGTCGAACAGGGCAACGCCCGGCCAGCGGGCGTTGAACAGGCCTTTGAGACTCATCCGCCAATCACCTTGCGGGCCTGCTCCAGTTCCTCCCGCATGGCGTCGATGGTGGTCTTGTAGTCCGGGGTATTGAAAATGGCAGAACCGGCGACGAAGGTGTCGGCACCGGCTTCGGCGATTTCCCGGATGTTATCGTTTTTCACGCCGCCATCGATTTCCAGCCGGATGTTGTAATTGCTGGCGTCGATTTTCTTGCGGGCTTCGCGCAGCTTGTTCAGGGTACCGGGGATGAACTTCTGGCCACCAAAGCCCGGGTTGACTGACATCAGCAGCACCATGTCGAGCTTGTCCATCACGTAATCCATATAGCTCAGGGGCGTGGCCGGGTTGAACACCAGGCCGGCCTTGCAGCCGCCATCCCGGATCAGTTGCAGGGAACGGTCGATGTGGTTGGACGCCTCCGGGTGGAAGGTGATGTAACTGGCACCGGCATCAATGAACATGCGAATCAGGTCGTCCACCGGGGACACCATCAGGTGAACATCAATGGGAGCGGTGACGCCATACTTGCGCAGGGCTTCGCAGATCAAGGGGCCGATGGTCAGATTCGGCACGTAGTGATTGTCCATCACGTCGAAGTGCACCACATCGGCACCGGCGGCCAGCACCTTGTCGACTTCCTCGCCCAGGCGGGCAAAATCGGCGGAGAGGATGGATGGGGCAATCAGGTACGGATTCATGATGTTTCTCTCAGTGGTGTTCGATAGCAGTTCAGGGTGGTGCGGAATCCGGAAGGTCCGGTTCCGTCCGTGCCGTTCATTCGCTGGCCAGTTTACCAGTTTGCGCCGGTGTTTTCGCCGCCGAAAGATGCGCACCTGTGCGTAGTCAGGCCGGCCATGGCTTCAAGCCGAGTGGTTCCGCTGCTTGATCAGTTCCCAGGCTTGTTGGTAACGCAGCAACTGTTCCTTGGCGATGGCCAGTTCCCGTGGTGTTAGCTCCTTCTGGGACAGTTTGTCCGGGTGGTATTCCGAAACCTTGCGACGATAGGCCCGCTTGATCAGGGCCAGGGAGTCACGGCGGGTCATACCCAGTAACTGGCAGGCCTGGTCATAGGTTTTCGGGGGGGAGGGCATGTCTGCTGCCCGCACCCAGACCTTGCAGGCATAACTCTCCAGGATGTGATCGCCAACGGCCACCGGCAAGCCCATCTGGTCGATGGCGTCTTCACAACGGTAACGGCGGGGTTTGCCGGGCGGCCCCTGGATTTGCGCCGCATGGCACAGGCAGATGGCCACGGTCAGCGCCGGGGCGGGCCAGAGTCGGCGGGTAAGGCGCAGTGACAGACCTCTCAATGGGGGCAGGTCTTCTGCTTTCTTGCCATGCCGGAACCAGTGGATCGCCCGCTGGCGTTGGCGCCCGGAAAGGTTCAGCGCCCGGATCAGTCCCTCGGCATAGGTGATGTCAGCCTCGGTGACCCGGCCATCTGACCGGGCGATATAGCCGAGAAAACAGAACAGCGGGCGATGGCACCATCCTGGTAGCCGCACCCGTTCAACAAAGGTGGCAGCCTGGTGTCCGCAGGCGGCCAGTTCCCGGAGCAGGCTGGTGAACTCGGCCTGGAGGTGGGACGGGAGTGTCGGGCTGCCGGTACTCTTTGGCATGGTGCGTCAGGCCTCTTGCGCGGACAGCCGGCGGTCCAGTTCCCGAAGGCGCTCCGGCGTTCCCACATCGACCCAGCCGCCGCCGTGGTAACGCCCGGAAATCCGGCCCCGGGCCATGGCGCGGCGCAGAATCGGCCCCAGTTTCCCGGCGTTATCGTCGAGGCCGGCAAACAGGCGGCGATGCAGCAGGCTGATGCCGGTGAAGGTCAGTTTGCGGGAGCCGTCACTGGCCAGTTCGCCGGACTCCATCAGGTGAAAATCACCTTCGGGATGGTGAGGACGGTTATCGGTGACCACCAGCACCGCATCCCGGTCCGGCTCCGGCTCCAGCTGGGCGAGGGGAAAGTCGGTCCAGATATCGCCATTGATGACCAGGAACCAGTCCGAACCGGAGGCCGTGAGCAAGGGCAGGGCCCGGACAATGCCGCCGGCGGTTTCCAATGGTTCGGCCTCGCGTGAGTATTCCAGGGACAGCCCGAAGCGCTCACCCGTGCCCAGGGTGTACTCGATCTGGTCGCCCAGCCAGGCATGGTTGATCACCACTTCCCGGAAACCGGCCCGCTGCAGGTGCTCCAGGTGATGCACGATCAGCGGCTTGCCGCCGGCGCTGAGCAGGGGCTTGGGGGTGGTCAGGGTCAGCGGACGCATGCGTTCACCCTTGCCCGCGGCCAGGATCATCGCTTTCACAGCGGGGTATCCTCCAATGCCGGTGCCGGGCCGATTTTCTCCTCGATCAGTGGCATGACCGTATCCGCCAGCCACTCATGGAAGTGTCGCAGGGCCGGTTGCCGGGCGCTGGCGCGGATCAGGTAGTTGACGGTGCGGGGGACGTCGCCCAGGTAGCCATCCTTGCCGTCACGGATGGCCAGCCGGGCAAAGATGCCGGCCGCCTTCAGGTGCCGTTGCATGCCCATCAGCTCGAACCATTGCCGGAAGGTGTCCGGGTCGGCGTGGTGCAGCCCCTTCTCCAGGGTGGCCTGCCGGAAGGACTCCAGCCACCGGCTCAGGCGTTCTTCCGGCCAGGACACGTAACAGTCCTTGAGCAGGGAAACCGCATCGTAGGTGACCGGGCCGAGGACGGCGTCCTGGAAATCAATCACACCCGGCCGTAGAGTCCCCGGGCGAATCAGCAGGTTCCGGGAGTGATAGTCCCGATGTACCGTCACTTCCGGCTGGGCCAGTGCGCTTTCCCGGAGGAAGGCAAAGGTGGTGTCGAGCAGGCACCGGGCCCCGTTATCCAGCGCCATGCCCAGACGGCGCTCGAGCAGCCAGTCCGGGAACAGGGCCATCTCCCGGTCCAGGAGCGCGGCATCGTAGGGCGGCAACGGGTAGTCCGGAGGGGAGGGCAGTTGCTGGATCGCAACCAGCTCATTCAGGGCTTCCCGGTAGCGTGTCTCTGCGTTGTCTTCGGTCAGTCCGGTCAGCATCAGCTGGTCGCCAAAGTCCTCAAGGAGCAGGAAGCCCTGCTCGAGATCGCTCGCTTCAATGGCTGGCACCGCTACGCCGTGACGGTGCCAGTGCCGGGCAATGGCCAGGAACGGAACGCAATCTTCATGTTCGGGGGGCGCATCCATGACAATGAATGGAGTCTGTTCGCCGTTCTGTTGCCGGCGCCATACCCGGAAATAACGGCGGAAGCTGGCATCCCCGGAGACGGGCTCCGCCTCGGCATGCTCGAAACCGGAAAACTGCCTGACCCAACGGGTCAGTGACTGCTGGCGCGTGTCCATAGGGGTGGTTGATTGTCCCGACATATTCGTTGGCATTGATTCCGAAAGTTAGCAGAGGAGTATAAAGGGGGTAAAACGGTTTTACAGCGGAGTTTCCGTTAACAAGCTGCAAGGGGCCGTGTAAACTAGGCGGCTCGAATTCAGGCCCCGAAATCCACTTTCCGGAACAGGAATCCTGCCACCGTGCAATCCGCCATCAGTAGCCCGAAGCGACCGGCCCGCCGGTTGTCTGGCCGGATCCGCCGGATTTCCGGTGCAGCCCCGGTTATCCTGTCGGGGTATGTTCTGGCGACAACAGCCGCGGCCGAGGGCGGCGCACCACCTTCGGCAGCGGAGATCGACTGGCGCCCCCGGGCCGAACTGCCCACCGGGGTCCGGGACCGGTTGCCGGTGTTCTGTGAGGGTGGCTACCTTCCTTCCGGCACCGAAGGTGTGGGTTCTGCCTTCACTGGTCCGGGCGCGGACGCCGGCGAGCCGCTCCAGGCCAGTGGCCTGAGTGCCCGCTACGAAATCGACCGGGAGCTTTACCTGCAGGGAGATGTCCGGATTCGCCAGGGTGGCTTCGAGGTCACCGGCTCGGAGGCCCGGTACGACCAGCAGACAGGGTCCGTTTCGGTCAGCGGTCCACTGGTAAGCCGCGGCAACGGATTCCTGCTCACCGGAGAGTCCGCAGATTACAGCCTGGAGAGTGGGCGCTTCGATATCGACACGGCGACCTTCCTGTTGCATGGCCCCGAAATGCGTGGTAATGCCTCCAGTCTGTCCCGGATTTCCGAAAACCAGGTGCAAATCCGCGATGGTTTGCTGACCACCTGTGGTCCCCGGCAGAATGACTGGGCGATCCTGGCGTCGGATATCAGGCTGGACCGGGCCCGGGGGGTTGGCACCGCCAGGCATGTTCGCCTGGAAGTGCTGGATGTTCCGGTGTTCTACTGGCCCTGGGCCAGCTTCCCCATCGATGACCGCCGCAAGACCGGTTTTCTCTACCCGCAGTTCGGATCTTCCAGTACCGGCAGCGGCGCCTTCCTGGCGGTGCCCTATTACCTGAACCTGGCACCCCACTACGATGCCACACTGACCCCCCAGTACATCGAGGGCCGGGGCCTGTTCAACGAAGCGGAAGGCCGCTACCTGAGCCGCTTTGGCGAGAGTGTGTTGCAGGTAGGCTATATCAACCAGGACTCCGCTTTCCGGGATGAAAATCCGGGCGAGAGCGGTGAGCGCTGGGCGCTGGATGTCACTACCCGGGCCAGATTTGGTCACGGCTGGACCGGCTACGGTGATTATTCGGTGGTGAGCGACAATGACTACCTGAGCGATCTCAACCGCAGCCTGGAAATCAACCAGGCGACCCATCTCCGGCGCCGGGGCGGCGTGCGTTTTCGCAGTGCCAACCAGTACTTCGAGGCCTACCTGAACGATTACCAGACCATCAGCGAATTCATCGCGGATCAAGACAAACCCTACGCCCAGCTGCCGGAAGTGCTGTATGGCGGAACTACCGAGGCCGGGTGGCTGGAAGCCGGGCTGGAGAGCCAGTACACCTGGTTCTACCGGGACAATGGCAACCTGACCGGCCTCGATCGGGCCAACGGGCAGCGCTTCCGCGCGGTGCCGGAGCTGGCGGTGCCCTTGCGTTCGCTCTGGGGTTTCAGCCGTCCCTCGGTGAGCGTTGATTACACCCGGTATGAACTCGAAGATTACAGTCTCGGCGGTGGCAGTTTTGATCGCACCGTTCCGGTGGCTGAATGGGATAACGGTCTTTATTTTGACCGCCGCTCGGAGCTGTTCGGCGTGCCGTATAACCAGAGCCTCGAACCACGGCTGTATTACGCCTGGGCAGGTGCCGACGCGGACCAGAATGACATCCCGGATTTCGATACATCGATCAAGAGTTTCCGCTTCGACCAGCTGTTCGAGCCGGACCGTTTCAGCGGCGGCGACCGAGTGGGCGATACCAACCAGTTGACCGTGGCCCTGACCAGCCGCTTCAATGACCTGGTTACCGGGGCGGAAAGGGCGCGGGTCAGCATTGGTCAGGTGCAGTACTTCCAGGACCGGGAGGTGACCCTGTTTGGTGCCGGTGGCAGTACCCGGAGCCGGTCGCCACTGGCCGGCGAGCTGGTGCTCAGTCCCCTGGATACTCTGGAAATCCGTTCTTCCGGCCTGTGGGATCCGGAGACCGGCGAGACCGAAGAGGGGCGAAGCCAGCTGACCTTCCACTCGGAAGATTACCGTTACCTGGCCAGCCTCGGGCATACCTACAGCAAGGACGAGCTGGAACAGTCGGATATTGCGGCGGTTGTTCCGGTCTCAGACCGTGTTAGCCTGATCGGCCGGTGGGTTTACGATTCCGGTCTGGACCGCACAGTGGGATCGCTCGCCGGGCTTGAGTACAACAACTGCTGCTGGAGCGTCCAGGTGGTGCATCAGAGCTACCTGACCGACGATCAGGAGCTGGATACCAGCCTGTTGTTCCAGATCCAGCTCAAGGGCCTTGGCGGCAGTGGCGGTTCCTCGGCCTCGATCTCCGAGGCGATATACGGGTTTGATGAAAGGGAGCGCCGGCGTTTCGGAACTCCCTGAGCCCTGGCCGGACCAGGACCGCAGGCCAACGGTGTACACCATTTTTTGATATGAGGTGATTATGAAGGCGACCTTTCGCCAGGGTGTGACAACCTTTCTGATGTTCCTGATGCTGGCGCTCTCCGTGTCGGCCCAGGCCGAGCGCAAACTGCTGGATCAGGTCGTTGCCATCGTCGACGACAGCGTGATCCTGCAGACCGAGCTGGAAGCCCGGATCAATACCATCATCAGCCGTCTGCAGGCCCAGGGTACCGGCCTGCCCCCCCGGGACATACTGGAACAGAGGGTGCTGGAACAGCTGATCACCGAGTCAATTCAGTTGCAGATGGCCGACAGGATGGGCATGCGTATCAGCGACAACGAGCTGAACGAAACCATGGACAACATTGCCCGGCGGAACAACATGACCCGGGCCGAGTTCGAGCAGCAACTGGCCGCGGAAGGCGTGAGTTACCGCCAGGCCCGGGAGCAGATCCGCAACGAGATGCTCACCAGCCGCGTCCAGCAGCGACAGGTGGGTAACCGGGTGCGGGTGACTGACCGGGAGGTGGAAAACTACCTGCAGGCCCTGGAGGCCCAGGGCGGCGATACAGCCGAGTACCGGCTTGCCTATATTTTCATCGAAGTGGATGACCCGACCAGTGAAGCTTCGGTCGAGGCGGCCCGCACCAAGGCGCAGAATCTGAGACAGCAGATTGTGGATGGCCGGGACTTCCGGGAAGTGGCCGTTGCCGAGTCGGATGCCAGTAACGCCCTGGAAGGCGGTGACATGGGGTGGCGGACCGAGAATCAGCTGCCTTCGCTGGTTGCTCCTGTGGTACCGGGGTTGGCGCCCGGCGAGCCGTCGCCGGTGCTGGAGAACAACAGCGGTTTCCACCTGGTCATGGTTATGGACAAACGCGGTGGCGAGCAGAAACAGCTGGTTCGCCAGCACAAAGTCCGCCATATCCTGGTGCGGCCGTCTCAGGCACGTACCGATGCCGAAGCAGAGGCCAGGATCCGTGATCTGTACCAGCAACTTCAGGACGGTGCCGATTTCGCCGAACTGGCCAAAAAATACTCCGACGATCCGGTGTCCGGCTCCGATGGGGGCAACCTGGGCTGGGTGAGCCGGGGGCAGATGGTACCGGCGTTCGAGCAGGCGATGCTCGAGGCCGACCTCGGCGAACTCAAGGGGCCGTTCCGTTCCCGGTTTGGCTGGCACATCCTGCAGGTGCAGGAGCGCCGCGAAAAGGATGTGACCGGTGAGGCCCGGGAATCCGATGCCCGCCAGGCCATCTATCGCCGCAAGTTCGAGACCGAATTGCAGAACTGGCTCCGGGAAATCCGCGACGAGGCCTTTGTCGAGTTCAAGGGCGAGTACGCGGATGAAAGCCAGGCCGATGCGGAGGCAGGCACGTCGTCATGAGTGAACCGGTGATCCTGGCACTGACCGCGGGTGAACCCGCCGGCATCGGGCCCGAGCTGTGCCTTCAGCTGGCTCTTGAGCCACGCGGGGCCGGTATCGTGGTGGTCGCCACCGAGGCGCTGTTGGCCGAGCGCGCGCGGATGCTGGGTCTTGAGGTGGAACTCCATGCCTGGCAGCCGGGAACACCGCCCCGGATGGAACCGGGCCACCTGTCGGTGTGGCCGGTGGAGGGCTGCCGGAACCTGGCCGCCGGCAAGACCGACCCTGCCAACAGTCGCTATGTCCTGAAAACGCTGGAAATTGCTGCCCGTGCCTGCCTGGACGATGAGGTGGATGGCATGGTCACTGCGCCGGTGCACAAGGGCGTGATCAACGAGGCCGGTATCGCCTTCAGCGGCCATACCGAATTCCTGCAGAAACTGTGTGGCGTGGAGCGGGTGGTGATGATGCTCGCCACCGACGAGTTGCGGGTGGCCCTGGTGACCACCCACCTGCCGCTCCGGGACGTGGCCGATGCCATCACCCCCGAACGGCTGAGTCAGGTGACCCGCATCCTGGATGCGGACCTCAAGACCTTCTTCGGCATTGCCAAACCGCGGATCCTGGTGGCCGGGCTCAATCCCCACGCCGGGGAGGGGGGCCACCTGGGCCGGGAGGAAATCGAAGTGATTGAGCCCACCCTCGATAAGTTGCGGGGCGAGGGCATCAATCTCACCGGTCCGCTGCCAGCGGACACTTTGTTTACGCCGCACTGGCTGGATAACGCCGATGCGGTGCTGGCCATGTACCATGACCAGGGCTTGCCGGTGCTCAAGTTCCAGGGCTTCGGCCGGGCAGTGAACATCACTCTGGGCCTGCCCATTGTCCGCACCTCGGTCGACCATGGCACGGCACTGGATCTGGCGGGAACCGGCAAGGCCGATGCCGGCAGCCTGCACACAGCCATCCGCATGGGTGAACACATGGCACGGTGCCGGAAGGCGGCCAGACAAGAGAGCGAGTCGTGAGTCAGAAAGGCGGCCATCAGGCCAGAAAACGTTTTGGGCAGAACTTCCTGCACGATCCGGGGGTGATCGAGCGCATTGTGCGCGCCATCAACCCCAGGCCGGAGGATGCCATCGTCGAGATCGGCCCCGGGCCGGGTGCTCTGACCGAGGAAATCCTGGCGATCAATCCCCGCCTCCAGGTCGTGGAACTGGACCGGGACCTGATTCCGGTGTTGCGTACCAGGTTTTTCAACTATCCGGAATTCCGTATCCACGAGGCGGACGCACTGAAATTCGATTTCAGCCAGCTGGTGGAGGACCGGCCCCTACGGATCATCGGCAACCTGCCGTACAATATTTCCACACCGCTGATCTTCCACCTGCTCGGACAGGCCGGCGTGGTGCAGGACATGCATTTCATGTTGCAGAAGGAAGTGGTGCAGCGGCTGGCGGCGGTTCCAGGAGACAACAACTACGGTCGGCTGGGCATCATGGCCCAGTACTTCTGCCAGGTGCAGCCGCTGTTCGAGGTGGGCCCGGGCGCGTTCAGGCCGGCGCCGAAAGTGGATTCCGCCATTGTCCGCCTGGTGCCCCACGAAACGCTGCCACATCCGGCCAGGGACCTGGCGACCCTGCAGGCGGTGGTCCGAACGGCGTTCAACGCCCGGCGCAAGACCCTGCGCAAGGCCCTCGGTGGCATGATCAGCGCCGGGCAACTGCAGAGCCTGGGCATCGATGACGGGCTGCGACCGGAAAACCTCAGCCTGGCGGACTACGTACGCATTGCCGACTTTCTCTTTGATCAGAAAACCGGAACCGGCGATGAGGTGAGTAATGACTGACTACGCCATCGGCGATATCCAGGGCTGTTATGAACGTTTGCGGGATGCCCTGGGCAAGGTGGATTTCTCACCCTCCCGTGACCGTCTTTGGGTGGCCGGTGACCTGATCAACCGGGGGCCATCGTCGCTTGCGACCCTGCGGTATATCGAGAGCCTGGGAGACAGTGCGGTTGTCGTTCTTGGCAACCACGACCTGCATCTGCTGGCAGTGGCGCTTGGCGGCCATGCGCCAAAACGCAAGGATACCCTCGACGATATTCTGGATGCCCCGGATTGTGGCCGGTTGCTGCAGTGGCTGCGCCAGCAGAATTTTTGCGTTTACGACTGCAAACGCAATTTCGTTATGGCTCACGCCGGCCTTCCCCACATCTGGAGTGTGGAGGACGCAGTCAGCTATGCCCGGGAAGTCGAGGCAGTGATCCGCAGCGATGAGGCGGAGTATTACTTTGCCCACATGTACGGCAATGAACCCGAGTGCTGGGATCCCTGCCTGGCCGGTATGGACCGCTGGCGGATGATCACCAACTATTTCACCCGGATGCGTTTTATTGCCGGGGACGGTACCCTGGAGCTGGCCACCAAGGAGTCCGCAGACAATGCCCCCGAGGGGTTCGAGCCCTGGTTCCGGTTCCCGAGGCAGGACGATGTCCGTGTCATTTTCGGCCACTGGGCCGCGCTGCAGGGTAATACCGGCAGTGACCGGTTCATCGGCCTGGACACCGGCTGTGTCTGGGGCGGTATGCTGACAGTGATGAACCTGGACACGGGAGAGAAAATCCACTGTGATTGCTGAAACATCCCAGACAACGGGCCAGGTATTACGCTGGCCACTGGTTGCAGGCGCCCTGCTTGGTCTGCTGGCGGTCATGGCCGGTGCCTTTGGCGCCCATGGCCTGCGCCAGATGGTGAGTGAGCGGGCCCTGGATGTGTTCCAGACAGCCGTGACTTATCAGATGTACCATGCCCTGGCATTGGTACTGGTTGCCGTGCTGGCGGGTTTCGGCCTGTCCCGGCGTTTGCTGGGAATTGCGGCCGGGTTTTACCTGGCGGGCATCCTGATGTTCAGTGGCAGCCTGTACCTGCTGGTGTTCACCGGTTATCACTGGCTGGGCCCGGTGACCCCGATGGGTGGTGTATGCTTCATGATTGGCTGGGGCCTGCTGGCTAGCGCAGGTTTCCGGCGCCAAGGCTGAATCAATGCGAGGTTTGACAGCGACATGCAGGTAGAAGTAAACGGCGATGCGATGGAACTCCCGGACGGCGCGACCGTCTCCGTCCTGATTGAATCTTTGGCCCTGACCGGCAAACGGCTGGCGGTGGAAGTCAACGAGGATATCGTGCCCCGCAGCCAGTACCCCGAATTCACCCTGAACCCCGGCGACCGAGTCGAAGTGGTTCATGCCATCGGCGGTGGCTGACGCAATTCTCTGCAAGCGTTACAGGCGGCCACGGCCGCATCCTGCGCATCCTGATTGTGTAAATCCAGACAACCCGGAAAGGTTATGACCGATACTCCTGAAGTTCAGCTTCCCGAAGACAAGCCCCTGGAAATTGCCGGCCGTGTCTACCAGTCCCGTCTGCTGGTGGGTACCGGCAAATACCGGGACATGATGGAAACCGGCCGCGCCATCGAGGCCAGCGGCGCCGAGATCGTCACCGTCGCCGTACGCCGTACCAACCTGGGGCAGAACCCGGACGAACCCAACCTGCTGGATGTGATCCCCCCGGAGAGCTACACCATCCTGCCCAACACCGCCGGCTGCTTCACCGCGAAAGACGCGGTGCGCACCTGCAAGCTGGCCCGAGAGCTGCTCGACGGCCACGACCTGGTCAAGCTGGAAGTGCTCGGTGAGGAAAAGACCCTCTACCCGAACATGACCGAAACCCTGGTAGCCGCGGAAGAGTTGATCAAGGACGGCTTCAGGGTCATGGTTTACTGCTCCGATGATCCGCTGCTGGCCAAGCGCCTGGAGGAGATGGGCTGTGTGGCCATCATGCCCCTGGGCGCCCCGATCGGTTCCGGTCTGGGCATCCAGAACCGCTACAACATCAGGCTGATCGTCGAGAATGCCCGTGTACCGGTGCTGGTGGACGCCGGCGTGGGTACTGCCTCCGATGCCACCATCGCCATGGAACTGGGGTGTGATGGTGTATTGATGAACACCGCCATCGCCCAGGCCAAAGACCCCATCAGGATGGCCAATGCCATGCGCCTGGCCATCGAAGCCGGCCGTGAAGCCTACCTGGCGGGCCGCATGCCGAAGAAGATGTATGCCAGCGCATCCTCGCCGATTGATGGCACCTTCTTCTGAGGGTGAAGGTGGGGACAGATGAAACCTTTCATCTGTCCCCATGTTCAACCAGGACGTCGATCATAAAAACCGAAACCCAGAGCGCTGTAGTCCTGTCATGACCGACCCGAAACCCAGTCGCCGCGAAGCGATCCTTCACGCCCTGGTGGAACTGCTGGAAACCGATCCGGGTGCCCGCATCACCACCGCCGGCCTGGCCCGCACCGTGGGGGTAACCGAAGCCGCCCTTTACCGCCATTTCCCCAGCAAGCGGAAAATGTTTGAAGCCCTCATCGAGTTTGCCGAGGAAGCGGTGTTCTCCCGCTGTCAGGTGATTCTGCAGGAGCAGGAGGATGTGCGGGCCCGGTTGCAGCAGCTCGTGCACCTTGTGCTGGTGTTCGCGGAGCGCAATCCGGGCCTGTGCTGCGTGCTCACGGGTGACGCCCTGATGGGGGAGAACGATTCCCTGCGCAAACGTGCCTCCCAGTTCTTCGAGCGCCTGGAGATGCAGATCCGGCAGGCCCTGAAGGAAGGCGAAATCCGCCAGGGGCTTCGGCCACGGACCAGCGCCGCCCGGGGTGCGGATTTTGTCATGGTGTTTGTGGAAGGCCGCATTCAGCGGTTTGTCCGGTCTTCGTTTTCCCGGTTGCCATCGACTGACTTCGAGGAGAGCTGGGGGCTGGTTTCCGAGGGCGTCTGGGGCTGATCTTGGGAGTTGCTTTCTATTTGGTAGCCTGATGGTTTCGGTGCAGGGAAACGGTGGGATGGCTCTGCACAGAACCGCTACGAGCACGTCCATGTGCGCTTGTTTCAGGCCATCCCTGGCCTTCAACATTCTGTGCAGAGCCATCCCACCGTTCCCTTCTGAATCGGCAGATATATCAGCGTCTAGCTTTCCTCCAAGCTTGCCGATTTCAGGTTCTGGAGAGCGGATATCACTGTCAGCTTGATCGGACCGGTGTGGGCATCCCTTTCCCGGAATGTCGGAGGCCAGGGATGGCCGGAGTCAAGCGCACATGGATGTGCTTGTAGCGGTTCCGGGAAAGGGATGCCCACATCGGGCCAGCCCGCAAAAACAGCAGGCTGGGAAACCAGCTAAAGGTCAAACCAGAAGCTCAGTCATACCCCGAGGCAGACCGGAGAATGGAACGAACCGGCTCCCAGACCGCAGGCGCCGAAATCAGGATGTCCCGGCCCCAGAGATCGGCCGGATAACCGGAGGGTACCTCACCGAAGTGCCCGGCGGTGGCGCCGGCTTCCCTGGCGATCAGACGGGCCGCCGCGAAGTCCCAGGGGCTGACGTTTTCGTAGTAGATGTCCAGACGGCCGCAGGCCACCCAGCAGATATCCAGCGCCGCCGAGCCGATGCGGCGCAGGTCGCGGCACTGGTGAATCATGGCGTCGAGGCGGCGGACCAGGGGCTCCAGGTTGTCCTTGTGGTAGGGAAAGCCGGTGGCGAACAGGGCTTGCCGGGGCTCGGTGGCGCCGCTGTGATTGATGGGTTCGCCATTGAGAGTGGCGCCTTCGCCCTTGGTGGCCCGGAAGGTTTCGGCAGGGAAGGGCGCGTGGACCACGCCGGCCCTTACTTCACCTTGCTCGGCATAGGCGATGGATACCGCCACCTGGGGATGCCCGTAGGCGTAGTTCACGGTGCCGTCGATGGGGTCGACGATCCACAGCGGGGTGTCCAGGTTCTCCGCCTGGGTCAGGTCCGGCATGATTTCTTCGGACAGGATACGGTGGTCCGGGAAGCGTTTGCGGATGGCGCCGGTGATGAACTCGTCGGCCATCACGTCGGCGTGTGTGACCAGTTCGGTCTGGTGCTTGTAGTCGGTGCGGAGGGTATTGTCTTCCCGCTCGCGACGGATCAGTTCCCCCGCTTCACGGGCCAGGGTCTCGGCAAAATCGGTGATATCGCGAAGGAAAACGGAATCAGACATGGCGCCCTCATTGGTCTCGTGGAGTGAGGGCGCCAGTCTAACACGACGGAGTCACAGGCTCTGCAGCCAGCGCTCCATCCTGTCCATTGCCAGGACCAGGCGTGGGCAGGCTTGTCCGACGAAGGTGTCGTCCAGTTCCTGCCCGGCGTAGTCGTCGCCGGCCAGCGCCAGGGCGTCACCGCCATCGAAGTCGACGAAAGCCAGACGGGCTCCCAGGTGATCCGGCACAAAGCCGAAATCGCTGGAAGGCAGGATGGCCACGCCGGTGTTCTCCAGCAGGGTAGTGCAGAAGGCCTGTGAGGTCTTGATGTCCTTGCGGGCCAGCTGCTCACGGAAGTCGGAGAAGTCCGGGAACAGGTAGAACGCACCCTCGGGCTTCTGTACCACGGCGCCCATTTCGCTCAGGCGCCGGTGCATATACTCGCCTACGACCTTCAGTACGCGACGGGATTGTTTCAGATACTCGTCGATATCCTCACCCCCCTGGAACGCAGCAATGGCCGCGTGCTGGATCGGCGCGCTGGTGGCGGTGTAGGTCTCACTGGCGATGATCGCCATGGCATCCTGCAGGGGGCGCAGCTCGGGCGGAAAGATGAAGGTGCCCAGGCGCCAGCCGCCGGCGCCGGCCCACTTGGACAGCCCGGTGCTGATGATGGTGCCTTCCGGGTAGTAGCGGGCAATGGATTTGTGCTTGCCTTCGAAGTTTACTTCCCCGTAGATCTCGTCCGAGAGCAGGATCAGCTTGTACTTGCGGGCCACGTTGGCGATCGCCAGCAGCTGGTCGTCGGTGTAGGTACAACCGGTCGGGTTGGACGGGTAGTTGAGGATCAGGATACGCGGGCGCGATGGGTCGTCCCGGCAGATGATGTCCAGTTCCTCGGCGGTCAGCTGCCAGTTGTTTTCGGCGTGGGTCGGCAGCCAGTGTACCGAACGGCCGATGATCCGGGCCTGGGGCGCGTAGGAAACCCAGCTCGGGCGAGGGATCAGCAGGTCACCGTAGTAGGCCAGCTGGAGCATGAACAGCAGCTCTTTGGAGCCCGGGCCGATCAGGACGTCTTCCCAGGTACAGCGCATGCGCTCATTGCGGTTGATATAGCCGGCGATGGCTTCGCGCAGGCCCCTGAGGCCTCTCACCGGCAGGTAGTCTTTCTCGTGGGCGTGCGCCTTCAGTGCTTCCACCACCCGATCGGGAACCGGGAACGGGGATTGCCCCAGGCCGAGCTTGATGATGTCTTTTCCTTCGGAACGCAGCTGGTTGCTCAGCTCGTTGATGCGGAGGGTGGCGGAGGGCTGGATGCCCCGGACGTTCAGGTTAATCGCGTATCGGTGGTCTGTTTGGATGTCCATTGTCCCGGTCTGTTGGATGGAAATGACCAGCACAGTATAGGAAACCCAAACCTATCTGTGACTACTACGCGGATAGGTGATTGCCGAAAATCCGGGGCTTGCTTTGGTCGAATCAGTCCGCCTGGCGGGAATGGACCCAGACCTCAACCCGACCGTTACGCTGGCTGCCGCGGCCGCCGACGGGCATGTAGTGGCCATAACCGGTATAGGCCACGTCCCTGATGCCCACTTCGTTGAGTGCCTTGCGCACTGACAGCGCCCGCAGCTCGGAGCTCATCTGGGCCCGGAGTTCGTTGTTCTGCTGGTCGGCGAAGCCAATCAGCATCAGGTCATCCGCGGTCTTGCCGGTCTGCTTGAGGTAGTCCCGGACCCGGCGCAAGTCCCTCAGCGCCTTATTGTCCAGTTTGGTGTGGCCTTCTGCAAAGCGGAAATTGACGGTCAGGCGCTGGTAACGGTCGGTCAGTTTCTGGAAGGAGGCGGGCACCGAGTTGTCGAACTCCGGTTTCACTGCAATGGGGTTCTGCGAGATGAAGCCGGATCTGGCCACCAGCTCCTGACCCTCACCGGCCAGTGCAAATTCAACCAGTTCCGAGGCAAGGCTATTCTTGGGTTTGCCCGGGGTGTACATGAACAGCCGGCGAGACAGCGGATAGTCTTCGCTGGCGACGGTGAGCTGGTTCGGTTTGAGTGCGGGGGCATCACCCTCGGAGATGGCCAGCACCTTGCTGTTGCGTACCGAAGCCAGGCCGGCGAAGCCTATGCCGGCCGGATCGCGGCTGACATCGTCGGACAGCTGGTCGCTGGATTCATAACGTTGGGCCGAGGCGGCCAGGGAGTAACGCTCGCCAAGGACCAGGGATTCAAAAGTGTCCCAGGTACCGGAACGGTCATCCCGGGCATAGAGTTTGATGGGTCGGTCCTGACCGCCAACCTCGGACCAGTTGCGGATCTCGCCGGCGTAGATCTTGCCGAGGGTGTCAATGCTGAGCTGATTGATCGGATTGGACGGATGCACCAGGATCGCAAGTCCGTCGATGGCAATCACGTGCTCGCTGTCCAGGGTAGTGAGGTCGGCGCGGCTGCGGAACTGTTCGGCTTCCTTCGGTTTGACCGGGCGAGACGATGCCCAGATATCCGCCTTGCCCGCGGCCAGGGCCTTGTAGCCGGTGCTGGAACCGTGGGCAGCGATCAGCACCCGGACCGGTCTGCCGCCCTCGCTGGCCTCGATCACCTTTTCGTTTTCAACGGAAGTGGCTTTTGCAGAGACGGATGAGCCGGTGCGCTGTTCGAGGTAGCCGGTCACCAGCATTGGCGCCAGCACGGCGCCTACCGTGTTGGAACCGTGGATCTGCAGGTCGGTAGCCTGTGAGGGAAGGCCGAGCGCAGATAGCGCCAGCAGGGTTGCCAGTTTCGTCGGAAAACAGGAGATCAGTGTTCGCATTCTTACGCCTTCTGGAATTGGATGTTCAGTACCGGTCAGAATACTACAAAACTATGACAGTCAGGATTTGGCTCCGTAACTGTTTGTATCAGAACGCGAATCAGGTCTCAGAAACGGTGCGGCTCCAGTTCCATGTTGAGGATTCTGGTGCCCAGCATGATCACCCGCCCCGTGTAGCGCTCCTCCCCGGTGGAAGTGAAGTCGAACAGGAAGCGGCGCCAGACTCTCAGCCTTCCCTGGTCGTCCCGTTTGAACCAGAGGCCGCGCAGGTACACCGCATCGTCGAGGAGCTCGACATCCATGGTTTTGCAGTAACGGCGCGCCGCCTGCAGTACGAAATCCTTGATGGCCTTCGCCCGCCACCAGTACCAGGCGGCAAAGCCGGCGAGAAAGAGCCAGAACAGGTTATTCAGAGTCACAGTCAGTTATATTCCCTGAGTGCTGGTCGGGAGGGGCTTCAGGGTACCTGATTGCGTGCTGGCTTGAAAATTGTCCGGCCCTGCCGGTTTCCGCCTATATATGGCACCGTGGAGAGGGAGCAGGGACGACGGGAGCCAGCGCTGGTCCGAGGTACTCATTGCCGCCCTCAAGACCTCACCGGAACAAGCCGTTCGGGTCCGGTCAGATAGTTGATGTTCTGATTGATGGACATCAAGTCCGGTATGATTATGTGGCTTCCGGATGGCGGGATTGCAAAATATGGCTAGGGTTTCGGGGCGATTTCCAATAAAAAGAGCAAAGCCTCTGAAGAACGTGTGGTTTTATGTCCCGGGAACCCTTGGCAACCGTTGAACTGGATGGCTTTCTTCGCCTGAATCGCGCCTCGCTGTCGGAATTCCAGGCAGCGCTGCGGTTGTTGGCGGTCTTGCCATCGATCCAGTGCAGGCCAAAAAACGACAGTGATTTGGCTGTTGGCGCCCTCTACGCCGTGCCGTCTGACCGGGGCACGGTCATTTGTCTGGCGGTGGCGCAGGAACTGATTATCACCGGTTGGGACTCCCCCGTGCCCTTGTGGTTGCGGGTCCTGGCGGGCCGGGTGCGTATCGGGGAGGAGTGGGGGGAGCACGACGTTCATAGCAAAGCTTGCCATACCGCCCCGGGGTCGTTGGCGCTGCACCTGGTCGCAGGTACCCGGTTGGTCATGGTTGTCCCCTCGGTGCGGCCGACGTTACCCGTGGGGCAAGCCTCTCGATCCGTCTCTGGCAGCACGGTCTGTTGCCTGATCGACAGGTTCCTTCTGCAGGCCCGGTTTTTTCCGGACAGTGAACAGGCAGAAGCGGGCACCCGGCAGCTGATTTCGCGCCTGGTGGAATCGGAGACGACGGGACAGGTTCTCGACGAACTGGCGCCGTCCGTGCTCGATCGCAGAGTACAAAGAGCCATCGACCGGATCCGGAGCCAACCGGACTGGCAGTTCAACCTGCCGGAACTGGCAAGTCATGCCGGAGCCAGCGAACGCAACCTCTACTACCTGATGAAGCGGGAGACCGGGATGACGCCCTACCGCTTCTACCAGCGTTGCCGGTTGGTCCGTGTGCGGCGCCGGCTGGTGGACTGTCAGTGCGAGGTGCCCCATATTTCCCGCTATGCGGCTGACGAGGGCTTCAGTCATCTCGGGCGCTTTGCGGCACTCTACCGGGAGCATTTCGGCGAACTGCCGAGCGAGACTGTCCAGTGGCGGCGGTCGCTTCCGCACCGGGCAGCGGGCAGGCAGGCCAGCTGAGCCATCCCGGATCCCCAAAGAAAAAGCCCGGTTACCTTTCGGTGACCGGGCTTTTTCAGTTGCGGCTTTCAGTGACCTGTTGCCGGTTGTTCGGCTTCGTCACCGTACTCATCGGCTGCCGAACCATGATGATCCCGCGCCAGCAGGATGTAGAAGGCCGGCAGCACGAAGATGGTGAACAGGGTACCGATGCCAAGACCTGCACTGATGGTCAGGCCGATGGAAAAACGACTCTCCGCACCGGGGCCGATGGCAATCAGAAGCGGTACCATGGCGAAGATCAGCGCCAGCGAGGTCATGATGATCGGTCGCAGGCGGATGGCCGCCGCCTCGATCACCGCCTGCACCTTGTCCAGGCCGCGTTCCTTCTGCAACAGGTTGGCGAACTCCACAATAAGGATGCCGTTTTTCGATACCACCCCGATCAGGGTGATCAGCCCCACCTGGGTGTAGATGTTCATGGTGGCGAAGCCCAGCACGATGAAGGCCATGGCACCGGCCACCGACATGGGCACAGATACCAGGATGATGAACGGATCACGCCAGCTTTCGAACTGGGCGGCCAGTACCAGGTAGATCACCAGCAGGGACAGGAAGAAGGTCACCACCAAAGCGCTGCCCTGGGTAGCCAGCTGGCGGGTCTGGCCGGTGTAGTCGAAGCTGAAGCCCTGAGGGAACACCTCCTCGGCGGTGGTTTCCATGTAATCCATGGCGGTGCCGGCGGCAACGCCGGGCATAACCACGCCCTGGAGGGTCAGAGAGTTCAGCTGGTTGAACTGGGTCCGATTGGACGGTTCGACGTCATGACTGAAACTCACCACGCTGGCCAGGGGAACCAGCTCTCCAGTGTCAGTGCGGATGTAATAGTCGTTCAGGGCCTGTTCATCCAGCCGGAACTGCTGGTCGACCTGGGGAATCACCTGGTACGAACGGCCCTCCATGCTGAATCGGTTGATATACCCGCCGCCGAGCATGCTCGACAGCGCCTGGCCGATGTCCTGCATCGATAGCCCCAGGTCCGCGACCCGGTCCCGGTCCACGTTGATGCGGATAATCGGCCGGTCAAAGTTGATCGATTTCTGCAGGAACATGAAGTTGCCGCTGGCCATGGCCTTGCCCTGCAGCTCGTCTGCCACCTGATCCAGCTGTTCATAGCTGCTGCCGGTGGTGATGACGAACTGGAACGGCAAACCACCGCCGGAGCCGGGCAGGGACGGGCGCGGGAATACCGCTGTCTGCAGCCCGGTCACCTTCTTCAGCTCGGCATTGAGTTTCGGCTGGACTTCAAACTGACTTACTTCCCGCTGGCTCCAGGGCTTCATCTTGAAGCCACCGAATACGGCATTCGGTCCGGTGATACCGATGATCATGAAGTCTTCGTTGTAACCCGGCACGGTAGCCATCCGCTTCTGCACCTCGTCACCATGTTCGCGCAGGTAATCGAGGGTGGCCGTCTGCGGCCCGAGGCCCTGGTAAAACAGGATGCCCTGGTCCTCGGTGGGCGCCAGCTCGTTCTGGCTCATCATCACCATGAAGTAGATGGAGCCCAGCACCACCAACGCGAAGAACACCACTACGGCCTTCGTCTGCATCAGTGATCCCAGGGCCGCTTTATAGGCGTTGGACAGGCCGGTGAATGTCTTCTCCACCAGCACTTCGAACCGCCCGGGGTTACCGTGGGGCTTGAGAACCTTGCCCGACAGCATGGGTGACAGCGTCAGTGCCACGATGCCCGAGATTACCACGGTGCCAGCGAGGGTGAAGGCGAACTCGGTGAACAGGGAGCCCACCAGTCCACCCATGAAACCGATCGGGGCATAAACCGCCACCAGGGTGGTGGTCATGGCAATGATGGGCACTGCCATTTCCCGTGCGCCATTGATGGCAGCATCAAAGCGGGATTCACCCTCTTCGATGTGCCGGTGGACGTTCTCCACCATGATGATGGCGTCATCAACCACCAGGCCGATGGCCAGCACCATGGACAGCAGGGTCAGAAGGTTCAGGGAGAACCCGAACATCAGCATGATGAAGGCGCCGCCGATCAGGGACAGCGGTACTGCCACGGAGGGCACCACCGAGGCGCGGACGGAGCCCAGGCACAGGAATACCACCACCAGCACGATGACCAGCGCTTCCAGCAGGGTCTTGATCACCTCGTTGATGGAGTCTTCGATGAAGTCAGAAGCATCATAGGCGAGCCGGACATTCAGGCTGGATGGTAGCTGACTCTCGATATCCGGGAGCGCATCCTTTACCAGGCCTGCTACTGTCAACGGGTTGGCGCCGGGGGCAAGTTCAATCGCGACGTAGGTAGCGGGCTGCCCCTTGTACAGTGCCAGCTCATCGTAGGTTTCCGAGCCCAGCTCCACGCGGGCGATGTCCTGAAGCCGGATCTGCGTGCCGTTGCGGGTTTTCACTACCAGATTCCGGAACTGGTCCGGATCCGCCACATCGGTATCGCTGGTCATGGCGATTTCGACATACTGGCCTTTGGTGTTGCCCACCGCGGCCTGGTAGTTGTTGGCCCTGAGTTTGGCAACGACCTCGGATGGGGTCATGTCCACGGCGGCCAGGCGTTCGGGATCCAGCCAGACCCGGAGGGCGAATTTCCTGCCCAACAGTTGGGCCTTACCGACGCCCGAAAGTGCCTGTAGTTTGGGTTGCACCACCCGGGTGAGGTAATCGGTAATCTGCGGTACCGCCAGTTCGGTGCTGTAGAAGGCGATGTACATCAGCGCGGTGGAATCACCGGTGGTGGACGTGATCACCGGGTCCTGTGCTTCGGCAGGCAGCACGTTACGTTGGCTTGCCACCTTGGCCTGGATCTCCGCCAGGGCCGCGTTGGCGTCGTAGTTCAGTACCATCTTCGCTTCAATGGTGGATGCGCCCTGGGAACTGGTTGATGTCAGGTAATCGATACCACTGGCTTCGGCGATGGCCTGTTGCAGGGGCGTGGTGATGAAGCCCTTGATCAGGTCGGAACTGGCCCCGGGGTAAGCCGTGGTGACGGTGACCGTGGTGCTTTCGAGTTCCGGATACTGCCGGATCTCCATCTCCATGGCGGCCCGGGCGCCGAGCAGCAGGATCAGCAGACTGACCACCGTCGCCATTACCGGCCGGTGGATGAAAATGTCGGTAAATCGCATTATTCAGACGCCTCCTGCGTTTGCCCGGCGTCTTCCTGGATCTCGACTCGCTGGCCGGCCCGCAATCTCAGCAGAGCCTTGGAGACAACGGTTTCTCCGGCTTCCAGGCCAGACAGGATGGCTACCCGGCCTTCCCGGGTCTGGCCGGTGCTGACGGTACGGCGGTTGACCACCAGCTCGCCATTGTCGTTCTTCTCGACTACGAAGACGAAGTCACCGTAGGTGTTGTAGGAGATTGCGGTTCTTGGCACCGTGACCACTTCGTTGTCCTCGGGCTGAAGGGTCATGATCGTGGCAAACATGCCCGGGCGGAGTAGCTGCTGCTCGTTTTGCAGGGTGCCACGAACGCGTACGGTGCGGGTTTCCGGATTCACCGAGGTATTGATGGCGCTGATCTCGCCCTCGAACTCGGCGTCCGGGACCGCAGCCACGGTGGCTTTCACCGGGAAGCCCGTAGCGATATCGGGCAGGTTCTTTTCGGACAGGGTGTAGTCAACGTAAATCGGGTTGAGCATGTTGATCTCGACAATCGATGTGCCGGTGGCAAGGTACTCACCCTGGTCCACCATCCGGATGCCCACCGTGCCGTCAAACGGCGCCCGGATGATCTTTTTGTTTAGCTGGGCTTCCGCCTCATTTACCCGCGCCCGGGCGGCGTCGTAGTTGGCCTTGGCCTGGTCATACTGGGACTGTGATACCGCGCGCCTGGGCAGGAGGTCGGATACCCGCTTGAATTCCTGTTCCGCAAGCTGGGCTTCGGCCCGTCGTGTGCGCAGCGCTGCCTCGTCGATTTCCGCATTCAGACGGATCAGCACGTCGCCCTGCCGGACGGTATCGCCGGATTCGAAGTTGATGCTCTCGATGACACCGGGCACCTCGTTGGCAATCTCGATACCATTGATGGCTTCAATGCTGCCAACGGCCTTGATGGAGGGTGTCCACTGTTCGACGCGGGCATCGGTCGCGGATATCTTGGCCGGCGGTTGCGGCTGGGACATTTGCTCCTTCATTTGGCCGAACTGGTAGAACTTGTAACCAAAGATGCCACCAAGGACGACGCCAAGAAAAATAATGACAATGATGAAGCGGGAAGCAGTGCGCATAGTTCAGACCCTGGAATCTGTGTCCATTGAGTGTTGATGTCTCGGATCAACACAGGTGATATTGGAGGCTGTTGTTTTTTATAAAACGCGGCATCCTATAAAAAACGGCAGGGGTTGTCACCGTTTTGACAGCCGTTAAGACTACAAGCGATCGAAAAGCGGTGTCTGGTGGGCGCACGGCGCTGCCCCGTTGGCCGGACACTGGTATGTTCCATATCGCTGGTGACACAATTACGACCGCATGCCAAAAGGGGATTAGCCCATGCAGTGGATTCTCGGCCTGGCGCTGGCCGCGGCCGTTTTCGTTATTCTCAAACGCTGGGGCGCGCTGACGCCGGAAAAGAAGAAAGATGCTGCCTGGAAGAGCGTGCTGGTGGTCGGTGGCGCCCTGTTGCTGTCCATGGTAGTGGCTGGTCGGGTTCACGTCATTACCGCCGCCATTGCGGCCGTGATCCCCCTGCTGCGCAAGATCCCGGCCCTGTTGAAGTATGCCCCGGCACTGGCCCGGATGATGGGCAGGGAGAATCCCGATCCGGATCTTGATTCCCGGCAGCAGGCCGGCCAGAATCGGCCACCGGCCAGTGATATGTCCGAGCGCGAGGCCTGTGAAGTGCTCGGGGTGGAGCCCGGCTGCCCGAAGGAGGTTATCATCGCGGCCCACCGCCGGCTGATCCAGAAACTGCACCCGGACCGGGGCGGCAACGACTACCTCGCCGCCAGGATCAACGAAGCCAAACAGGTGCTGATGAAGAAAGCCAGCGCCTGATTCAGGGCATAAGCTCCACTTTGACCTCTATGCTGCGGCTGCTGGAGCGGTTGCTCTCCACCTGATAGGCAATGCCGCTGCCACTGCGCCGACTGTTTCGGACAATGCTGCCCAGGGAGACCCATTGTCCGGGTTCGACTCGCCGGATTGTCAGCAGCGCTTCCGTCTCATAGCCCTGAATCTGTGCCGGGTCCTCCTCGAATGAGACAACGTTCAGTTCCACGGCCTGACTGGAAATGACCTGGGGGCTGACCAGGAAACCGCTGCGTGTTTCCACCTGCTCCAGAATCGCCGCCGGGTTCCGGCCGCCTCGAATGGCTATGGGCAAGGTGCGGACCTGGCCCGAGGTGATGTGGGCAGTCTGGCCATCCTGGATCATCAGGGTCCGTAGCTGGTTGCTGCCGGTGCTGGTGATCTTGCGCTCCACGGTGACACCGACGTTCCCGTCCCGGGCCGAGACGCCCGCCCCCGAGCGCTCGCCACTGGCCTCCTCACGGGTCCTCACCGTGATCCGGAGTTGGGCGGGGGCCGCGTCCAGCGACTCCACCAGGGTGCCGATTTCATCCAGCAGGCGGGGTTCGCCCCGCACCATCAGCTGCTGTCCCCGGGCAGTCACTGTGACCGGTGCATCGGCATACAGATCCCGGATCCGGGCGGCCACGTCTTCAGCAGGGCGGGCGTCCAGCTGGTAACTGCGGGTCTCGCTCTGGGCATGGGCAGACAGGGAGACCAACAAGGAGGGCACGACCATGATAATCAGGGCCAGAAAACGGTAGGAGGCGACGTGGAATGGGGGCATTGGCACTCCGAGAATGAATGGCAAACGGAAAAACTTCGGCCTCCGGGTTGCCAAGCCGGAAACCGGAGGTATATATTGAAAAGCATGAAGACCACAAACGCGACCTGTCAATTGAATGTTCTGCAAGCTTTCGGCGTAAAAACGAAGGTTGCGGTCGCTGCTGTGTTTTTCTGGTGGTTTGGTTATGGCTTTTATTTTAGCCAGAATCCGGGCCGCCCATAGGATTTTGATCCGACGAATTACGAGGAAGGCAGCCCGGCAGTAACCCAGGCTGCCACCGGACTCGAAAAAGCCCCGACTGGTAGCCCAGCCGGGGCTTTTTGGATTCTGACCAAGGGAAACGGGAATACCGCTATGAACATGCCACTGAAAGCTGATGCGCTGAACGACGCTGTCGCGGCAGCAGACAGCCACCGACACGAAACCGCCCTGCCATCACCGGAACAACTGCGCCGGGAGTTTCCTGCAGGATCGGATCTGTTGGCTCAGGTGCAGGGCTATCGACAGGCGATCCGGAATATCCTGCAGGGCAGGGATGACCGGATCCTGATCGTGATGGGCCCGTGTTCCATTCACGATGAGCACGCTGGTCTGGATTACGGTCGTCGGCTCAAACAGCTGGCCGGGGAGGTCAGTGACCGCTTCCTGATCGTGATGCGGGCATACCTGGAGAAGCCCCGGACCACCGTCGGCTGGAAAGGTCTGCTGTATGATCCGGAACGGAATGGGCAGGGGGATCTGCAGCAGGGGTTGGTTCGTTCCCGCCGGCTTCTGCGGGAACTGGCCGGGATCGGGTTGCCTCTGGCCACCGAGGCCCTCAGCCCGTTTGCCATGGATTATCTCGGTGATCTGATCAGTTGGAGCGCTATCGGAGCTCGTACCACGGAATCCCAGATTCACCGGGAAATGGTGAGCGGTCTGCCCATGCCGGTCGGCTTCAAGAACGGCACTGACGGCGGGATCACGGTGGCCACCAACGCCATGAACTCCGCAGCCCATCCACACCATCACCTGGGCGTGTCCGCCACCGGGGCGCCGGTGATGATCTCGACCCGGGGTAATCCGGATACCCATCTGGTGCTCCGCGGTGGCCGGGGAGTGACCAACTACGATGCTGACAGCATCGCCGCTGCCGTGGCGGGACTGGAAAAGGCCGGCCTGTCCACTGCCGTCATGGTGGACTGCAGCCACGACAACGCCTGCAAACAGGCGGAGCGCCAGATCGATATTGCCCGGGAAGTCATGGCCCAGAGGCGGGCCGGAAACACTCATATCCGTGGACTGATGCTGGAAAGCTTCCTCGAACCGGGGCGTCAGGATGATGGCCCCGAGCTGCTCTACGGTTGCTCGATCACCGATCCGTGCCTGGGCTGGGAGCAGACAGAGGCTGCAATTCGCTCACTGTGGAAAGCAGCAGTTGCGCAGCCAGTACCAGCAGCACCCCACCCATGACCCGGTCCAGCCAGTGACCAAAGCGGTTGAACGCCTGGCGGACCCGGGGGAGGGTGAAAAATATTGTCACCAGAGCAAACCAGGCGCCGGTGGCCACCGCCATATAAACTCCATACCCCGCCTGCACCACCAGTGGTGTACCGGGGCTGATCACCACCGAAAACAGGGCCACGAAGAACAGCGTTGCCTTGGGATTGAGGGCATTGGTGAGAAAACCGAGCCGTAATGCCGCGAAGGCTGACTGGGCCGGAGCGTTCCCGGTCTCCACATGGATGCCGCCGGCCCTGGCCCTGAGGCATTGCAGGGCGATCCAGGCAAGGTAAAGCGCCCCGACCACCTTCAATACGCTGAACAACATCACCGACTGTTTGACCAGCAGCCCGATGCCCAGCAGGGAATAGCTCACATGCACCAGAATGCCTGCGCCCACGCCGGCGGCACTCAATAACGCATTCCTTCGGCTCTGGCACAGGGCCTGTCTGAGCATCACCGCGAAATCCGGCCCGGGGCTGACCACAGCCAGCAGGTGAGCCACGACAATGGTCAGGAATTCTGGCCAGTATTGAACCATCCGGTATCTCCCGTCGAACCTGTTGGCAGAAAGCGGTAAGGGTAGGTCATTTTCAGACCGGTGTCCTGTGCAATACCGCTTTGCTTTACGTCAGCCCCCGGGCTGGTTCTATACTGGAAGAAACGGACAGCCAGAGAATTCACAGAACCCCCGCCTGATTCGGGGCTAAGGAGGCATGTTGTGGAAAAGCGCGAAGTGGATGTGGCGATCATCGGGGCAGGCACGGCCGGGATGGTGGCCTACCAGCGTGTGCGGAAGGCAACGGACAGGGTCGTCCTGATCGAGGGAGAGCAGTATGGCACAACCTGCGCCCGGGTCGGCTGCATGCCCAGCAAGTTGCTGATTGCCGCTGCAGAGCATGCCCATGCCATGGTTAAGGCAGAGGAATTCGGTATCTCGCCGGGAAAGGTTTCAATCGACGGCCGCCGGGTCATGGAGCGGGTGCACCAGGAACGTGATCGTTTTGTCTCGTCGGTGGTGGAATCCGTCAATGGCTTCCCCGAGCGCCACCGGTTGATAGGGCATGCCCGCTTTGCCGGCCCCAACCGCCTCGTTGTTGGCGATGACGTGGAGGTCCATGCCGAACGTATCATCATCGCCACCGGATCCCGACCAAACATTCCGGGTTTCCTGAAGGAGGCTGAGGATCGCCTCGTCGTCAACGATGACCTCTTTGACTGGGATGACCTGCCGGTCTCGGTGGCGGTGTTCGGACCGGGGGTGATCGGCCTGGAACTCGGGCAGGCCCTGAGCCGTCTCGGTGTGCGGGTTCGGATGTTCGGCGTTGGCGGGGCGATCGGCTCGATCCGGGACGATGCCATCCGTGCCTGCGCCCTGGAGGTTTTCAATCAGGAGTTCCCGCTGGATCCGGATGCCGATGTCACTCATGTCGAGCGGACCGATGAAGGGGTGGCCGTCACCTTCAGGAACGGCTCGGGCAAGCCGGTGACCGAGACCTTCGATTATCTGCTGGCGGCTACCGGCCGTCGCCCGAACGTGGATAACCTGGATATCCAGAATGCCGATATAGAACTGGATGACCGGGGGTCACCGGTATTTGACAAGTACACCCTGCGGTGCGGCGACAGCCACATCTTCATCGCCGGCGATGCCAACAACGATCGCCCCCTGCTGCACGAGGCTGCGGAGGAGGGCCGCATCGCCGGAGACAATGCTGCCGCCTGGCCGGATGTGCGCACCGGTCTGCGTTACGTTCCCCTGGGTGTGGTGTTTACCGATCCCCAGATCGCCTCCGTCGGCCTGACCATTGATCAGGTCGGCGAGCAATGCCATGGCTGTTTCGCAGTGGGCGAGGTTTCCTTTGCCGACCAGGGGCGCAGCCGGGTCATTGGCAAGAACCGGGGTATCCTCAGGGTCTATGGCGAGCATGGCAGTGGCCTGTTCATGGGGGCGGAAATGTTCGGCCCGGCGGCGGAACACATTGCCCACCTGCTGGCCTGGTGTGCCCAGAAACGGATGACCGTCAGTGAGATGGCCGCCATGCCATACTACCACCCGGTGATCGAGGAGGGGCTGCGTACCGCGCTCAAGCAGTTGAACCGGAACCTCCGGATCGGACCGGAAATGACCGATGAGTGCCTCGAATGCGGGCCGGGAGTCTGACCGCCCCTTGATCCCGGTAACCAGACGGGACACTGGCTATGGAATAGATTTTCGGATACAACTAACTTTACGGATCTTGCCACCCCGCTTAAAGTGGGCCCTGGAGATTTCAATCAGCGCCAAGGAGGTACCTGATGAGCAAGAACTTTATTGGTCTCGATAGTGGGAAAACCGTTGAGCTGTCGGATGCGCTGAACGATCTGCTGTCCAACTACCAGATTTTCTACATGAACGTCCGAGGCTATCACTGGAACATCAAGGGCGAGAACTTTTTCGAGTTGCACGCCAAGTTCGAAGAGCTGTATGACGACCTGCTCCTGAAAATCGACGAGATCGCCGAGCGGGTCCTTACCCTGGGCCACCGTCCGGCCCACGCCTACAGCACCTATATGGAGCGCTCGGAAATTCCGGAGCGCAAGGATGTCTCCGATGGACGTGAAGCGGTGGAGAACATCGTGGAGAGCTTCGGCAAACTCATCGGCAAGCAGCGCAACCTGTTGAGCCTGGCCGGTGACGCCGAGGACGAAGGCACCGTTGCCCTGATGAGCGACTATCTCTCGCAGCAGGAAAAGACGGTGTGGATGTACCGGAGTTACCTCGGGAAGTAATATCGGGGTGTGCGGCAAATGGCGGCCTGAGGGCCGCCATTTTTTCGGCTTACACTGCAACCTCTAGCGGCGGCACCTCCCGGTGCAGGAACCACTTCTCGGTCACCACCTTCCGGGTAAACCAGTGGGAGCGCATCAGGGTGCTTGCCAGCGGCAATTTCACCCAGTCCGGTACCTGCCAGCCCTGTTCCGTGTCCGATGCCCGGTTGCCAAAGCGTTCGGCAATGGCATCCCCATACACTTGCAGGGAGGGGGCGGAGTAATCTGTCGCCCTGCGGAGCACCTCGGCGGCAAGCAGGGCGGATTCCACGGCCGGGCGGATGCCTTCACCGCTCTGGGTATAGGCCAGGCCGGCGGAATCGCCAATCAGGATCACGCCGTCGGCGACCAGGGGGCGCTCGGCGTGGGCATACAGCAGGTAGGCATGGCCCTTGAAGCGTCCGGGCAGGTCGGTGGGGATGCGGCCGCTGGCTTTCATCTCCTCGACGAATGCCTGAAGATGTTCGCTCAGTTTGTGGTTGTCCTCCCGGCCCAGGCCGATATTGAGGTGGTTGCCCTTACGGAACACCCAGGCATAGCCTTTGAGATCCCGGCAGAACCACAGCTCCGGGGTATCGCCCCGGGCCTGGCAAAGGCTGGCCTGCTCGTCGGTCATTTCGAATTCCACTTCCTTGGCCGCCACCACTGTTTCATGGCTGCCCGGGCCGTCACCCAGCAGCCGGGCAACCGGGCAGAAGTGGCCGCCGGCACCGACAATCAGAGGCGCCTCCCAGGTCTCATTGACGACCCAGTTGCCGCCCCGGCGTTCGATGGATTTCACCGGGGTGCCCAGCTGTCGGGTGGCCGTTGTCACCCGGTCCAGCAGGTAGTTGTCGAACTCGCAGCGCCGGATGCCATAGCTGACCACCTCGCCATGATCATTTTCGACGGGCGGTTGGCCCATCATGCCAATCCGGAAACGGCGGATCGGCTGCAGGGTCCGGCCGGCACCATAATCGGTCAGATCGATATCCAGCTCTTTCATGACCGCCGGAGTAACCCACCCTGCGCAGGTCTTGTCCCGGGGAAAGTCCTGCTTGTCGATGATCAGAATGCGTTTGCCGCTGTTCTCCAGGGCCTTGGCCAGGGTCGAGCCGGCGGGGCCGGCACCGACGATGATCAGGTCGTAATAATCCATCAGGCCTCCTCTGGGGCTGCCGGGAAGGTATAGAGGTCACGCCGGTTTTGTGGCAGCTGGTTGTTGCCCCCGTGGGTGAACACCACCTGGAACAGTTGCAGCGACCCGGCCCGGAAGGCGGCAATGGAGCCGGCCAGGTAGAGGCGCCAGGCCCGGGTGAAGTGCTCGTCGTACATGTCAGCAACCTTGTCCCGGCTGGCCTCGAAACGCTCCATCCAGTGTGTCAGTGTCTGGGCGTAATGCAGCCGGAGATTCTCCACATCGAGTACCGAGAAGTCGCTGTGCTCGCAGATCTCCATGAATTCACCAATGCTGGGCGGGTAGGCACCGGGGAAAATCCGTTTCTCGATCCAGGCATTCATCAGCATGGGCCGGTTCCGGCCGATGCTGTGGAGCAGGGCGATGCCGTCGGGCTTCAGGCTGCGCTTGATCAGCTCGGACAGCGCCGGGTAGTTTGCCTTGCCCACGTGCTCGAGCATGCCGACAGAGACAAAGGCATCATACTGCCCTTCGATGTTTCGATAGTCGTCCTCCACATAGGTGATCAGCCCATTCAGCCCCTGGCGTTCGGATTCCTGCCGGGCGTACGCCAGTTGCTCCCGGGAGATGTTGTAGGAATGCACCTTCACGCCATAGTTGCGGGCCATGTAACGGGCCAGGCCGCCCCAGCCACAGCCGGCCTCCACCACCGTCATGCCCGGCTTGAGGCGCAGCTTGCGGCAGACATGCTCCAGCTTGGCGAGCTGGGCCTGCTCAAGGGTCAGGTCCGGCTCTTCGTAGTAGGCGCAGGTGTACTGCATTTCGGCCTGGTCCAGCCAGAGCTGGTAGAAGTCGTTGCCGAGATCGTAATGGTGATGGATGTTCTCCCGGGCCTCGGCGATGCCGGTGGAGCGGGGGTTGTGGTTTTTCCAGAGTGCGTCAAGCCACCGTGGCCACTTCTCGCGCGCCGCATGGACCGCCCGGTACAGGGTTTCCATCAGGTCGGGCAGGTTGCCCTCGACATCGAGCCGGCCGGCGGCGTACAGGTCGCCAAAGGCCAGGTTCGGGTTGGCGACCAGTGAATACAGAGCCTTGGGATCTTTGAGCTGCAGGGTAAAGCTGGCGTCCTGTTGCTCGGGCTCGATGATATCGCCGTTCCAGAGCCGGAACCGCACTGGCGGCGAACCGGTCATGCGCATCAGCTTGGTGACCAGCCACCGCTCGTAACTGTATGGCTCGCGGTCAACCAGGGTGTCTGCCAGTGGCAGGGTCAGAACGTGGGCTTTCTGCTGTTTTTCGGATTGTTCGGTTTTCCGGGCAGTACTTTCGGTCATGGGGTTCCCCTTCCCTCGGTTACCTGTCTGAAATGAGTGGCTTCCGTTCAGTATAGAAAACGATCACAAATTGTCAGGTCCGTTCCGCTCGGAAATAAAAAAACCGGGCTCGAAAGCCCGGTTTTTCAGGGAACCACTGGCTCAGGAGGTCGAACTCATCCCGAACCACTCCGGGAAGATGACGATCAACGCCAGCACGAATATCTGTATGGCAATAAACGGAATGATGCCCTTGTAGATATCCGTGGTTTTCACATCCGGTGGTGCCACCCCTTTCAGGTAGAACAGCGAAAATCCGAACGGTGGCGTCAGGAAGCTGGTCTGCAGGTTCATGGCGATCAGGATGGCGAACCACAGCATGTTGATGCCCATGGCTTCGGCCACCGGTGCCAGAATCGGCACGATGATGAAGGAAATCTCCACGAAGTCGATGAAGAAGCCCAGCACCAGAATGACCAGCATGGCCAGAATGATGAAGCCCCACTGCTCGCCCGGGAGCATGTGCAGCCATTCCTCGAGCAGATAGTCACCGCCGGTGTAGCTGAATACCATGGAGAAGGCGGTCGCGCCGATCAGGATGGCGAAGACCATGGCGGTCACGCTGACCGTGTCCGTGGCTGCGTCCCATACCATCCTGAACGAGAACTGCTTGTAGATGATGGCCAATACCACCGCGCCGATACCACCAAGGGCCGAGGATTCGGTGGGTGTGGCAATACCGGTAAAGATCGAGCCCAGAACCACCACGATCAGCGCCAGTGGCGGAATGATCGCCAGCAGGGCCGAGACGATCTCCTGCTTGCGGGAGCGGGTCGGGTCCTCCGGCATGGCTGGAGCGGTTTCCGGCTTCAGGTGGGTCAGGATCAGGAGGTAGATGATGTACAGGCCGATCAGCACCACGCCAGGCCAGACCGCAGCCTTGAACAGGTCGCCGACTGGCAGGCCCAGTACGTCACCCAGAATGATCAGGATGATGGACGGGGGCACGATTTGCCCCAGGGTGCCGGATGCACAGATGGTACCGGTGGCCAGGCGCTTGTCGTACTTGTGGGCCAGCATGACTGGCAGGGAAATCAGGCCCATGGCCACCACGCTGGCGCCGACCACGCCGGTGGAGGCGGCGAGCAGAGCACCCACCAGGATGGTGGAGATCGCCAGACCGCCGGGCAGGCCGCCAAACAGTCTGCCCATGGAGGTCAGCAGCTGGGCAGCCAGTTTGGTGCGTTGCAGCACAACACCCATGAAGATGAACAGGGGAACCGCCATCAGGACGGTGTTCTGCATCACGCTCATGATCCGGTAGGGCATGAACGCGAACAGATCCATACCCTCGGCAAAGATACCGAAAAACAGCGCAACGCCGCCGAAGGTGAACGCCACCGGGAAGCCCAGCATCAGCATGACCAGGGCTGCACCGAACATGATGATACCGATCATGCCAGTCCTCCCCCACTGTGTTCCACTTCGTACCGTTTTTCGCCCGAGAGTACCCGGATCGCAAAGGTCGCCATATTAAGACCGGCGGTCCCCATGAACACAGCGGCAAACGGAATGACTGCCTTGATGACCCAACGATGCGGCAGCCCGCCCGGATCGCCGCTGCCCTCGCCCATGTTGTAGGAATCCACGGCAAAGGAATAACCGTAGATGCCGATCAGACAGGCGAAAGGAATAACGAAAATGATTGCACCAACCAGGTTGACCCAGGCCTTGGTCTTGTCGCTCCAGTTGGTATAAAGCACGTCCACCCGAACATGCCCGTCCGTACGCAGGGCATAGGGAATCCCCAGCAGAAACACGACCGAATACAGGTGCCACTCCATTTCCTGCATGGCAATGGATACCTCATTGAACGCATAGCGTGCAACGACGTCGTAAAACACATTGGCGGCCATCAGGATCATGGCCACACAGGCGATCCAGCCGCAGATTTTCGAAAGCCAGGCAAGGCCCTCGTCGAGTTTGATAATGAACCCCATCGAACATCCCCCGCAAAGCGGTTTGGTATTTCTGTACTGCATCACTGGAAACGACAAAACCGGGACCGCTCGAAGAGCGATCCCGGCTCTCAAAAAAACGGCCCCGGTTTACTCGACTTCGGCCATGGTGTTGAGATATGCCCGCTCAGAAATGTCGGTGTAAGCCCGGCTCTTTTCCAGGTAGCTTTGCTGGGATTCGATGATCCTGGCAGCCATGTCGCTGTCTTCAGCGGCTTTCCTGAGCAGCTTCTTGTTGGCGTCGTACATGGCCTGGAAGATGTCATCCGGGAACTGCCTGATCTGTACGTTCGGATATTCTTCCTTGATATTGGCCCAGGCTTCAGCATTGGCGTGCTGGGAATGAACCAGCATGTCATAGGAAGCAGTGCGCATGGCTACACGCATGATTTCCTGAAGATCTTCCGGCATTTTGTCCCAGACCCGCTTGTTGATCAGGAACTGCAACTCGGTGGCCGGCTCGTGCCAGCCGGTGTAGTAGTAGTCAGCGATCTGCTGGAAGCCCAGACGCAGATCCAGGGCCGGACCGACCCACTCAACCGCGTCGATGGTGTTGCGCTCGAGTGCGGTGTACAGCTCGCCCGGGGCGATGTTGGTGGGGTTGACGCCAACCTCGGCAAAGACTTCACCCGCGAAGCCCGGAATACGCATTTTCAGGCCCTGCAGGTCTTCCAGGGAGTTGATTTCCTTACGGAACCAGCCGCCCATCTGGACGCCGGTGTTACCACCCGGGAAGGACAGCATATTGTGCGGCTCATACACTTCCTGCATCAGCTCCATGCCGCCGCCGTGATAGAACCAGGCGTACTGTTCCATGGCGTTCATACCGAACGGCATGCTGGTAAAGAACAGGGTCTCGGGAACCTTGCCTTTCCAGTAGTAGGATGCGGAGTGGCCCATGTCGTACTGGCCGGCCTTGACCATGTCGAAGACGCCCAGCGGTGCCTTGTGCTTGTTGGCGGAGTCGATGCGAACGGTGATGCGACCGTTGGACATTTTCTCGACGGTTTCGGCAAAACGCTTGGTGGTGTCACCGAAGATGGGGAAGTTGGGCCCCCAGGTTTCTGCCAGCCTGAGGTTGAATTTTTCCTGTGCGTACGCCTGCGTGGCGGCAAAGGTAGTTGCCACAGCCAGCACCGCCGCGGAAAGAACAGAACGGATCTTCATTGCTCTTCTATCCTCTTGTCGTTTTTGTGAGGTGTTTTTCTTTCCCTTCAGGGATGGACAACTCCATATGTTGGTTCACCGTAGCAATTATTGCGCCCGAACGGAACGAATTAGTCTGGGTCGTTATACTTAGGTCGTACATGTCAGACGTCATCCATCCGTCCGATCTGGCTGGCCAGACGCATGGCCTCATGCTCCTCGAGGGATTTCAGGTCTTCCAGCAGTGCCTTCGCCTCAGGGATTTCGGCCTTGCCAATCAGCGAGTCGTAAAGGTCCATGACCTGATCGTGGAAATCGAAAATCTCCTTTTCGATGCCGGCGAAATCCAGGTCCTTATAATGGGTATCGCAGGTGCGGTTTGACTCGATGGGCTTGTGGATACCGTAATCATACAACCTTGTCTGCATTGCTTTCGGGTCGGCCTGCTTTTCATACTCGGCCACCGCTTTCTCGAGCAGACTTTCATGGGTGCTGATGTAGTCCAGCAGCGCGCTGGCCCGTTCGTCCGGGTGTTGCCCGGCAGATTCCTTCAGACAGCGGGCAAGGTGGGCGTGCAGCTGGCGGGTCCAGTCAATCAGGTCGGCAAAGGTTTTGATTTCCATGGGATCTCCTGTTTACCTCAATGCAAGGTTCTTCTATTGGTGAGTCTAGTCAATAATCGGGTGTAACATGACCGAACAGCTTAACGATATTGTCCAGACCTGTCCTGTGAACAGGCACTGGGCGGGAGAAAGGCTACCATGACCACACCACTGGGCATTATCGAAGGTTTCTACGGTCCCCTCTGGAGCTGGGAGGAGCGTCGCAGCCTGCTGAAGTCGCTGGCACCGCACGGTTACGAATTCTATCTGTATGCCCCCAAAGCCGATCCCTTTCTGCGCCGTCGGTGGCAGGAGCCACATCCACCGGCAGAAGCCGCCGAGCTGGCCTCCTTCGGGCAGTTCTGCCGGGAACACGGGGTACGCTTCGGTGTCGGGCTCAGTCCCTGTGAAATTTTCAATCGGTTTGATGATTCGGCCCGCGTCGCGCTGGAACGGAAGTTGGCGGGTCTGGAAAAGCCGGGCCTTGACGAGCTTGCCATCCTGTTTGACGACATGCGCCCGGATACCCCGGATCTGGCACGGGTCCAGGCCGACATCGTGGGTTGGGTCCGGGAGCACACCGATATTCCCCGTCTCAGCGTCTGTCCCACCTATTATTCCGACGATCCGGTACTGGATCGCGTGTTCGGGGAGCGGCCCGCCGATTATCTGGTGACGTTGGGCCGGGCGCTCGACCGCGACGTCAATATCTTCTGGACCGGAGAGGAGGTCTGCTCCAGGGAAATTTCGCCCGGCCACCTGAAACGGGTGGGTGATCTGCTGGGACGAAAACCCATACTCTGGGACAACTATCCGGTCAACGACGGCGACCGGATGTCCCGGCACCTGCATTTGCGGGCTTTCACGGGCAGACCGGCCGCCAATGCCGCTCATCTGGCAGGCCATGGCATCAATCCCGCCCTGCAGCCGATCCTGACCGCCGTTCCGGCGATTACCCTCGCAGAATCCTACCGGCGGGGGCCGGACTACCAGTATGGTCAGGCATTTCTGCAAGCGGCCCGGGAATTGTTGGGGAGAGAGCTTGCCCACCAGTTACAGGCCGACCTGCTGGTGCTGCAGGACGGTGGTCTGGGTCGAATCAGCGATGAGAAGCGCCAGAGCCTGTTGCACACCTACGACGCCTACGACCACCCCGCCGCCATCGAAGTGATGCGCTGGCTGATGGGGGAATACCGGGTCACCGATGAGATGGTGGCGACCCAGTAACTGCCAGGAGCAATCCTCAGCGCAAATAGTATTCGATGGTGGAGACCACGCGCACTGTCTTGACCGGCTGCTGATCCTCCCGGATTCCCGGAGCCTGGTCCCGGGCCAGGATCTGGAACACACCCTGGTTGGCCCGACGCAGGGCGCCCAGTTCGGCGTCGGCGTCCCGGGCGAACTGCAGGGCCGCTTCCCTGGCAGAAGCGGTGGCCTTGGCAATCATGGCCGGTTTGATCTCGTTGAGACCGCTGAACAGGTAGGTGGGGCCGCCAGGACCGTAATCGGAAGAGAGCACGACACCGGAATCCACCAGGTCACTGACGTTCTGGGAGGCCTGGCGGATACGGTCGATGTCCGCGCTGCGTACCATCAGGGTCTGGTTGATGATGAACTTCTGTTCGGTGTTATTGCCGGGATAGGGGTTGGCCCGGGTGTCGGTGACATCCAGCCGTAACAACTCCACGGCGGTTTCATCGATGGCCTGTAACCTGAGAAAGGCCATGATGGCGTCCCGGCTGGCAAGGGCCCGTTCCTGGGCTTCATTGAGAGTTTCCCCGGTGGCCACGAAACGAATCGGCCAGAGCGCCAGGTCTGCCCGCACTTCCTGTTCTGCAACGCCCTTGACGGTCACAAAACGGTCCGCCGTACGCAGCCCGGTCAAGCCGTCGCTGAGCAGCGAGGCGGCAATAATGGTGCTGATGCCCAGAATCAATGCCGAGACAACTTTCATACCCGCTCCTTGTATTCCGAGGCCCTTGCTTGTGGGCCTGCTATCCTGATTATCAGGCAAGACTACCGGGAACCGGAGAGCCGGGAAAGGGGAGTTTCATGACACAGGTTGCGATTGAATGTGTGCGGGGCAATATTGCCAATCAGCCGGATATTGATGCCATCGTCAACGCCGCCAACGCATGGCTGATGCCCGGCAGCGGCGTGGCCGGAGCCATTCACTCGGCGGCCGGCCCCGGACTGGCCCGGGAGTGTCGACAGTTGGCCCCCATTGATCCAGGGCAGGCGGTGATCAGCGGCGGCCATGATTTGCCCAATTCCCATGTAATCCACTGTCTGGGGCCGGTGTATGGTGTCGATACGCCATCGGATGAGCTGTTGGCGGATTGCTACCGCAATGCCCTTGAGTTGGCGGACCGGCATCACCTGTCCTCCATCGCCTTTCCGGCAATTTCGACGGGGGTGTTCGGTTACCCGATTGAAGAGGCCGCCAGGGTTGCGGTGAACGCTATCCGAAAGGCCGTGCCAGAGCTCACCTCAGTGCGTCTGATCCGGTTGGTGCTGTTCAGCGAGGACGATCTTGCGGTGTTCCGGGCGGCATTGGCAGCGGATTCGCCCGGAACCTGAAGGGTCACTCACAGTCGGGCGACTTCCGGTCGGCGAAACGGGCCTCCATGGCCTTGCGCTCGCGCTCCGGGTCGCGGAATGCCTCGGGCAGGGGCTGGATGAAGTAGAGGTAGTCGCCTTTGGCTCGGTTGGCCTCCAGCGGCACATTGTCTTCCTCATCCGGCCAGAACACCGGGGTGATCACGGCGATGGAGAGCTCGGGTGCGCGCTGCTTCAGCACGGCCACGGTGCCGAGCCGTTCTTCGCTGTGAAAGGTGCCGGTGGTATGCAGGATCTGGTGGCCCGGGTGGTTTGTCCTCGCGTCCAGAATGGCCCTGGCCATGGTGTTATCCCGGAGCAGCTGGGCGTAATAGGTGTTGCGCATACGCTCGGAAAGCTCGCTGTTCCCGGTGCTGTGGCTGCCGCCGATGGCCTCGGCAAACTTTTCCTTGTAGGCCGGCGTGTCGAGGAAGGGGGTCCCGGGCAGCAGTGCACGGGTTTCGGGGGGCAGATTCTCCAGGTAGCCAGGGCCCTTGCGTCCGACGCAGCGCACCACATCTGCCGGGGCATTGGCGGCAATCACCGGCAGCCGGTTTTGCCGGGCAAACTCCACCAGTGGGCGGTAGGAGGCGCGGTAGTTGTTCCAGGCTTCGGCGTCCTCGATCATTTCGGTCTCGCCAAGGTCTCCCGCCAGGAAACGGTCGAGAACGTCCTGATGATCCACGTTGAACTGTTCCATGGTCAGGACCTGGCGAGGGTTCTGGCGGAACATGGCCTGCTGGAGGCGGGCCTGCAACAGGTGTGAGGCATGATGGCCGTGATACTCGCCCACCACCACGACATCCGTGTCTGCCAGTCGTCCGGCAAGTTTTTCGACGGTCAGCGGTGTGCCGGTTTCCGTATCGATCACAAGGGCGTCATACTGGCTCTCGGGCGGCGGAACGGGGTTCTGTTCAGAAGGCATGGCAACACATCCGGTGACGGATAGCAGTAACAGGAACAGGGCAGACAAGCGTAGGTTCATGACCGGATTATACCGCCTTTGGCTCAGTCGGTTTTCTGCCGCTCCTGCTCACGCCAGTCCAGCCCCTGTTTCGATTCCAGGTATTCGCGGATGAACTGGCGGACCTTCTGGGAGGGAGTGACGTCTTCCTGCTTGCAGAGGACTTCAAACGCGGCTTTCTTCTCCGGATCGATCAGGAGTGTCAGCCGTGCGGTGCGGTTTTCCATGGTGTGTTCGTACCCTGTTTCAGCGATTGAATGGTTGGTATGTTAATTTGCTTAACATTGAATGTACAGATTATGAGCATATAATGTAAGCAATCCATTTCAGAAGTCGAGTAACCGTTCATGCCCCATCGCGCCCATCTGTTCTCCCTGCGAATTGCCCATGCCTTCCGTGACGCCTGTGTGAACGAGCGGTATACCGGGCACCGCTTCGGCCGGGACGTCATGGCAGGCATTACCGTGGGGATCATCGCGATTCCCCTCGCCATGGCCCTGGCCATCGCCAGCGGCGTTGCGCCCCAGTATGGTCTTTATACCGCGTTCATTGCCGGTTTCATCATCGCCCTGACCGGCGGTAGCCGTTACAGCATTTCCGGCCCGACCGCGGCGTTTGTGGTCATCCTCTATCCCATTGCCCAGGAATACGGTCTGGGCGGCCTGTTGCTGGCGACCCTGATGTCCGGCATCCTCCTGGTGATCATGGCCCTGATGCGGTTGGGGCGGTTCATCGAGTATATCCCCGACTCGGTCACCCTGGGGTTTACCGGCGGCATCGCTGTGGTCATTGCGACCCTGCAGGTGAAGGACTTTTTCGGCCTGCCGGTGGCGGCGATGCCGGAACACTATTGGGACAAGCTGGCAGTGCTGGCGGAGGCGCTTCCTGCCGTGGATGGCATGAGCACCCTGGTGGCGGTTGCCACCCTGGCGGTCATGCTGATCTGGCCGCGGCTGCGTACACCGGTACCGGCGCACCTGCCGGCGGTCCTGATCGGGAGCGGCCTGGCCCTGTGGTTCAATGCCAATGGTGCGGGTATCGATACCATCGGTTCGCGCTTCAGCTATCTGCTGCCCGATGGTACCGAGGGCGCGGGTATTCCGCCGTTCCTGCCGGCGTTTGCCTGGCCCTGGCAGCAACCGGGGCCGGACGGTCAGGCCCTGGGATTCTCGTGGGATTTACTGCGGGAGTTGTTGCCCGCCGCCTTTGCCATCGCCATGCTGGGAGCCATCGAATCGCTGCTGTGTGCGGTGGTGCTCGATGGCATGTCCGGCAAGCGGCACAGCGCCAACAGTGAACTCATGGGGCAGGGCCTGGGCAACATGGTGGTTCCCTTCTTCGGCGGGATTACCGCGACCGCCGCCATTGCCCGGTCCGCCGCCAACTTCCGTGCCGGTGCCGAATCTCCGGTGGCGGCGATGATCCACGCCGGCGTGGTGTTGCTGGCGCTGGTGTCACTGGCGGGGGTGCTCGCCTACCTGCCGATGCCGGCCATGGCCGCCTTGCTGGTGGTGGTCGCATGGAACATGAGCGAGGCACCGAAAGCCGTGCACCTGCTGAAAACCGCCCCCCGCAGTGATGTGTTGGTGTTCCTGACCTGTTTTGGCCTGACTGTGGCCCTGGACATGGTGATTGCCATTACCACCGGCGTCCTGCTGGCGGCGGTCCTGTTCATGCGTGAGATGGCGCAGATGACCCGGGTGACGGACATCACCAAGAGCGAACGCATCGCCCGGGAGCAGCTGCCCGAGGGCTGGCAGGTATTCAAGATCAACGGCCCGCTGTTCTTTGCCGCTGCTGACCGGATTTTCGGAGAGCTGGCCGAATTGTCGCGCCAGGCCCGGGGCTTCGTTCTCTATATGGACGGTGTCACCATTCTGGACGCCGGTGGTCTTTCCGCACTGACCAAGCTGATCGATACCTGTCGAGACAGTGGCAGCCAGGTGGTGATTGCCGACCTGCAGTTCCAGCCCCTGAAAACCCTGGCCAGGGCCGGTATCAAGCCGGAGGAGGGAGTCAGCCGGTTCTATTCGACCCTGGATGCGGCGTTGGCCGCAGTGCGGGCGGAGCGGGGGTGATTGCGCTCTTTCGAAGGTCTGCCGGATGTGGGCGTGCGCCGGGTACACGTCCCGTCGCAGGCCCACGCCGGCGAATCCGGCCCTCGTCGTCCAGGGCTCACCTCCATAATCGCTTTGTTCTACCCTGAGAGAGCATGACTGAATCAGGCAAAGGGAATCCCCATGCTGCCATTTCGTGTTGTTGATCGTGTCAAGTTCATTGTAGAGCGGCAGCTGGTGAAGGGCGCGGGTTTCCAGTTGCTGGTGGTCGGGATCTTTATCGGGCTGATTTCACTGATCGGCGGAATGCTGGTGTTGATGCAGCGGCTGTGATCGTGCCCAGTGCCGCCCACGAGGCCGGCAGCCCGGTGACCGCCTGGTGGTGATTTCCCAGACTGGCCAGGTTGCCCAGTGATCTCTGTATTTCGGAACTTTTTTTCGGCTTTTCCCGCATCAGATCATTCATTCATGAAGAAAATGCCGAAAATAATCCATATAAATTTCAATTATAAAATTGAACGTACTAAAGTACATGCCATCGCCCGCAGGCTGATCACAAAGTGAACAGGATGCGGGGTTTGGCTGATGCTGAAAAGCGTCTCCGCACATGATCAGAAAACCAACGTAGAAAGGATGAGCCCCATGCCCTACGCACAAGACGTTGACCAGGTCGCTTCCCTGTTGAAGCAGCACCCGACCTGGAATGCTATCAACCCGAAGCACGCCGCTCGCATGCGCGCCCAGAACAAGTTCAGGACTGGTCTGGACATCGCCAGGTACACCGCCAAGATCATGCGCGAGGACATGGCGAACTACGACAAGGACACCTCCCAGTACACCCAGTCCCTGGGCTGCTGGCACGGTTTCATCGGCCAGCAGAAGATGATTTCCATCAAGAAACACTTCGGTAGCACCAAGCGTCGTTACCTGTACCTGTCCGGCTGGATGGTTGCCGCCCTGCGTTCCGAATTTGGTCCGCTGCCCGACCAATCCATGCACGAGAAGACGGCCGTTTCCAACCTGATCGAAGAACTGTACACCTTCCTGCGTCAGGCGGATGCCTGGGAACTGAACCACCTGTTCCGTGCCCTGGAAGAAGCCGAGAACGCTGGCGACACCGCCAAGGCGCAAGAGCTGATCAAGCAGATCGACAATCACGAAACCCACGTTGTCCCGATCATTGCCGATATTGACGCCGGTTTCGGTAACGCCGAAGCGACCTACCTGCTGGCCAAGAAAATGATCGAAGCCGGTGCCTGTTGCATCCAGATCGAGAACCAGGTTTCCGACGAGAAGCAGTGTGGTCACCAGGACGGCAAGGTTACCGTTCCGCACGCCGACTTCCTGTCCAAGATCAACGCCGTTCGTCTGGCGTTCCTGGAACTGGGTGTGGATGACGGTGTTATCGTTGCCCGTACCGATTCCCTGGGCGCTGGCCTGACCCAGAAAATCGCCGTGACCAACGAGCCGGGCGATCTGGGTGACCAGTACAACAGCTTCATCGACGGTGAAGTGATTGAGAAGGCAGAAGACATCAACAACGGCGACGTTGTAATCAAGCAGAACGGCCAGCTGGTTCGTCCCAAGCGTCTGGCCTCCGGCCTGTTCCAGTTCAAGCCCGGTACAGGCGTGGACCGTGTGGTTCTGGACTGCATCACCAGCCTGCAGAACGGCGCTGACCTGCTGTGGATCGAAACCGAGAAGCCCCACGTGGGCCAGATCGCTGCCATGGTTGACCGCATCAAGGAAGTGGTACCCGACGCCAAGCTGGTCTACAACAACAGTCCGTCCTTCAACTGGACCCTGAACTTCCGTCAGCAGGTATTCGACGCCTGGAAGGAAGAAGGCAAGGACGTATCTGCCTACGACCGTGACAAGCTGATGAGCGAAGAGTACGACAGCACCGAACTGGCACAGCTGGCCGACGAGTGGTGTCAGAACTTCCAGCGTGACGCGTCCCGTGAAGCAGGCATCTTCCACCACCTGATCACCCTGCCGACTTACCACACCGCGGCCCTGTCTACCGACAACCTGGCCAAGGGCTACTTCGGTGACGAAGGCATGCTGGCCTACGTTGCTGGGGTACAGCGCAAGGAAATCCGTCAGGGTATCGCGACTGTGAAGCACCAGGACATGGCCGGTTCCAACATCGGTGATGACCACAAGGAGTTCTTTGCTGGTGAAGCGGCCCTGAAGGCCGGTGGTAAGGACAACACCATGAACCAGTTCGGTTAAGCCGAGGTTCCATTGCCTCCCGACGGTTCAGGTGAGCCGTCGGACCCCGAAAATCCCTGCCCACTGGCGGGGATTTTTGCTTTCAGGCGGCCAACAAGCCCGGGTTTTTCGTACACTGTCAGGAAATTCTGGTGAACGGAGAATCAATGACGAAATCAGACCTGCTTGCCGCCCTGGACCAGGCCCGCCAGCGCACTGAAGCACTGATCACCTCGCTGTCCGCTGACAGGCTGGCTGTTCCTTACCATCCCGGAATCAATCCGCCGCTCTGGGAAATGGGCCACTCCGCGTTTTTCTACGAGGTCTTCGTGTTCAATCTGCTGGATGGCACCCCCAGCTACGATCCTTCCATGGACGACCTCTGGGATTCCTTTCATGTCGAACATCGCGACCGCTGGCGGTCTGGCCTGTTTCCGGGCCGGCACAAGACCCTCGCCTACTTCCGCACCATCTATGACCGGATTGCAGAACGTATCCGGAGCAGGCCGCTGACGGAAGAGGACCTGTACCTGTACCGCTATGCCATCTTCCACCAGAACATGCATATTGAATCGTTGATCTGGTGCCGGCAAACGGTGGCCTATCCGGCACCACCGGATTACGTCGGCGATCGCCCGGCGCCTTCAGAGCCGGTCTCGGGAGACGCGGAGGTGCCCGCCGGTCGCTGGCTAATTGGCATGCCGGGTGTGTCGGAGGCATATGCCCGCGAGGACTTTGCCTTTGATAACGAGAAGCCGCGCTTTGAAGTGGAGCTGGATGCCTTCCGGATCAGCCGGACACTGGTCAGCAATCGGGAATTCCGGACCTTTGTGGACGATGGCGGTTACCAGCGTCCCGAATTCTGGTCCTTCGGCGGACGCAAGTGGCTGGAAACAGAGCAGGATACCAGTCTGGTTCACGGTCTGGACGAACCGCTGATGCGTGCACCCGGGCATCCGCTGTACTGGCGTTGGCATGAAAGGCACTGGCAAGAGCGGCTGTTCGACCAGTGGCAGCCGTTGAACCCGGACGCCCCGGTGACCCATGTTACCTATTGGGAGGCCGAGGCCTGGTGCAACTGGGCGGGACGTCGCCTGCCGACGGAATTCGAATGGGAGGTGGCAGCGCTGGCCAACCGTCCAGGGGAGACCTTCCGCCGGTTCCCCTGGGGCAACGAGGCGCCGACTCTGCAGCATGCTGACATGGATGGCCGCAACCAGGCCCGGAACCCGGTCTGGGACTACCCGGCCGGCGAGAGCCCGTTCGGCTGTCGGCAGATGATTGGTTCGGCCTGGGAATGGACCAGTAACCAGTTCCTGCCCTATGACGGCTTCAAGGTGGACATGTACCCGTTCATGTCGACCCTGCAGTTCGGTGACCACAAAGTGACCAGGGGGGGCAGCGGCGCCACCTCATCGAACCTGATTCGTGGCACCTACCGGCAGGCTTACCTGCCACTGCGCAATGATGCCTATACCGGGTTCCGGACTTGTGCGCTCTAGTGTCCCGTCTGGTTAATTCGTTGATCTACTGAGCCACAGAGGGCGAGCCGCTGGGGCCTCTGGCCGGTGTTGCCAGCCCTTGATGTGGAACCACC
>JAXHVJ010000080.1:0-10310 GCA_034189235.1 Pseudomonadota bacterium
ACGGCCCAACTCATTGAAGCAACTCCTGGTAGCAATCCAGAGTCTGCCGGACCATTTCACCCAGCAGGAAACGATCATTTCGCGGTGGCAACCGGGCGCTGTTCAAGCTCTTGGTGACCGCCCGATATAAAGCCTCGGAATCCGCCAAAGGGACCCGCCCCTGGGGATAAAGCTGACCAAGCACCTCCCCAACTCCACCATGGTCATAGCCGATCACCGGCACGCCCATACTCAGCGCTTCGACCACAGTCCGGCCGAAAGACTCCGGCTTGGTTGACAATGAAAGCACCAGATCAGAAACCGCAAACACCTCTCGAATATCCCGTCTTGCCCCGGTCAGCAGCAGGCTGTCTTCCAGTGCCTCCCCGGTAATTCGCTCGCGAAGCTCCCGGGCATAAGCCTTTCGCCTGGGATCCTCGCCACCCACGATCAGACCCTGCACTGGCTGGCCCGAATCCCGAAGCCGCTTGATCAGATCAATAAAATCATGATGGCCCTTGAGCCGGGTCAGGCGCCCCGGCAAAGTCAGTACCTTCTTATCTTTCAGCTGGGGATACTGCTGATACCATTGGCTTAACCACTGTTCAGAAGGGCGATAGCCGTGGGGAAATTCGTTTGGGTCGATGCCACGGTAGACAAGCCGGACCTTACCCATATCGGTCTGTGGGTAGTTCTGGCCAATGTAGTCACGGACGGTACCGGATACCGCGATAACACGCTCCCCCCGGCACATGATGGCGCTGTAACGGCTGACCGAATAGAGCCCGTGCACGGTCGTCACCAGGCGCGGGCGCTGGCTTTCGGGCAGGCCTTTCCAGGCGAACCAGCATACCCAGGCCGGCATGCGTGAGCGCAGATGCAGAATGTCCGGTTTTTCCTGTTGCAACCAGCGCCGCAACGCCCACACATGACGAAAAGTAAACGGCGATTTCTTACCCAGATCCCAGGTGACGTGTTGACTGCCTTCCGCCTCCAGCTGCGCAACCATCCCGCCTCCGGCCGAGATCACAATCGATTCATGGTCGCTTCCGGTCAGCCCTTTGGCAATTTCCAGGGTGCCTTTTTCCACACCACCGCCATCCAGAGCGGGCAATACCTGAACAACTTTCATAAATACCTGGCAAGTAATGGTTACAATCGCAGATCAACCTGGTGTGCGGGCAAAATGTATTTCCGGTCGTGCCCACAGATGCAACTTCATAGCAATTCTCTGTCCGTAATTATTTCCGCACACCGCCGGGCCTCATTAAATGCGTACTCCGGGGCAGGCAGCGGCCCTCCGGACCAGCACTCAAAAGACGTGAGAATCCCCCGCTCCTTCAACCTGTTGAGCCCTCTGAGCAACCGCCCTTCTTTGCGCCAGGGTACTTCAAACACCCCGACTGAGCAGCCAGCGCTCAAGGCTTCGTATATCATCGAGACGCTGTCTTCCGTAACCCAGCACTGTTCGGTCTCGGCAAGCTTCTCAGGCAACCAACCCTCTGGCGTCGCTTCTGAGGGGAATACCCTGATTCCTTTGATATCTCTCAATAATGCGAGTGTCGAGACCGGTGTACGCCGCGAAGTCGTTAAAAGCCACTCACATGGAGCACTGCCCGCCAACGCTTCCACTTGCCTTACCAGGCGAGACTCATCCCAACCACTGTTTTTCGATGGGCCGCCAATCAGAATCATGCCCTGCCCTCTCCGCTTGCTCGCCGGGCGAACCCGGTTTAATGCGCCACTCGTGGTGACAACATTGGGCCGTTTCGGTGGGTAATCATGTTCGGGGATCAGGCAAAGATCAAATAACCACAACGGAGCTGACGGTTTCATCATGACAACAATCGGCGTGCGCCAGTAGCGCTTTAACGCCAGGAGCGTGAGATGGGTTCCGTGGCCCGCACCGATGATCAGTTTCGGCCTGCGGCCGGGACCGGGGCAAAAGCCAAAAATCAAAACCAATATCGCCCGAAAACGCGACAAAGGCCTCATCGTCTCGATACCCAGTCCGGGGTGTCGTTCTGCCAAAGCCTCAGCAAGTCCGAGAGACTGGTTAAGGTGGCCGGCCTTGCCGTCATCGATAATTAAAATATGTGTCAAACTGACGCTCACCCCTGCTCAATGGCACGCAGAAACGAAAGTCCTTTATGATAACATCAATCTACAACCATGATACCTGCGCCTGGAGTAGCAAGATGATGATTCATCCAGTCATTTTGGCCGGAGGCACTGGCTCTCGTCTTTGGCCATTGTCCCGACAGTTAAACCCGAAACAGTTCCTCAAATTGACAGACAATCACCTGTCTATGCTGCAGCTTACTGTCGCACGACTGGATGACGTGAACTCATCTCCCCCCTTACTGATCTGCAACGAGGAACACCGCTTTCTGGCTGCTGAACAGATGCGCCAGGCCGGCTATGAGAAAGCCCGGATCCTTCTTGAACCCTGCGGCCGGAATACCGCACCTGCTATTGCCCTTGCAGCATTGCAACTACTCAAGGCCACGGCAGATAACGCCGAAGATCCCTTAATGCTGGTACTGGCTGCAGACCACCTGATTCAGGATGTCCCGGCGTTTCAAAAAAGTATTGGTCTCGCGGCTTCCCTGGCCAAACAGGGAAAGCTGGTCACATTCGGTATCGTCCCCGGCTACCCTGAAACCGGTTATGGATATATCCAACGCGGCCCGAAGCTGGACTCTGGGGGCTTCACCGTCAGCCGTTTTGTCGAAAAACCTGATCTGAGCACCGCCCGGGAATATTTATCCTCAGGTGATTACTTCTGGAATAGCGGAATGTTCATGTTTGGCGCCCGCCGATATCTGTCTGAGCTGGAAATACACAGGCCGGACATCCTGGCCATTTGCCAGGCAGCACTTGAGGGCTCACAGACCGATCTCCATTTCACCCGAATCAATGAAAGTGCCTTCGCGGAATGCCCGGAGGACTCCATAGACTATGCAGTAATGGAGAAAACCGATAACGCTGCGGTAGTGGCACTGGATGCCGGCTGGAGCGACATTGGATCCTGGTCAGCCTTGTGGAACGTTTCCCCGAAAGACGACGATGGCAACAGCTTAACCGGTGATGTCATTGCTCATGATACCCAGAGCACTCTTGTACGAGCAGACCATCGACTGGTGGTCACCCTGGGCGTTAAGGATCTGGTCGTTGTAGAAACCAAGGATGCTTTGCTGGTTGCACATAAAGACAGGGTTCAGGACGTCAAGAAAGTCGTTGAACGCCTCAAGGAAGATGGCCGGCATGAGCACATGAACCACCGGGAGGTTTATCGCCCGTGGGGGGTCTATGACTCTATCGATAACGGCAACCGATATCAGGTGAAACGGATCAGCGTCAAGCCGGGCGCCAAGCTTTCTCTTCAGATGCACCATCATAGAGCAGAACACTGGATTGTCGTAAGCGGTACGGCAAAGGTAACCAACGGCGAGGACAGCTACCTGGTTACCGAGAATCAGTCCACCTATATACCCATAGGCCAAAAGCATTGCCTGGAAAATCCGGGGGTCATTGATCTCGAATTAATCGAAGTACAGTCCGGCTCTTATCTTGACGAAGACGATATCGTTCGTTTTGAAGATAGTTATGGGAGAGCCTGACCGGACCGACGGCTTTCTTGTTTAGTACCCAGGCTGGTGGTACTTTTCGCGCTTTATTAATTTCCGAACGGGTGTTTGGTGTCAAGCAAGCTCATAAAATCTATTTTTCGGCTTATAGCCTTATTAAGCCTCAGGAATGCCCAGCGCTTCGGCAGGCTTATGGGAAATATCGCGTGGAAACTGAACTTTCGCTCTGCCGATACCACCAAAAAAAATCTCCGGGCATGCTACCCCGGACTTAGCAATGCACAAATCGAAGAATTTGCTCGCCAAAGCCTGCGCGAAACCGGCGCGACGGCGATGGAACTGCCGCTGATGTGGGAGTGGCCGGTTGAAAAATGCATGGACCTGATTGTAGAAATTGAAGGTGAAGAGCTACTCGATAACTATGAGACGGGCAAAAGAGGGCTACTATTGCTGGCGCCACATCTGGGCAACTGGGAATTAGCAGGCCTGTTTTTTGCCAATAAATACAAAATGGCCGCGTTATATAGCCCCCCCAATCAAGCCGGACTGGAAACATACATAAAAGAGGTCCGTAGCCGGAACGGCTCAGAATTGGTTGCCACCAGCCGGAGAGGAATTGCGCGACTGTTTACCATCCTCAAAGAAGGTGGTGTTGTAGGCATCCTGCCTGATCAGTCCCCGCCTCCGGAAGCCGGTGAGGTGGCACCGTTTTTTGGCATCCCCACCCTGACGATGACCCTGGCTTCCAAGCTGGTGCACAAAACCGGCGCCATGCCGCTTGTCACCTATGCCCAACGCCTGCCGGACGCAGCGGGTTTTAAAATCGTCATTCGAAAGGTCGACCCGGGCCTGGCATCCAGGGATATGCCCGAGTCTCTGACAGCGCTTAACCGATCGGTAGAAAAGTGTATTGAGGGAGCCCCGGAGCAATATCAGTGGGAATATAAACGCTTTCGCAGGGCAGCGCCTGGGGCAACCAAACTCTATTGAATAAAAGCTCCAGGCGCCTCACCCTCTCTCACACAGCGATTAGCGAACGAGCGTCAACCAATCCGAATGCGCCGGCAACTCGCCCTTCACGGCCGCAAAGTACTTCTCCTGCAGTCGCTCGGTAACCGGCCCGCGCTTGCCTTCGCCAATCTGACGGCCGTCCAGCTCACGGATCGGCAGCACCTCGGCCGCGGTTCCGGTAAAGAAGGCCTCTTCGGCAATGTACACCTCGTCCCGGGTAATACGGCGCTCTTTCACCTCCAGCCCCATGTCCCTGGCGAAATCAATGATGGTGGCACGGGTGATGCCCTCAAGGCAGGAAGTCAGCTCAGGCGTATGCAGAACGCCATCACGGACGATAAAGATATTCTCTCCGGAGCCTTCCGCCACATAACCTTCGTTATCCAGCAACAGGGCCTCTTCCGCACCGCCGGTGATGGCTTCATTCAACGCCAGCATGGAGTTGATGTAGTTGCCGTTGGCCTTGGCCTTGCACATGGTGATGTTGACGTGGTGGCGGGTGTAGGAAGAGGTACGCACTTTGATACCCAGCTCCTTTGCTTCCGGCGACATGTAAGACGGCCAGTGCCATGCTGCCACCATTACGTGAACCTTCAGGTTATCGGCGCGCAGGCCCATACCTTCGGAACCCAGGAACACCATGGGGCGCAGGTAGGCTTCGTCCAGGTTGTTCTCACGCACCGCTGCACGCTGGGCCTCGTTGACTTCATCCCTGGTGAACGGCATTTTCATGTTCAGGATGTGGGCTGAGCGGAACAGGCGGTCGGTATGCTCTTTCAGGCGGAAAATCGCCGGGCCATTCCCGGTATTATAGGCCCGCACACCTTCAAAACAGCCAAGGCCATAATGCAGGGTGTGAGTCAGGACGTGGGTCTTGGCTTCCCGCCAGGGGACCATTTCACCATCCAGCCAGATAACGCCATCGCGATCAGCCATCGACATTCTGATTTGCTCCTGAATAAGCGGTTTTCGGGAAAACGGCCATTCTAGCAGGAAAGCCCGGGGGAAATAAACATAGCTTACTAATCAAGCATCACTTTTTTCCACATACTCCGGATGTAGTCACGCTCCTGCGGGAACGCATCGCCCTCCACCTGGCTGTTGAGATTCTGCAGCGCGCGGCGATGGATGGTCGAACGCAGGGTTATGAAGGCTTCCCTCAGCTTTTCTGTGTCCGCCACCGGTAACACACCGGCCCGGCCCAGTTCCTCCATCTGGCGGATATTGTCAGACCATTGGGTCAGTTCAGGATGGTCGGAACACCACGCCAACATCAGGTACTGCACCATGAACTCGATATCGACAATGCCACCGGGGTCGTGCTTGATATGAAACACCTCGGAACGCCTGCTCTCCGGTGTTGCCAGGTTTGCCCGCATTTTCTCCCGCATCTCCACGACTTCTTTCCGGAGTTTTGACCGGTCGCGCCGCTGGCAGAGAATGTCATGCCGGATGGCCTCGAAGGCCTGCAGGGTCTCGGTGCAGCCGGCCACACCACGGGCCCGGGCCAGGGCCTGGTGCTCCCAGGTCCAGGCATCGTTGCGTTGGTACTTCCCGAAGGCGGTCAGGGTCGTCACCAGGAGCCCGGAATTGCCGGAGGGCCGCAGCCGCAGATCCACCTCGTACAGCTGTCCCGAGGGGGTCTGGGCGCTCAGGATATGCACGATTCTCTGGCCAAGGCGGGTGAAGAACACCGCGTTATCAATGGGTTTGTCACCGTCGGTGGACAGTTCCGGATCGGCCTGGTGCACGAACACCAGGTCCAGGTCTGATGTGTAGCCAAGCTCGATTCCACCCAGTTTGCCGTAGCCGATAATGGCGAAATCCGTCTCACAGGCGGAACCGTCTGACCGTCGCGGATAGCCATGGCGGCTGACCAGATTGGCGAAGGCCACATCCACCACGTGATCCAGAACCACTTCGGCGATCCAGGTCAGGTAATCGCTCACCTTCATCAGCGGCAGGGTACCCATGAGCTCTGAAGCAGCGACCCGGAGGATATGCGCCTTCTTGAAATGGCGCAGGGACTCCATCTGCTCTTCGAGATCCTCATAAGGAATTCGCAGCATCTGCTGGCGCAGATCATCCTGGAGCTCCTCCCTGGCCGGAGGCGTGTACAGGCTCTCCGCGTTGAGCAGTTCATCCAGCAGCAATGGCGTCTCCGCCAGCTGTTGCGCGACCCAGGGACTTTCGCTGCAAAGGCGGACCAGCTGGGTGCGGGCGCCGGGATTTTCCAGCAGCAGGACCATGTAGGCGGTACGCCGCAGGATCGCACTGACCAGCTGCAACACCCGGGACAGAGTCTGCGAGGGTTTCTCCACCCCGGTCAGGGCATCCAATAGCACCGGCATGAACTGGTTGAGGCGTTTCCGGCCCTGAGTCTGGAGGGTTTCGACGGTCCGGCTATTGCGAAGCTCTGCCAGCTCACGGCAACTCTCCCCGGGGTTTTCATACCCCTGCCCCCGGAGCCAGTCCCGGGCGCTCTCGTCGTCCATCTCCGCCAGCCAGATTTCCTGCCATTCCTCGGCCAGCCCGGACTCCCCGGCCTCTTCCTCCTCTTCGGAGGCAATGATGTTGGCAAAGTGGGTAGCAACCCGCTCGCGGTGCTCATCCAGAACCGTCTGGCACTCGTCCCAGGAATCAAAGCCCATGATCAGGGCGACCCGGGCGCGATTCAGGTCATCCTCCGGCAGGGTCTGGGTCTGCTTGTCCTCGATACCCTGCAGGGCATGCTCCAGGTTCCTGAGGAATACATAGGCCTCGCGCAGCTCGCCGACCACGTCGGGCGGCAGGAGCTCAAGGGCTTCCAGCTCCCTGAGGATGGTCAGCAGCTCCCGCTGCTGCAGTTCCCGGTCCCGGCCACCGCGAATCAGCTGGAAAGCCTGGACCACAAATTCGATTTCCCGGATGCCGCCGCTGCCCAGTTTGATGTTGTTTTCCAGTCCCTTGCGACGCACTTCCCGGCGGATCATGGCCTTCATGCTGCGCAGGGACTCGAAAGCGCTGAAGTCGATGTATTTGCGATAGACGAACGGGCGCAGACTGTCCATCAACACCTGGCCGGCCTCCTGATCACCGGCAACCACACGGGCCTTGACCATGGCGTAGCGCTCCCAGTCCCGCCCCTGGTCCTGATAGTAGGCTTCCAGCGCGGCAAAGCTCAGCGCCAGGGCTCCGCTCTGTCCGTAGGGGCGCAACCGCATATCCACCCGGAAGACAAAGCCGTCTGCGGTTATCTGGTCCAGGGCCTGGATCAGGCGCTGACCCAGGCGCACGAAAAATTGCTGGTTATCCAGCGAACGCCGGCCACCGCGTGTCTCACCCTTGCCGGGAAAGGCGAAGATCAGGTCGATGTCCGAGGATACATTGAGCTCACGCCCGCCAAGCTTGCCCATCCCCAGCACCACCATCGACTGGGGCACGTCCTCGCCGGTAACCGGGTTGGCTCCATAGGGGGTTCCGAACTGCGCACAGGAGTCCTGATAAAGCCAATCCAGGGCGCCGTCGATACAGGTGTCCGCGAATGCGCTGGCGGCGGCCATGGTTTCGGCGAGATCGGACCAGCGAAGCAGATCACGCCAGATGATGCGGAACTGGATTTCCCGCCGGAAGCGCCGCAGGGCCGCATGAAGTGCCGGCTCGTCATCGACCGGCTCAAGGTACTCCTGCCAGCGTTTTGCCAGGTATTCCGGCGTTGTTGGTTCACAAAGACGGCGGGATCCCACCGCCTGCCTGACCTGATCCGCGTGCCGCTCCAGGGTCTGGCGCAGGAAAAGACTGCGGCCAACTGCATCGGCAACCACTGTCTCCGGAACCGCCTCATCCTCCACCAGCCAGGCCGGCACTCCGTCCGGGAAAACCGATCCCCAGCATTCGGCGACCTCCCCGGCGATTGGTGGTGGCAAGGCACTCCATGGCGCGGACATAATGCAAACCCCTGTCTCTCTGTTATATTTCCAGTACTGTATACCGAACTTGCCCATCACTGAACAGGCGATCCATCGAATGCTGCCACTGACCACCTCCGATCTTCCGAAGCATGCCGGTCCTGGTGGTGCCCCCCGAATGTTTCCCGGGCGGCGCTTCTGATGGCCAGTCTGGAGTCCGAATTCTACCAACCGCTGTCCGAGGCCATCGCTACCGGCGATGAAACGCAGATTCAGGCAGCCGCCGCGACATTCAATGCAGCCGACCTCGGGGACTATGTTGAAGCCAACCCCGGCCCCGATGACGGCGTGCGACTGCTCAGAGCTCTGCCTGTACAGCAGAGCGCCAGGGTTTTCGGTTACATAGGCCCGACTATCCAGACGGTGATTGCGGATCAGCTCCCCACCCCGGATCTGGCGGAACTGGTCACGGCCATGTCTTCCGATGAACGAGCCGATTTCTTCAATATTCTGGACGAAGACCGGCAACACACCCTGCTCCAGTCACTGGCCAGCAAGGAACGGGAGGATCTGCGGCGGCTGGCAGGTTTTGCGGCAGGCACCGCTGGTGCCCTGATGAGCTCGGAATATGCCACCATCCACACCGGTATGACTGCCAGCGAAGCCATCAACCTGCTCAGGAATACCGCGCCGGAAAAGGAGACCATCTACCACGCCTATGTCATCGACAGCGACCAGAAGCTGGTGGGTGCGGTTTCCCTGAGAGATTTGATTACCGCCATGCCCGGAACCCCGGTAGACAACCTGGTCGCCACCGGCCTGATAACTGCCAGGACGGACACCCCACAGGAAGAAGTCGCCAGGCTGATTGCCAGGTACGACCTGCTGGCTCTCCCCGTTGTGGATCACGACCAGCGGCTGGTGGGCATTGTCACCTATGACGACGCCATGGATGTGGCCGAAGCGGAGGCAACCGAAGATATCCACAAGGGGGCAACGGTCGGCAAGCTGGATACCAGGCTGAAAAATGCCACACCCTTTTCCCTGTATCGCTCCAGGGTACACTGGCTGGTGATCCTGGTGTTCGCCAATATCTTTACCGGCGCCGGCATTACCTATTTCGAGGAAACCATCTCCGAGCACATGGCCCTGCTTTTCTTCATGCCGTTACTGGTGGCCAGTGCGGGTAATGCGGGAGCTCAATCCGCCACGCTGATGGTTCGGGGCATGGCTACGGGCGATGTGTCCGCTGCGGACTGGGCCCGCCTTCTGGGCAGGGAAACCCTGGTAGCCGGCGCCCTTGGCGTTACCATGGCCGCGGCTGTCATGATGGTGGGGATTCTGCGGGCAGGCCCTGAAATTGCTGCGGTGGTCGCCATTACCATGATCATAGTAGTCATGACCGGAAGCCTGATCGGCATGCTCCTGCCGTTCCTGCTGGACAAACTCAGAATTGACCCCGCCACGGCGAGCATGCCACTGATTACCACCATTGCAGACGTCAGCGGTGTGCTGATTTACTTCAGTGTTGCCACTGCCCTGCTGGGGCTCAGCTGACAGCGGCCAGAGCGAGCTGCAGCTCGCCGAGCCGCGGCAGTCGCCGGACCAGCTCCGGTACCGGTCTGCCTGAGGCCATTTCCTGCCGCAGCTGTTGCCAGAGTCTCTCAACCTTCGCCTCTGCCGCGGCACGATCCACCTGTGACAAAGCAGATTCCGGGAAACGGACGGGAGCCTCCAGAAGCCAGCCCAAACTCAACCGATGCAGGAATTCTGTGACCGAAAGCTCATGGTCACCCTGCCCGGGCTCCGGCCGGTAGAGTCCCGCCAGAAAATACCCCTGCTC
>JAXHVJ010000081.1:0-10238 GCA_034189235.1 Pseudomonadota bacterium
CCATGTTGTCGGCATCGTTCCAGATTGCCTGGGGATTCATCTCCGCCCCTCCCCACGACCAGGCCAGTGCCGCCAGAAATATTCCCCAGCCGAGAAGTCTCATCCAGCTGTTTCCCGGACGGATGGCCGTTACTTCGGGTTGCGCGGATGCTGTTTGCATATAGTTTCCGGATCAGTGAGAAAAGTCGTGGGTAATTCAGGATCCGGCAGGGGGCAGGCCCCCTGCTCGCAACCTCATTCGGCAGCAGCCTGCTGCTTCTCGATCAGGGCCGCTCGACGGTCCAGTTCCCGAAGCTCCTTCTTGATGGATGACAACCGGGCCTGGTCGGAAGAGCTGAGATTTTCAGCGTTTTCCAGCGTCGCCTTCTCCTTGAACAGTGCCAGCTGGCGGATGGGAATCAGCTGGTCGTTGCTGGATTCCTTGAAGGGTGCCCATTGGAGATCGGCCAGAATGGCTTTCTCTCGGGCATCCTCGGTGCCGTAGGTGAAAATGAAGTTCCGAATTTTCTGCTTGGTCTGCTCAGGCAGGTTCGTGCGCCACACCAGTGGGTCTGAAGGGATCAGTGGTGATTTCCAGATCACCTTCAGCTGTTCAGCTTTTTCCGGCTGTGTTTCCTTCAGGCGATCAAAGCTCTCGGTATTGAAAGTGGCAACGTCTACCTGCTTGTTGGCCACTGCCAGGGCGTTGGTTTCATGGCTGGAGTTCAGAGTGCGCTTGAAGGCGCTTTTAGCATCCACGCCATTCATGGCGAAGATATAGTAGCCCGGCACCAGGAACCCTGAAGTGGAGTTGGGATCACCATTACCAAAAGTCAGCTCCGACGCTCTGGAGAGCATGTCCTCCACTGAATTGAGGCGTTCGTCATCCCGATGAGCGATCAACAATGACCAGTAACCGGGATTGCCATTGACATCCACAGTCTGGGCAAAGATTTCACCGCCCGCACGATCCACGGCTTCCATGGCAGACTTGTTGCCGTACCATGCGACATCGACCTTATCAAAACGCATTCCCTGGATAATCCCGGCGTAGTCGGGAGCGAAAAAGGCTTTAACCTCCATATCCAGTTGCTCGGACATGTCGTCCAGGAATGGTTCCCAGATGGCCCGCAGATTCTGGGACGACTCGGTGGAGATAATGCCAAAGTTCAGTGTGTCCATTTCTTCTGCCTGGACACCAGCCGCGGCAACGGTCACCGAAGCAGCGACAGTAATGCCGCGAATCAATTTCCTGATCATGACTATTCCTCTCAAATTAGATTGATATCACTGGCCAGCCTACTACTGCACCATCGCGAGACCGCTTATCGGGCGAACAACCCGATTGCGAGGCGCAGGCAGGTGTTCTTCATTAAATGACGTGGTTCCATAAATCTGATTGAGCAGTGCCGCGGTCAACTCTTCTGCCCCGTCGTCAAACAGAACTTCTCCCTGGCGCAGAGCAAGTATTCGACTGCAGTAATTGCGGGCGTAGTCCACCTGATGGAGGGTGACCACCACGGTCTTTCCATCCTGCTCATTTATATCCGCGAGGATATCCATGACACAGCGGGCTGATTCCGGGTCAAGGGAGGCAATCGGTTCATCCGCCAGAATGACATCCGGCTGCTGGGTGAGCGCACGGGCGATAGCCACCCGTTGCTGCTGCCCGCCGGACAAACAAGAAGCCCGTTGGTGGGCGAAACGTTCCATACCCACCCGTCGCAGGGATTCCATGGCAAGGGCCTGTTCCTCTTCCCTGAAATATCCGAGCGTTCCGCGCCAGGCAGGTATGCGTCCCAGCGTGCCAGTAAGCACGTTCTCCATGACGGTGAGGCGATTCACCAGATTGAACTGCTGGAAGATGTAACCAATACGCGCCCGGGTTCGCCGGACATTAGCACTCAGTTTCCCGCCTGATTGCATGGGTCTGCCAAGCACCCGGACACTTCCATCGCCTTGGTCGCCCCGAGCCAGCCCGCTGATATGCCGGAGCAAAGTGGATTTACCGGAACCGGAAGGACCTATCAGCCCTATCATTTCTCCACTGGCGACCGAGAGGTCAATGTTGTGCAGGGCCTTTCCGCTTTTTCCGAACGTCTTGCTCAGATTACGGACGTGAATGACAGGGTCCATTCCACTTCCTTCTTTTGTATGCAAACAGTTGTTACGCCGGCACCGAAAGACCACACCGGACAAGTCACGTTTTGATCAACTTGTGTAGACATCCTGATTTCGGATTGTTGCGGCGGGAGGACAATCACATGACGGTTCCTTGAACCTTCCATTGCATATTTCGATGGGTGGACTCGCTGGTCCTGCTGCTGACGGGGAGGGGCGCTATGTGATGGCCGCAAGCTCGGGGTAGATTGCTTGCGAATTGTGGCGGATGGGGATGGCGATTGGCCTGAGGTAGCGGAGCCGTGTCCTGCTGATTCTGTTAATCACTGAACCCCGAAAGCGAATCAGAAATCATCAACCCGATTCTGGGGGGCTATGGCCCGTCCGGGACCCCCGGCCTGTCCCGCTGCCTGACGCTCCAGCTCCGCTTCCACCGCATTAGCGGACTTGGCGAACCGGGCCAGCAGGTTATAAAGCACCGGAATCAGGAACAGGGTAAGCGTGGTGGCAAAAATCAGCCCTCCGAGGAGTACCATCCCGATAGCTGCCCGGCTCTCAGCGCCTGCTCCGGTGGCAATGACCAACGGCACCGCACCAAAGATGGTGGAAATGGTGGTCATCAGCACAGGACGGAAGCGCAGCACCGCGCCCTCCAGGATCGCGTCCCGGACCTCATAGCCCCTGTCCCGGAGCTGGTTGGCAAACTCCACGATCAGTATCCCGTTCTTGGCCATCAACCCCAGCAACATGATGATGCCGATCTGGCTATAGATATTCAGGCTGATGCCCGACCAGAACAGCGCCAGCAGGGCGCCGGTTACCGCCAGGGGCACCGTGAGCATGATGATCAACGGGTGGATCCAGCTCTCGAACTGGGCCGCCAGTACCAGGAACACAATCACGAAAGCCAGACCAAAGGTCACGTAGATGGCGTTGGAGGATTCCTCGAATTCCCGGGACAGGCCCTTGTAGCTGACCCGCGCCTCCGGCGGCAGGTTATCCACAGCGAGGTTATTCAGGTAGGTCAGCGCCGAGCCGAGATCATAGCCATCAGCCAGGGAAGCGCTGATCACCACCGCCGGCAGGCGGTCAATCCGGCGCAGGTCCGGATTGGCGCCGATTTCCTCCACCGACACCAGGGCCTGCAGCGGAATCAGGCTGCCCCCCTCCCGCGGGCGCAGGAAGATCTCGCCCAGATCCGCCGGTGTGGCCCGATCGGCATCTGTCGCCTGGACGATGACATCATACTCCCGGCCCCGGTCCAGGTAGGTGGTGACCTGGCGAGACGCCAGCATGGTCTGCAGGGTCAGGCCGACATCCTCGACGGTAATGTCCAGGTCCGCCGCCCGTTCCCGGTCAATGTTGACGCGCAACTCCGGACGTGTCAGCTCGAAATCCGTCTCCAGGTTGAGCAGGTTCGGATTCTCTTTTGCCCGCTCGACAATCTCTTCGCTCCACGCCTGCACCGAATCGTAGTCCGGGCCGGCAACTACAAACTCAACCGGCTGGCTGAAGCCCCGCTGGCCCAGGCCTGGCGGATTCACTGCCACGGTCCGGACCCCGGAAATATCACTGAGCTTCCGGCGGATCTCGCTGGTGACCTGTTGCTGCCTGATGTCCCGCTGTTCCCAGGGCACCAGACCCATGATCATGAAGGCGTTATCTTCTTCGTCCCGGAAGCCGACGATGGACAGCAGCCGGTTGGCAATGCCGTCATCCAGATATGGCAGCAGCTTCTCCTCGGCCTTGCGGACGTAGTGATCGGTGAATTCCACGGTAGCACCCCGGGGTGCGCTGGTGGGCATGATGATGACTCCCCGGTCCTCGGTCGGTGCCAGCTCCCGGGGCAGTTCCGGATAGACCACCACCGCTACCACGAGCCCCGCGATCCCGAGTCCGATCAGCAGGCCAGGCATACTCAATGAAAATCGCAACAAGCGCTCGTAGCCATGGGTCAGACCGTTCAGGACCTTTTCACTGGCGGCCCAGAGCCGGTGCCCTTCGGCAGATTCCGGGCTGTGCCGAAGCCACTTGGAACAGAGCATGGGCGCCAGGGTGAGAGCCACGAGACTGGAGAACACCACGGCAGCGGCGAGGGTGAAGCCGAACTCGGCGAACAGCCGACCGATGTTGCCGCCCATGAATGAGACAGGCACGAACACCGCCACCAGGGTCAGGGTCGTGGCAATAACCGCGAAAGCGACCTGTCTGGCCCCCCGATAAGCCGCCAGCAAAGGCGGCTCGCCCTCATCAATCCGACGCTGGATGTTCTCCAGCATGACAATGGCGTCGTCCACCACCAGGCCGATGGCGAGGATCACCGCCAGCAGAGTCAGCACGTTGATGGAGAACCCGAGGAAGCCCAGGCCAATGAAGGCACCGATGACTGCAACGGGAATGGTCACCGCCGGAATCAGGGTTGCCCGCCAGGAGCGGAGAAACAGGAAGATCACCAGGATGACCAGCGAAACGGTAATGGCCAGGGTGATCATCACCTCCCTGATCGAGGCACGGATAAAGATCGATTCGTCGTAGTTCTCGGCGATGGTAACTTCCGGCGGCAGGGTTTCCCGGATCCGGTCCAACTCGGCCCGAACGCCATCCGACACCGCTACGGTATTGGCCTTGGACTGGCGGATGATACCCATGCCGATCGCAGTTTCGCCGTTGGCACGGAGCCGGCTGACATCCGACTCCACGCCCATCCGGACATTGGCCACCTCTCCGAGGCGTAACAGGTCATTACCGCTGCGCCGGATCACCAATTCCCGGAACTGTTCGACTGTGGATAACCTGCCTTCGGCCCTTACCGTGAAGTTGCGGGTGGAGGAATCCACCGAGCCGGCAGGCAGTTCCACATTGTTGGCACGCAGCGCCCGTTCCAGTTCGGCTACGGTGATGTTCCGGGCCGCCAGCCGTTCGCGATCAAGCCAGACCCGGATGGCGTACCGGCGCTCGCCGCCGATACGGACATCCGCCACCCCGTCCAGTACGGATAACCGGTCGGCCAGCACCCGGTCGGCAAAATCGCTGAGCTCGGCGCTGTCCCAGACCTGACTGCGCAAGGTTACCCACATCATCGGCCGGGCATCGGAATCGGCCTTGCGCACCACCGGTGCATCGGCCTCGTCGGGCAGCTGGTTGACCACCCGCGATACCGCGTCTCGCACATCGTTGGCGGCGATATCCACATCCCGGGAAATGTTGAATTCAATGCTGGTTCGCGACTCGCCCTGCTCGGTGGAGGATTCGACGGAGCGTATGCCCTCGATACCACTGATGGCCCCCTCGATCACCTGGGTGATCTGAGTATCGACCACTTCCGCAGCGGCACCGGTGTAATCGGTGGAAATCGAAACCACCGGGGGATCAATGTCGGGGTATTCCCGCACCGGCAGATCGAACAGGGCTGCCAGCCCGAACACCACGATCAGCAGGCTCAGCACCGTGGCAAAGACCGGGCGCTTGATGGAAATGTCGGACAACACCATCGGTTACGACTCCGCGGAACTGACAAAGCGGTTTTCGGGGATAACATTCTCGCCGTCCAGAACGCGGATACGGTCACCGGAGCTCAGGCGGTCCTGACCGGTCACGATCACCTCATCTTCAGGCTGAACCCCACTGACCACTTCGACCATGCCGGGCATACGGGACCCCAGCTGCACGGATACCCGTCTGGCTATTCCGTCCTCGGCCACGAACACATACTGCTCATTTCCACGAATCATCACCGCCTGCTCCGGGATGACCAGGGCCTGCCGTTGTTGCAGGGTCAGAGTAGCCGACATGAACTGGCCCGGGCGCAGCCGCCCGTCGGTATTGTCGATCAGGGCCCGCACCGGCAGGCTTCGGCTCAGCTCGTTGATGCGGGTACCCAGTTCCACCAGTTGGCCGCGAAAAGTCTGATCGGGGTAAGCGGGCGATATTCCGTGGACCTCCTGCCCCACACTCACCTGCCCCAGGAAGCGCTCGGGTACGCTGAAATTGAGTTCCATGCGCTCTGTGGTATCCAGAGTGGTAATCGTGGTCCCGGCCGTGACATAGGCACCGATGCTGATATCACTGAGGCCGACCACGCCGGAAAACGGTGCCTCGATGCGGTGATTATCCAGCCGTACGCGCGCGGCCTGGCGCTGAGCCACGGCCACATCGACGGCCGTTCTCAGTTCATCCACCCGGGACTGGGAAATGCTGTTGTTGGCGCGCAGGCGGTTGGCTCGCTCGAGTTGCCGTCGGGCATCAGCCAGCCGGGCTTCAATCTCGGCGAGGTCGGCGCGGGCCTGGCGGTCATCGAGCCGCAGGAGCAGATCGCCTTCGGCCACTTTCTTGCCGGCCGCCAGGTTGATTTCAATCACCCGACCACTGACCTCGGTGGTCAACTCCACGGCGTTCAGCGCCTGCAGATTCCCCACGGACCTGACCACATCCCTGACCGTATCCCGCTCCGGACGCATGGTATTCACGGCACTGGCGGGGCGCTCGCCACCGGTCTGCTGTTCCGAACCGCCGGCGTAAGTGCGGTAGACCCAGGCCCCGCCGACAGCAACGGCGACCAGAACCAGCGCGATGACCCATTGTTTCCACATGATGGTATGACTGCCTGTTGATTGATAATCCATTATGCCAGCGCATGGTACCGGGCTCGACCACGTCACCGGCATTGGCATGATAACCCGCCGGCACGGGTTGCAGGGTCCAGACCCGGCGACCGGCCCGCATAATCCTCCAACGGAGGAGGCCCACAGCCGGACAGCTGCACCAGACTCAAACATAACCACAGTAGCGTTACAGGGCTACTGTCCCGATGCAGAATTTGACGCTTTTGCATGACTTTTACATCCCCCCTGACTGAAAATTCACAAGACTCCCAGGAAAGTTACGGGCCATGGCGCACTTCGATCAGAACCTTCCTCCGCAACCCGGCGCCATAACGTCATTTCAGCCAATTATCTTTGTTGACATGCCCTCCGGCGATTTCCGTCAATGCCAGCACCCCGGGAATGCCGTAAAACAAAGACCATCGGAGGCCAATCGCCTTCCCCGAATCCATTACAGGTACAGAGGTTTCGTTATGCCGGTCTACAAGGCGCCCCTGCGCGACATGAAATTCCTGCTCAATGAAGTGTTCGATTACCCGAAACACTACGCGTCACTGGCCAGCGGCCAAAACGCCACGCCAGACATCGTCGATGCCATCCTGGCTGAATGCGGCAGGTTCTGTGAGGAAGTTTTGAGCCCGCTCTACCAGTCCGGCGACGAGGAAGGATGCAAGCTGGAAAACGGTGAGGTGACCACGCCCGCCGGCTACAAGGAAGCCTACAACCAATACATGATGGGCGGCTGGCAGGGCCTGTCCGCCCCTGAGGAATACGGAGGCCAGGGACTGCCAGCCTCCATGGGGTTGCTCAAGCAGGAAATGATGGGCACCGCCAACTGGTCGTTTTCCATGTACCCGGGCCTTTCCCTGGGGGCGATGAACACCATCTACCTGCACGGCAGCGAGGCGCAGAAGCAGACCTACCTGGGGCCGCTGACCGAGGGCCGCTGGGGCGGCACCATGTGCCTGACCGAGCCCCAATGTGGTACCGATCTGGGCCAGGTGAAGACCAAAGCGGAACCCCAGGGTGATGGCAGCTACCGGATCACCGGCACCAAGATCTTCATCTCCTCCGGTGAGCACGACCTGACCGAGAACATTGTCCACATCGTCCTTGCCCGCCTGCCGGATGCCCCAAAAGGCACCCGGGGCATCAGCCTGTTCATCGTGCCCAAGTTCCTGCCGGACACCGACGGTGGAGTCGGCGAGCGCAACGGCGTCAGCTGTGGCAGCCTGGAAAAGAAAATGGGCATCAAGGCCTCCGCCACCTGCGTAATGAACTTCGATGGTGCCACCGGTTACCTGATCGGCCCGGAGAACAAAGGCCTGGAATGCATGTTCACCTTCATGAACTCGGCGCGGATCGGGACCGCCATCCAGGGTGTCGGCCCGGCCGAGCTGTCCTATCAATGGGCCCTGGACTACGCCAGAGAGCGCCGTTCCATGCGGGCGCTGTCCGGCAAGAAAGAGCCGGAGCAGGTGGCCGATGCCATCATCCACCATGCCGATGTCCGGCGCATGCTGCTGACCCAGAAAGCCGTCGCCGAGGGTGGCCGGGCCATGCTCTATTACGCAGCTCGCCTGGCGGACCATATGGTGGAAGCCCACACCCGGAGTGATGACAAGAAGGCCGAGGCCTACGACGACAAACTGGGCTTCCTGACCCCCATCCTCAAGGGCTTCCTCACCGAACTGGGGTACGAATGCACGAACCTGGGCATGCAGGTGTTTGGTGGCCACGGCTATATCCGGGAGCACGGCATGGAGCAGATCGTCCGGGATACCCGGATTGCCACCCTGTACGAGGGCACCACCGGCATTCAGGCCCTGGACCTGCTGGGCCGCAAGGTACTGATGACGACCCAGGGCGGCGCAGTCCGGGAGTTTACCCTTAAGATCGCCAACTTTGCCCGTAAACATCTGACCAACAGGCGCCTGCGTCCGTATGCGGTTGAGCTGCTCAAGCTGACCGCCCAGTGGAACCTGCTCACGGTGCGGGTCATGCTCGCTGCCCGAAAGGATCGCGATGTGGTGAGTTCCGCCGCCTACGACTTCCTGATGTACAGCGGCTACGTGACCATGGCCTACATGTGGTTGCGCCAGGCCGCCGTGGCTGTGGATAAACTGGATAACGGGGGCGAGGAATCGGACGAGTTCTATAAGGCCAAGCTGGCCACCACGGAATTCTACTTCGAGCGCCTCTTACCCCGGGCCCAGGCCCATGCCAGCAGCATGCTGAGCCCGACCCGGAGCCTGATGCAGCTGGATTCGGAACATATGGCCTTCACCGGTTGATCCAGCCGGTGACTCTTGATCCCGGGGTGCCCCTCCCCGGGATTTTTTTGCCCTTGAAATCGGAAAAGGCAACCCCAGATTCCTTGTGCCTTTTCACGAAAAAAACCATTAACGTCATCAGTTGAAAGGAAAAATTTCAGATATTGAATAAAAGAAGGAGGTTCGAATATGGAGACTCGTACTGACGACTTTTATCCAACCCGACTGGAACGCCCCATCCCGAGCTTCGAACGCCGGGATCCGGTTATCCACAGCACCGGAGACGACCGCACCAACGGTCCCCTGAGCGAAACCGAACTGGCCCGATACGAGCGCGATGGCTTCCTGGCCATCAACAATTTTCTGGATCAGGCCACGGTGCAGAAATTCCGTGAAGATTTGCGCGCCTACGAGGACGACGACAGCATTCTGCGCTCAGAGGGCACGATTACCGAGCCGGGCAAGCAGGAAATCCGATCGGTTTTCGGGATCCACGAGCTGTCCGACCGCTTTGACCGCCTGACCCGGGACCCGAAGATCCTCGCCATGGTGCGGCAGCTGCTGGGCAGCGATGCCTACATCCACCAGTCCCGCATCAACTTCAAGCCGGGCTTCCACGGTAAGGGCTTCGACTGGCACTCCGACTTCGAAACCTGGCACGCCGAGGACGGTATGCCGCGGATGCGTGCCGTCAGTTTTTCGATTGCACTGACCGATAACACCCCGTTCAACGGGCCGCTGATGCTGATCCCCGGTTCCCACAGGACCTTCGTGCCCTGTGTCGGCAGAACTCCAGAGGATAACTACCAGTCTTCCCTGAAAAAACAGGAGCTTGGGGTACCCAGTGACCAGGACCTGAAACGGATGGCGGACAAGTTCGGCATCAAGGCACCCACCGGCCCGGCCGGCTCGCTGATCATTTTCGAGTGCAACACCCTGCACGCTTCCAACGCCAATATGTCACCCTGGCCCCGCAGTAATCTGTTCTTTGTCTACAACAGTGTGGAAAACCAGCTGGAGCAGCCGTTCTGTGGCAATAAACCACGGCCGGATTTCCTGGGTAACCGTACCCGCACCGAGGCCTTGCGGCCTTCCGAGCATCCGATCCGCCAAATCGGCTGAGCGAGCCCCTCAGCCGGGTGGGCACAGTCCGCTGTTGGCGCAAGGCGCCGACATGACAAATTCCACCCGTCTCTCCGGTGCCGGGCAGGACGCTCGGCGCTGGTCCGGGCCCAGCAACAGGAACCGGGTGCGTTGGGCCTTA
>JAXHVJ010000082.1:0-10143 GCA_034189235.1 Pseudomonadota bacterium
TCAAGATTCACTACAACGAAGCGGGTAACGGCGAAACTGTCATCATGCTGCATGGAGGGGGGCCCGGTGCTGGCGGCTGGAGTAACTACTACCGCAACATAGGCTCCTTTGTCGACGCTGGCTACCGGGTGATCCTGAAGGACTCGCCCGGCTTTAACAAGTCGGACGCAGTGGTGATGGACGAGCAGCGCGGCCTGGTCAACGCCCGTGCCGTCAAAGGACTGATGGATGCGCTGGGCATCGACCGGGCTCATCTGGTCGGCAACTCGATGGGGGGCGCCACAGCACTGAACTTCGCTATCGAATACCCTGATCGCATCGGCAAACTGATCCTCATGGGACCTGGCGGCCTTGGCCCCAGCATGTTTGCGCCGATGCCGATGGAAGGTATCAAGCTGCTATTCAAACTGTACGCCGAGCCGTCCTATGAAACCCTGAAACAGATGATTCAGGTGTTTTTGTACGACCAGTCTCTCATCACCGAGGAGTTGCTGCAGGGCCGCTGGGAAGCCATTCAGCGCCACCCGGAGCACCTGAAGAACTTCCTCATCAGCGCGCAAAAGGTGCCGCTTTCAGCCTGGGATATATCAGCCAAGCTTGGAGAAATCAAGGCCAAGACATTCATTACCTGGGGGCGCGATGATCGCTTCGTTCCCCTTGACCACGGATTGAAGCTGCTCTGGAACATTGACGACGCGCGCTTGCACGTTTTCTCCAGGTGCGGCCACTGGGCGCAATGGGAGCATGCCGATGAATTCAACCGTCTAGCGATTGATTTCCTGCGGCAGGCCTAAGGAGAAAGCGCTGTCTGTTCTATAAATAACGACGGGCGGGCAAATGGAGGTGCTCGTTCGTTAAAGAATTATGATTATTCATTTCGTGAGCGACGTGCGCCGGTTCAGACAGTGGCCCACCAGGGCCAGGCCGCCATGCGGTGTATAAACCGCCCAAAGCCCTGCTATTGGGTGCTTTGAGCAAATTCGAGCTGTTTGGAGCCACGGATTCAGAATGCTACCGTTGTTTTCGATTTGTTCTGCTCTACCCCACTTGGGCCTGCCATTGCAGGCTCTCTTTTTACATATCCAGGCAATAGACTAAATAATAAGGAAAAATTATGAGCACGCCTCAGGAAACTGCCTTGACGGTTGTTGTCTCCCGTCGCGTTATCAAAGGCAAGGAAAGCGAGTTTGAAAAACTCAGCACGGAAATGACCCAGAGAGCCTCAACCTTTCCGGGTTATCTGGGCGCAACGATGTTCCGACCGGCCTCTCCCGAAGACCCGGAGTACCGAATTGCCTTCAAGTTCCGTGACCGGGAAACCTTGACTGCCTGGGAAGAATCGGAGGAACGGGCCGAACTACTGGAACAGATCGAAAGCCTGCTGGTGCAACCCAGCGAACGGGAAGTCACCTCCGGGATCGTCACCTGGTTCACCCTGCCTGGACAGAATCCGGTGAAACCACCACCCAAATGGAAGATGACGATTGTCAGCTGGCTGGCCCTTTATCCGGCGGTAACCCTGGTTTTTGTAATGTTTGGAGACATTCTGGCGCAAATTCCGTTATTGCTCAGAACCATGACGGTGACCATCGCGGTCATGCTGCTGATGACTTATGTACTGATGCCCCGAATGACCCGATGGTTCGCCTTCTGGCTGTTCCCGAAAAAGAACAGGAATGTACGTTGAAGGGAATACAACACTCGCAGTGGGTCGCGCTGACCCTGATTCCGGCGCTGGCCCTGGCTTTGTTGCTGACACCGGTAGCCGGCTGGTTCGATGGGAAGCAGCTAATCACATCTATTCTGATCATGGCCGGCCTTGTGCTGTTCGCAACCGGAGCGCTCCCGGAGTTTGTCTCTGCCTTATTGGTGCTGACTCTGGCAATGCTGTTGTCCCTGGCGCCCGCCGACGTGGTGTTTTCGGGGCTCACCTCTACCGCCTGCTGGTTAATCGTTTCCGGCCTGGTGATTGGTATCGCCATAACCGAAACCGGGCTTGCGCGGCGCATCTCCGACTTTTTCACCCAGCATCTGGATACGAGCTACACCAGATTGATCGCCGGCACTGTGCTCATCGGTATTGTGCTGGGGTTTGTCATGCCCTCATCGATCGGCCGTATTGTCCTTTTTATACCAATCGCTCTGGTCATCGCCGAAAACTGTGGCTTTGCACCCGGCAGTAACGGCCATAAAGCCGTGGGGTTGGCAGCCGCCTTCGGCAGCCACTTGCCGACGTTCGCCATCCTGCCGGCAAACATCCCCAATATGATCATGATCGGTTCTGCAGAAAACATTCACGGCTGGAGCCCGCTGTTCGGTGAGTATTTGTTGCTGCACTTCCCGGTGCTCGGATTACTCAAGAGCATTTTGCTGATTATAGTGATTATTTGGCTATATCCGGACACGCCACAGCGCAGTAAACAGACCAACCCCGCCCGTGATTTCGAATTCAGGGAAACCCGATTATTGTTGATCATGGCAGCAACCCTGGGGCTCTGGTTTACCGACTCACTGCACCAGATTTCGGCAGCCTGGATCGGACTGGCTGCAGCCACCCTGCTACTCATGCCAGGGATTGGTATGGTGTCCACACAGAGCTTCAACCAGAAGGTGAACATCAGTTCCATATTGGTGGTTGCCGGGCTACTGGGTATTGCCGGTTTGATCAACCACCAGAACATCAGCGGTGTCATCGGTGGTCACGTGCTTTCCTGGTTGCCCCTGGAAACCGGCCGGGATTTCAGCAACTTCATCGTCCTGTCACTTGTCGCGACGGCCACCGGGATGATGACAACTCTGGCCGGTATTCCCGCCACCCTGACGCCGTTGGCCGAACCTCTCAGCCAACTGACCGGCTTCAGCCTGGAAGCCGTACTGATGACCCAAGTCCTTGGCTTTTCGACGATCGTGTTTACTTACCAGTCGGTTCCTTTGATGATGGCCATGCCGCTGGCCGGAATCCCCATGAGGCACGCTGCCCGGCTCTGTCTCGTTCTGGCAGCTCTTTCCGTTTTGATCCTGTTTCCGCTTGATTACTTCTGGTGGCAGTTTCTGGAGTGGATCTGAGACTGTCCCAGGGCTGGTTTGTTGCTCCCCAGCGGTCAACACAACCGGGGAGCACTCCACAGCATCAGAAATGAATCACCGTCCGGATGCTCTTGCCCTCATGCATCAGATCAAACGCCTTGTTGATGTCTTCCAGGGGCATTTCGTGGGTGATGAACACATCCAGCGGAATCTCTCCCTTCTCGGCCTTCTCCACGTAGCCCGGCAGCTCGGTGCGACCCTTCACGCCACCGAAGGCGGAACCGCGCCAGACCCGGCCGGTGACCAGCTGGAACGGACGGGTGCTGATTTCCTCGCCGGCACCGGCGACGCCGATGATGGTGGATTCGCCCCAGCCCTTGTGACAGGCCTCGAGCGCCGCGCGCATCAGCTTGACGTTGCCCACACATTCGAAGGTGTAGTCGGCACCGCCGTCGGTTATCTCGATAATCACTTCCTGGATCGGCTTGTCGTAGTCGTTGGGGTTGACCACGTCGGTGGCGCCCAGCTGTTTGGCGATGTCGAACTTGCCCGGGTTGATGTCGACACCGATGATGCGACCGGCCCTGGCCATCCTGGCACCGATGATGGCAGCGAGGCCGATACCGCCGAGACCGAAGATGGCCACGGTCGCACCCTCTTCGACCTTGGCGGTATTCAGCACCGCACCGATGCCGGTGGTGACGCCACAACCGAGCAGGCAGACCTTGTCCAGCGGCGCATCCCTGGGAATCTTCGCCAGGGAGATTTCCGGCAGCACCGTATACTCAGAGAAGGTGGAGCAGCCCATGTAGTGGTACAACGGCTGACCCTTGTAGGAGAAACGGGAGGTACCGTCCGGCATCACGCCCTTGCCCTGGGTCTCGCGCACAGCACTGCACAGGTTGGTCTTGCCGGAGGTGCAGAATTTGCACTTGCCACACTCGGCGGTGTAGAGCGGAATTACGTGGTCACCGACCTGCAGGTCTTTAACACCGGGACCAACCGCCTCGACAATACCGCCGCCCTCGTGACCCAGGATGGTCGGGAACAGGCCCTCGGGATCCGCTCCGGACAGGGTGTAGGCGTCGGTGTGGCAAACACCGGTGGCAACGATGCGTACCAGAACCTCGCCCTCTTTTGGCGGTTCCACATCCACTTCAACAATTTCAAGCGGCTTGTTGGCTTCAAAGGCCACCGCAGCGCGGGATTTGATCATATCTGGGCTCCTTGTTCCGGTTGAGGTCAACGTACTTTAACACCAATCGTGTCCCGGCCAATCCTGTTTGACGTCATGGCCGTAATTACGGCTCTTTCCCGAGCTGGTTCACGCCCATGGCATTGGCTGGATTGTGCATTCGCGCGTGCCCGGCAACTGGTGGCCAGCTGTTTCGTGTACGAACCGGGGCTGGACAGGCATTACGGCGCGGCATGGTTCCAGGAGCAACTTATCGACTATGATGTAGGCAGTAACTACGGCAACTGGCAGTATCTGGCCGGTGTCGGCGCGGAGCATCATTGGCCAAGCGCATATTTGTGGGATAATTTCCGGACGCTCAACCGGTCAGGGAACAGGAATGGCATTGTTCAGCGAAAAGAAGGCCCGCCAACAGCTGGATGCCGAGGCATCGAAAGTTCACCGTCAGGATCTGGAAGCCCTGCTGGACCGGCAGAAGGCGATTGAGGAAAAGGTCAAAGGCAGCGGCAAGCTCCAGCGTTTTGGTACAGACATCAAACTGATGTTCTCGATGATCCGGGACTACTGGTACGGCAACTATCGCTCGGTACCGTGGAAAACCATTGCCGCGGTCGCCGGCGCCCTGCTCTATGTGCTCAACCCGCTGGATTTCATTCCCGACATCATCTTCGCCTTCGGCTTCCTGGACGATGCCGGTGTGGTCGCCCTGTGCCTGAAGCTGGTGGAGTCCGATCTGCACCGCTACGCCGCCTGGAAGGAACACCAGGAAGCACAGTCGGCACCAGGGGCAGATATCACCAGATAGGTGCACACTCCCGGTAAATGCACCTGTTTAGTGCGATTTTTCGGCAATCTCCCGGGAGAACCAACGCTCACGTCTGCTCAAACCCCGCCCTGCTCTTGATTTGCATTGTTTTGGAACACCTCTTGCTTGAGATGCACCCTGCCAATGCAAAGCGGTCCGCAGAGACCGGAAATACAACATCAGGAGCATCAACCCGTGGACATCACGAGTGCAGTACATACCCTGACGGAGAGCGCCAACACGCTGTTCATCCTTATCGGTGCCATCATGGTGCTGGCCATGCACGCCGGCTTCGCCTTTCTGGAAGTCGGTACCGTGCGGCACAAGAACCAGGTCAATGCCCTGGTCAAGATCATGACCGACTTCGGTGTTTCAGCCGTGCTCTACTTCTTTGTCGGTTATTACATTGCCTACGGCAGCCACTTCATGACCGGGGCCAGCGAGCTGACTGCCGGCAATGGCTATGAGCTGGTCAAGTTCTTCTTTCTCATGACCTTCGCCGCCGCCATTCCCGCCATCATCTCCGGCGGTATCGCCGAGCGCGCCAAATTCTATCCGATGCTGATCGGCTCCGGCCTGATCGTGGCCCTGGTCTACCCCTTCTTCGAGGGACTGATCTGGAATGGCAACTATGGCTTCCAGGCCTGGCTTGAGAGCCAGTTTGGTGCATCCTTTCACGACTTCGCCGGCTCCGTGGTGGTGCATGCGGTCGGCGGTTGGGTGGCCCTCGCCGCCATCCTGCTGCTGGGTGCCCGAAAAGGGCGCTATCGCAACGGCCGGGTCGTCGCCATTGCGCCCTCGAACATCCCGTTCCTTGCCTTGGGCGCCTGGATTCTCACCGTGGGCTGGTTCGGCTTCAACGTCATGTCCGCCCAGACCCTTGATGGCATCAGCGGCCTGGTGGCGGTCAACAGCCTGATGGCCATGGTGGGCGGCATCCTGGTGGCCATGGTGCTGGGCAAGAAGGACCCGGGCTTTATCCACAACGGTCCGCTGGCCGGACTGGTGGCCGTGTGCGCCGGTTCCGACCTGATGCACCCGGTCGGCGCCCTGATTACCGGCGGTGTTGCCGGTGCCATTTTTGTATTCCTGTTCGAGTGGGCACAGGACAGGATTGAGCGCCTGGATGATGTTCTGGGTGTCTGGCCGCTGCACGGGGTCTGCGGTGCCTGGGGCGCCATTGCCTGTGGCATCTTCGGTCAGCAAGCCCTGGGCGGTCTTGGCGGTGTCAGCCTGTTGTCCCAGTTGGCCGGCACCCTGGCGGGCGTGACTATCGCCTTCGGCGGTGGCCTGATCGTCTACGGCATCGTCAAGGCAGTGTCCGGTCTGCGTCTGAGCGAAGAGGAAGAGTTCAACGGCGCGGACGTGAGCATCCACAAGATTGGCGCCACCTCGCTGGACTGAGCAATCACCGGTAGCCGGTGAGTTCCATGTAACCCTCTCCGGTATGACTTCCGGAGACATCGACAGGGCTCTCCCAATACGGGTAGAGCCCCTGATTCATATAGTCCCCCGGAGGCGCGGAAAGCTCCAGGTTCACATCCTGCTCCGGCACTTCAATCTGCCACCGCAACGGCACACCGTCACGTTGATCGAGCACTGACAGGGCCAGTTGCCGGGAATCCAGAGGCTGTACCTGGCCGGATGCCGGAATCCAGCTACCCGAGACAAACGGATTACCGTCCTCCCGCAACCGGAAGGCCATGAGCTTGTCCCCCGAATCCAGGTGCAGGGCGAACCAGTCCCAGCCCTGCTGGCCGGTCTTGAGAAACTGGCTGCTCCACTCCCGGTCGAACCAGCCCCGGCCCTCCACTTCCAGCGACTGATCCTGAAATCTGACAGTGCCGCTGATGGCGATATCCACGTAACTGAAATACATCGAACCCTGACCGCTGTCAGATTTGGCGCTGAAACCCTTGATGCCGTGGGCTACCGGCTGATCGTTAATGGTCAGGGTCAGGTCGTAGCCAAAGTGTTCGGCCTGCACCTCAAGCCGCCACCGATCATCCTCGACGGCCTTTAATTGCCAGTGATCCAGCCACACCGCAAAGGGCCGGGCCTCGGCCCCCGCGGTACCGACATCCCCCCGGGCCAGGCGCTCGGCAAAGACGTGCTTCCCCTGCCAGCTCACGGCGGCATGGGCCATCCAGGCCGCTTCCAGGGGCCAGGTTTCAGGCGCGGGTTTCGATCCCGGTTCCCTCGGCACCAGTGCCTGCCGGAACTGGGTCCATTGCAGCCCCAGCGGCTCGCCGGATTCGGTCCTCAGATTTGCGGTCAGATACCACCACTCGATCCGGTGGCGTGGATGGGGGCCCAGATCGTCCGGGAAGGCCAGACCGGTGTCCGGTCCTGGCTGCAGGTAGGAGGACAGGCTTCTGTTCTCGCCCACACCTTCAGCCACACTTTCTGCCAACCCGGCAAAACCGGCCTGCTCCGCTTCCTCTGAGCACCCCACCAACGCCATAATCAGCAGAACCAGCACTGTCCGTCTCATCGCTCACCTCCCGCCAGGCTGTTGGCCGATACCGGCAGCGCCGCCCCGGCCCGCAGTTGCCGCCCCATGAGTAGCGCGATGCCAAGGCCGATCAACAGGCTGAGCCCGATCAGCTCCACCCAGAAACCCGGGTAGACCGCCATCGGCAGCGACCAGCCAAAGGCAAGGGGGTTGATCCGATGCACCAGTACCCAGGTGAGCCAGATGCCCAGCGGCAGCGAAAGCAACGCCACGCTGCCGGTCAGCCCGACGGAAAGGCGGGTCAGCTGAGCCGCCACCTCCCGCCGGGACAGCCCCCAGGTGGCCAGCAACCGGAAATACCAGGCACGGCCAGTGAAGAAGACCCAGCCCATGATCAGCAAGGCCAGGGCGGCAAGAGCGAGGGTGAGGACCGCCATGGCTCGGGTCAGCAGGAAGGTCTGGTCGAACACCCCTGTCGCCAGGGAACGGATTTCCTCGTTGTCGCGGACGGTAATACCGGAAACCTGCCACGCCGCTTCGAGACCCCTGATAAGTTCGGCCCGGGGCAGGGCTCCGGGGGTGATGGAGAAACTTTCGAATGCTGGCTGGAACTGCTCCGGAAGCAAGGCGCCGGTGATCAGTATCTCGCCGGCGGGCCGGCCATAATCAGCATAGACCCCGGCAATCGGGAGGTTCAGCTGCTCGCCGGCCACCTCAAGTCCGATGGGGTCGCCGACACCGAGTTCCAGCCGTCGCGCCAGTTGCTCGTTCACCAGGACACCTTCACCGCGGGCCAGGGTCGCCCAGGGATCATCCTCAGCAGCGAGCAGATCCCAACCGGACACCAGGGAGAAAACAGGAGACAGTCCGAACAGGTCCACTGGTAGCGGGGCTCGGCCAGAGACAGACACGCTGCCACGGCCACGGATCACCCGGTGCCAGGCGCCACTTGTTTGCAATTCCGGCTTTGATGCCAGCCATCGGGCGGCGACATCCGCCGAGCGCCCTTCGGGCACCGGAACATACAGCTCCGCCTCCAGGCGCTGCCCGAGCCAGCGATCAAAGGTATCTTCAAAGGTGGTGACCAGGGCCTGGATCGCCAGCACCATGGCGAGGGTGAACTGCAGCGCGACAACCGGCAACGCCAGCTGCCGTACCATGACCGACAGCTCCCGGTAACGCCACCGACTGAGCGGATCAGCGCTGGCACCGGCGGCGCGTTCAGCAAGCCGGTTGATCAGGGCCGGGGTGAGCAGGCCGGCACCGGCGAAGACGATGGCGACAGCCGCGAACACCCAGACCAGGGACGGGCCTGGCAGCGCCAACACCAGACCGGTGACCAGAAACCCGCCGGCCAGCTTGCCATGGCCCCGGCTGGCCACAATACGCCGGACACCAGGCACCAGGAAATCGGCCAGGCAGGCCACCAGCACCACAACCATCATGGTAAGCGCCGGCGCCAGCCACTGTCCGGATGTCGCGTACAGCGGCGCGTCGAACAGGCCCTGGAGGGAGCGTCCGAAGCCCTGACCGAGCAGACCCGCCAGCCAGCTGCCAAGCCACAGGCCCGGAAGGATACAAAGCGCGGACAGGGCCAGAAGTTCCACAACCAGCCGGCGATCAATCCGGGCCGGAGGTACCCCGAACCGATGCAGCAGAGCGAAGCTGTCCCGGCGCTGGACGATGCCCAGGCGATAGACCGAGCGCAACAGTAAGGCGGTGATCAGCAGCACCAGGATGCCCAGGGCATCGAGGTTGAGGAGGAAACTCTCACCCAGCTCACCGGTATCCGGGCCCTTGCTGAAGACGGCAAGCCGGTAGCCGGCAGGCAGGGCGCCGGCGGTCACATCTGCTGAGGCAATCAGCGCCAGCGAGGGCGGCCGCCCGGCGGCCGGTAACTCGCGGGCCAGCCGGGCCGCTTCACTGACATCGACAAAGGGCTCGCCCTCAAGCGAAATCCGTGAATTGCCGAAGGCGCCGCCTTCACCTCCGAAACAGGCCGCCGCAAGGGGGTCAACGCCAATGACCAGGCCCACATCGCCTTGCCGGGGCACTTCCAGCCAGGGCATCACGCAGAGGCCGTCACGGCGCAGGGTCACAAAATCGCTGACGGTCAGCCCGGCACCGTCCACCCGCACCACCTGCTGTCGTCCGGCAATCACCTGTTCGCTCCGGGACAGGCTGGTGCGCGCCTGCTCGGTAAGCTGTCGCACCCCGGACCAGAGCGTGGTCGCCACCAGGATCATCAGGACCAGGGCTACCAGCTGCAGGGGGTGGCGGCGGTAATGGCTGAACAGGGCGGCAAACAGGGTCATGGCACTGGACTGGCCGGGGCCCCGTGTGCCAGGTCGAGGGTCTTCTGGCACTGCCCGGCCAGCTCGGGATCATGGGTGGCCAGGATCAGTGCGGCGCCGGACTGAGCCTGCAACCGGAACAGCTCGGCGGTAACCGCTTCTGCCGTGCGCCGGTCCAGACTGCCGGTGGGCTCGTCTGCCAGGATCAGGTCGGGGGTCATGGCGAACACCATGGCCAAGGCCGCCCGCTGGCGCTGGCCTCCGGAAACCTGGTCCGGATAGCGCTCGGCCAGCTCACCGATGCCCAGGCGCTCCAGCCAGGCCTGGCACTGCTCCAGGGGTTGCTCCGCCAGCCGGGCCCGGAGCC
>JAXHVJ010000083.1:0-10007 GCA_034189235.1 Pseudomonadota bacterium
CCGGGGCCCGATTACGTGTCCAGGGTGCTGGCCGACAGCGATCGTTCGAATACCGTGCTGCGCAATCTGCAGACAATACTTGGCCACGGACGGCTGGGGAATACCGGTTATGTGTCGATTCTGCCGGTCGATCAGGGTGTGGAACATTCTGCCGGTGCATCGTTCGCACCGAACCCGCTGTACTTTGATCCGGGGAATCTTGTGGAACTGGCGATTGAAGGTGGCTGCAACGCCATTGCGTCGACGTACGGTGTGCTGGCGTCGGTCAGTCGCCGCTACGCCCACAGGATTCCATTTCTGGTAAAGCTCAATCACAACGAACTCCTGACCTATCCCAACGAATACGATCAGACACTGTTCGCCAGCGTCGAACAGGCATTCGAACTCGGGGCCGTTGCCGTGGGTGCAACGATCTACTTTGGTTCGCCGGAGTCTCGCCGGCAGATTGAAGAAGTGTCGGAAGCATTTGAACGCGCCCACGAACTGGGCATGGTCACCGTGCTATGGGCGTACCTCCGCAACCCGGCGTTCAGGCAGGGTGATGCCGATTACCACACGGCAGCCGACCTGACCGGGCAGGCCAACTACCTGGCCGTGACTATCGGCGCTGATATCGTCAAGCAGAAGCAGGCAACGCTGAATGGGGGTTTCAAAGCGCTCAATTTCGGGAAGACCGACGAGCGTGTGTACTCCGAGCTGGTCCCCGATCACCCGATTGAGCTTACCCGCTACCAGGTCGCAAACTGCTACATGGGACGCATTGGGCTGATCAACTCGGGCGGCTCGTCCGGCAGTGACGATCTGCACCAGGCCGTGCGCACCGCCGTGATCAACAAACGGGCTGGCGGCATGGGACTGATTTCGGGGCGCAAGGCTTTCCAGAAGCCCATGACTGAAGGCGTGCAGCTATTGCACGCGATTCAGGATGTCTATCTCTCCAAGGCAGTGACCGTGGCCTGAGCGGACGTCACTCAGCCGCTATATGATGTTGTCAGACAAAATTGCGTGGAAGAGCCAAATCCCAGTTGCGGGAGAAAATCCGTTTATCGCCTTCCCAGGCGTCAAGTTCCGCCTGGATGTAAAAGGTCTCTGCATCCGCCCTGAGGATGGTGTGCGTCCTGGTATGGACAAACCAGTTTCCGCGGCGAAACGATCGCTCGGTTCTGTTTTCTCCCTGGGGGGAGCCGAAATCGTCGTCCCGAAACGTGTACCAGTCCCAGGTGCGGCTGGTGACCTGAAGGTCGATCTCTTCGATGCGATAGCATCCATTGTCCTTGATGATCTCGAGGGTGGACAGATCTTCCGCCAGGTCCCTGTGGACGAGCCAGTTGTGATGGGAAGGCTCAATCAGGGTTACTGCAATCGGCGGCGCACCTACCGGATCCTCGAAGACAATTTGCGCATCGGTGTCCTGTGGTGGCCGCGCCGGTAATTTCAGTGAGGCCCCTTGAGTCCGGAGTGTCAGGTTCACCGGTTTGGGCGGTGGCCAGGCAAGAGCCCAATAGGATGTGGAGATGCTGATACGTAGCCGGTGACCCGCAGGGAAAAACTGAGCAATGTGATTCAGGCGCACCTCAGTCTCAAAGAATTCCCCCGGGATCAATAACTCCGGCCGATCGTCGCCCTTCCGGTGGTTGAGGTTGAGTAAGCCATAGGTAACACGAGTGGCCTTGCCGTCGGGCGCCACATCGGACAGGCGGACTGCGACCATTGCCACCGGCTCATTGCTGGCAAGTGTCAAGGTTACAGCCGGCGCTCCAAGGATTTCCAGGTCCCCGGCCAAGGGGCCACTCTCATAAACAAGTGCGCCGCCATCCTCCTCGCGCTGATCGTGGGGCAGATCCGGGGCAGCGGCATAGGAAGCCCATTTCCCGGCAAAGAGACCAACATTCAGGGGGGACTGGATGCTCACCTCAGGCGCCGGCACATCGTCGTCCGGCTGCCCGGCCGATTCCCGGAGCTCCGTCCCGGGGCCGAAGCGAAAGATCTTCTCCGTGATCCGTGGAGAGGGCCACTGTGACTCACCCACCCAACGTCCCGGTCGCTGATGATAATAAGTGGACGGAGGAATACTGTCCTGCATCCACGCCCGCAGCATGGGTTCCTCCATGATTCCGGTCTGTTCCTGCTTTAACCAGTAGTCCCACCAGCGGAGTGCTTCCTGGAGAAAGCCAATGGCCGGGCCGGGAATACCCTGATGGGGGTACTTGTGGCCCCAGGGGCCGATCAGTCCCTGACGCGGCACTTTCAGATGCTCCAGAAGCCGGAAAATGGCATTTGTATAGCCGTCCGCCCAGCCTCCCACCGCCATAACCGGGCATTGAATGGCGCTGTAGTCTTCGCAAACCGAACCATCTCGCCAGTAGTCGTCCCGCCACTGATGGCGCAGCCAGGTTTCCAGCCAAAGGCCACTCCCGTTTAACCGCTTCAGCCACATTTCCCGCCAGCGCTCGCCAACCAGTTCGGGATCAGGTGGACAACTGGTGTGCGAGAACATGGTGGTCGATTCGGAGAGATTGTCGGTCAGCAGGCAGCCCCCCATATAGTGCATGTTGTCGGCATAGAGGTCGTCGGTGGAGCACGCGCTGATGATCGCCTTGAGCGCAGACGGGCGCCGCGCGGCGATCTGAAGCGCGTTGAAACCGCCCCACGAGATTCCCATCATGCCAACACTACCATCGCACCACTGCTGCTGTGCCAGCCAGTTTATGGCCTGGACACCGTCGTTGAGTTCCTGCTCGCGGTACTGGTCCGTCAACACGCCGTCGGATTCGCCGCTACCACGTAAGTCGACACGAATGCAGGCGTATCCCCTCGCTGCCAGCCAGGGATGGGTAATGCTATCCCTGGCCCTGGTCAGATCCCGTTTGCGGTAAGGTATGTACTCAAGGATAGCGGGGACGGGATGTTCGCCCGCATCTTTGGGGCGCCAGATGCGCGCCGCCAGACGGCCGCCGTCGTCAAGGGGAATCCATTCATTTTCCACGACCTCAAGGTTGTCCAGCCCTGCGCTGTCACCATTTGCGTTCATTTTATGATTTCTCCTCTTCCGGCAGTGGCGAGAACTCAAAGGGCAGCCAGGTAATTGCCTTCCGGTAACGCTCCAGCATGTCATGCTGGGTTGAGCCGGCAACATTCACCTCTGCCAGCACATAGCTGTATGGATCCTGGTCCGGAATGTCTGACAGTCGCATTCCTTTCTTTGCCTTGAGCAGAACCCTGGTGTCGGGCTGCGCCTCGGCGAGACGCGAGAGCTGGTCATCATCCGGTGCCCGGGTCACGACTGCGTCCTGCTGTGTATAATGCCTCAGCAGAAATTTTGCGGCGTGGTTCCGGGGTCCGTTGCCATGCTCAAAGCGTGGGCTATCTCCCAGGGCTACGTGCACCGCTACCTCGTGGTTGGACATGCCATCCACCATCTCGAACTGGTAGGAATGAGACTGGGAGATTCGAGGGTTAATCTCGATAATCCACAAGTCGTCGCTGGCTTCCTCCCAGAAAAATTCCATGTTGAAACAGCCGTTGTCGAAACCTATCTGGCGGAGTATTTTTTCGGCCAGCTCAATAGCGCGATCCTGGATCCGGTGGGGCGCCTGAGAGGGGTATTCGTAGCGAAGGAAACTCTTGTGGTTATTGTCCCGAACCATATCTATTACCCCATGCACATGAAATTCTCCGTGCTGTATATAGCCCTCAGGGGCAATCTCCCTTCCATGGATGAGGTTTTCAGCGATGAGGTAATTGCCGTCAACCTTGCCCAGTTCAGGTGGCAGATCCGCTTTTTCCAGAATGGTGTTGAACGGATCTCCGATGCGCCGGATCCTCTCTTTTATGACTTCCAGAGCGCGGTTAAGGTCCTGCGTATTGTTGATGCGGAACCCCAGGGTAGAGCCGTATCCCTTGATTGGCTTTATCCAGAAGGGATAATCCAGCGTAAGTTTGTCCACCGCATTTTCGTCGAAGGGGTCGAGGACGCAGAAGCCCGGCGTAGCTTCGGGTGCTGCCTTCTGTTGTTCGAGACGACTCCAGTACTTGTGTGAACACTTGAGCACGGCTTCCAGGGAGGGTGACAGCAAGCCGAATTCGCCGCATAAAATTGCCGCCATGGGGGTAGCCGGAAAATCCCAGTGGCAGATAATGGCGTCCACTGTTCCGTCGAAGCTGCTCAAGACCTTGCGAGCTTTTTCAAGCTTTTCATCGATGTGGAAGTTTTTCCGGTGTACTATCTCGTCAGTTCGCAAAAGCGGGTGGAAACAGAAGGCATCGGCATCGGGTATCTTCACGATATCCTGAACGTGGCGTTTGTCATATCCAAGGACGAATATATTTTTTCGATGTTGTGCCATGTTTTTCGCACCTTTTGGAAGACCATTCCGTCATGGGCGGACCTCCCGATTTTCCTGTGAGTGTCTGAATAAAAGGTAGCTTGAATACCCTGAATGTGAAGCCGTTATCACAACATCCATGCGCTACGCTATTGACGACAGGCAAACTATTCCTGAAATGGAATGCCGCTGTGTAGCACCGCCACCGGGAACTTCGCCAGGAGGTCGGACACGGGCAGTTCGCGGTTGACTTCAGTGCTGATCCGGTTCCCGGTGAAAAGGTTGTGCCAGTGCCGGCGGTCGCTGGTTGCCTCCAGAGAAATCCCGGCGCCCCCGTAGAGTCCCGCGGCGGTCAGCCCGCCTCCATTCGCGGCCTTGATCTTGTTCAGACAGGGGACCACCGTCAGCAGACATTGGCCTTGATGGCGTCGTGCAAAGGCGCACAGGCAGTGGCCATGGTCACCATGGATGTGAACCGGCTCATAGGTTCCCTGGAGAAACAGCCCGGGATGGCGGCGGCGAAGTTCCAGCAACTGCCAGGTCACATAGAGCTTGATTCTTCCGTCGGGCCACATATTCGCCAGTTCCGCGACCAGATCGTCGCGATTGCCGTCGGCGCGGTCACTTAACTGACGCAGTATCTCCTCCCGCGCGCCGTAATCCACCGGTCTGCGATTGTCGGGATCCACCAGGTTAAGATCCCAGAGCTCATTTCCCTGATAGAGGTCCGGAACGCCAGGCAGAGTGAACTTCAGTGTGGTCTGGGCCAGGCTATTCAACGCCCCGAGAGGGCCCAGCACTTCCATGAATTCCAGCAGACTCTTCAAAAAACCGCTACCGGGCTCAAGAATGTGCCTGACAAAAGAGGATAATGCCTCCTCGTAAGCCAGATTCGGGTACGACCAGCTGGAGTTCAGTTTGGCTTCGCGCACCGCCTTGATCATGTAATCGTCGATGCGCTGGCGGTAGTCGGCGAGGGCACCGGTGTCGGGGAACGGGGAACCTGGTGGCGAGAAATCGGGGCTTGCCGAACCCAGCCACTCCATGGGAATACTTCCCGCCAGGGTCTGGTAGAGCAGGTATTCGTCATTGCGGACGGGCGAATCCACAGCATCCACGACTACCCGGTGACACTCGTTGAGGCTGGTCCATTCCTCCACCCTTTGGCTCCACAGTTCGGGTACCTCGGTCAGGGCATTAAGTCTTGCCCGTACGTCTTCGCCTCTTTTGCTGTCGTGGGTTGCGGTGGTGATCATGGCGTGGGGCCACTGTGTGCCCCTGTCATCGATAAATCGGTGGAAATCCTTCACGGAAGTGCCAAAGTGGCGGGGATCGCCTCCCACCTCGTTAACCGATGCCAGCGGCATGTGGCGGTAGAAGGCTGTATCCTCGAGGCTTTTGGCCATGATCGGGCCGCTGTACTGCTGGAATTTCATGGCGATACGGATAACCTGGTTCTGATTGAAACCGCTGCGGGAGCGCGCGAGATCCGTGGTCAGCACGCCATGGATGAAGTCCAGAAGCTCGTTGTTGATCAGCGGGTCCCTCTTTTTCGTTGCGGAAATCGCCTGGTCGATCTCGTGGCGGTCGCTGGGACTGCAACCCTTTGGGTCAACATAGGTCCGATAAACCGGAAAGGAAACGATGATTCCGGCCAGGGCCCGGCGCAGGGACGCCAGGGTGAAATCCCGCGTGTGCCAGTTGGATTCCGCCAGCCGGGAAAACAGATTGGAGAGGACCTGAATGTCACTGGCCAGCAGGTGGTCGATTACCTGGTGCTTGGCGCTTGCCAGTGTTTCGTCGAAACTTTGCTCCATGCCCGTCAGTCTGCGATAGAAAGATTGCAGCAGGTCTCCAGATCCCGGTTCGATAAACAGGCTGTTGATGCGATTGAGGACTTCGTACCCCGTTGTTCCGGCCACTGGCCAATCAGTGCGTAATACTTCCCCGTGGGCGAGAATTTTTTCGACCACGAGATAAAGGGGGCTCCCCTCGGGCTTACGGCTTGCAGCGGCATTCCGAAGCCTTTCACAGTAGTGGCGGGGATCGGACAGCCCGTCAATATGATCAATGCGCAGTCCCTGGAGTTTGTCTTCGGCAATCAGTCGCAGCACCAGCCGGTGAATGTTATCGAAAACCTCCGTGCGCTCTGTACGGATGGCGACCAGGTCGTTGATGTCAAAGAAACGCCGATAGTTAATGTTATCCGAAGCCACCCGCCACCAGGAAAGCCGGTAGGCCTGCCTCTGCAGCAGCCGATGCAGGCGCAGACATCTGGCAGGCTGGCCTGGCCCACCGTTATGAAGGGAGACGGCATTTTCAATCTGCTCATTGACCTGAGGCACACGTTGCGCCAGTGACGCCAGTTGTTCCTTGAGGGTTTCCGCCCGTTGCCGGACTTCCCGCTGACGAGGGACGGAAAACCCCGCGGTTCGTAATGTCCGGAAAGCGGCACTGAGCCCGGCCAGTTCCGCCCGGGCAGAGGCAGCCAGGGCTTCCGGTGACACCGCAGAAAGAATTCGCGCATAGTGCCGGGGCGCGACGGGAAACAGGTGGTCAAAATAGGTTACGGCAAAACTCCCCCGGGACGCATCAAAGCCCAATTGAAGCTCGCCTCCCTCCAGAACGTTACCGTAGGATTGGCCGAGAAAGGGCAGTAGTACCTTTCCCCGCAGAGACGCCATGGGGGAGTGCCAGTCGATGTCGAAAAAGGCGGCAAACGGAGAGGCCTCCCCCCACTCGAGAACATCCTGCCAACGGCTGTTGTCCGCCTTGCCGACTCCCATGTGGTTGGCGACAAAATCCAGGATAAGGCCCATGCCACGGCTGGCCAGACCAGCGGCGAAATCGTCGAAGTCAGCCTCGCTTCCCAGTTCGGGATTGAAAGCATTGTGGTCGGTGATATCGTAGCCGTGGGCGCTGCCGGCACGGGCTTCCAGAAAGGGCGAGGTATAGATATGGCTGATTCCCAGGCGGTCAAAATAGCCGAGCAGGCGCCGTACATCCGTGAACCCCAGCCGGGAATTGAGCTGAAGGCGATAGGTGGCCCTGGGAATGCCTGAAAGGGTGGAGCATTCAGTCATCGGTCTCTCCATGACGCGTTGATGTCGCTGTCGTCTCCCGTTCCCGGTTGAGATGAGCCGCCATTCCCCGCATCGCCTGACCGGACAGGAGGTCTGCAACCTCCAGAGGCAGCTTGCGGCGCCAGTTGGGGTGCTCATTTGTGGTGCCGGGCAGATTGATCTGGTCGGGAACTTCCAGCAGATCCTCCGGATAGACCAGCAACACTCCTGCGCTGGATCTGCCCAGATAGCGATAGGCGGCAACAGCCAGTTCGCGAATATGGCACCGCAGCCAGCTCCCTGGCAGATAGCCCGAGGGCAGCAGGCCTTCCTTCTGAAGTGCCTCTACCAGCCGCCGCCTGTCCCGGACCCGGTCTCTGGTCGCCCGGTACCGTTCTTCGGCGGAGGGAAACAGCCGGTAGCGGCTGCGCAGCCGCAGATCCCGGCCCGTGACGAAACCACGAAGGGTGGGCAGGTCGTGGCTGGCTACTGAGGCCAGGGCAAGCCGCGGGTAGTCTTGGGGAGCCACATGACCGCCGTCCCGTGTGCGCTCGAAATGCAGCAGCCGTGTGGAAAAAATACCCGCCTTGCGAAGTCGGGACCGAAACCCCCGGGGTACGGTTCCAAGGTCCTCGCCGATAATGGCGCAGCGGTTGCGGTGACTTTCCAGGGCAGCGATTGCGAGCATATCGTGGAAAGGGTAGGAGACATAACTGCCTTTATCGGGTGAAGCGCCCTCGGGCACCCAGTACAGGCGCTGCCAACCCAGTATATGGTCCACCCGCAGGGCGCCGGCATGGCGCATGTTGGCCCTCAGCATACGTATAAAAGGCCTGTAAGCCTGCTCTTTCAGCCGCAACGGAGTCATCGGAGGGATGCCCCAGTCCTGCCCGAGAAGGTTGAAGGCGTCAGGAGGCGCGCCGATGCTGACGCCCGTGGCAAACAACGTCTGTTGGCACCAGGTTTCTGCGCCCCAGCGGTCCGAGCCTACTGCCAGGTCCAGGCACAGGCCCAGTGCCATGCCGTTCGCCTCACAGGCGGTAGCGGCCTTCTGCAACTGGTGGTTGGCAAGCCATTGCAGGTAACAGAAAAAATCGATGCGGCTGCGGTGACGACGGGCGAATTCCAGCACCCGGGCCGACGCCGGGTTGCGGTAGGGCGCAGGCCAGTCCCGCCAGGGCGTGTCATGTCCAAAGTGTTCACTGAGAGCCTGAAAGAGGCCCAGGTCCCGAAGTTCGCTTCCCCTTTCGGCGACGAAGCGCCTGATATCGGCCGCGTCCGGTTGATCGCTGTTGAACCGCTGTTCCAGTGCCCTGAGCTTGAGGGGCAGCACGGCTTCGAAGTTCACCAGGGGCGATGACCGCAGGGCGGCCAGAGCCTCTTCATCGCGAACCTGCAGATGAGGCAGGGCGATGTAGCTGGTGTTGAGAAATTCCCGTGAGGAGGGCCCGTAGGGGCTGATATGGGCGGGGTTGCCTGGGAAGAGGGCGTGAAGTGGATTGAGGGCGATGGTATCCACGCCAAGGGAAGCAGCTCCTGAAACCAGTTGCTGCAGATCCGCGAAATCACCGATGCCCCAGTTTTGCTCTGACCTGAGCCCGTAAAGCTGGACAGCCAGACCCCAAAGCTTCTGGTCCTGCTGCAACTTTTCGGGGATATAGGCGTACGCCGGCGTCATGATCAGACTCATACCGCCGGGGCCGTCGAGGTGGACATCGAGAGGGTCGCTGAGGGTGCCGTTCAGCGTCAGGGTATGGTAGCCAAAGGGAAGTCCCCGCGGAAGCGGCAGGCGCAGGCACACTTTTTCCACACCTGCCACCTGTGTTCTCGCCTCAACAGTCAGCCCGGCCGCTGCGATCTCTCCCTCCCGGAAACCTCCCTGCTCCAGTTCGATGTGCCAGTACAGCCTTCGGCCCAGGTCTTCAGTGGCGAGGAACAGATGGCAACAGGGTGAAGGTTCATTCTCCGTGATCACCGTGACCGGCGGTAGCATGCCGAGCCACCGTCTCTCCTCCAGAGCCGTAAGACTTGCGGCCGCATCTTCTGCAGAGGATGCAGGAAACCCCATGCCCTGGAGGAGATCTCGCTTCGTTGCTGCGGATACATTCCGCCATCTCCCGCGGACATCGCGGAAGCCGGAATGTATTCCTGCTTCCCTGGCCAGGCGGTCAAGCATGACGGAATGCACGCCAGGCATCGACGGCCCCTTCGGGAAAGTCGGGGAAATAGCCGGGCCAGACTCGCACATCAGTCATGGCCTTTAATCCTGGTCATGCGTCTCTCCCGGGTTCCAGCGTTGAGCGGGGCAGGCAAAAATCAGCGCCGCCAGTGGCGGCAGGGTAAGGCCGAGGGAGTGGGAGTGTCCGTGGGCAGGGACTGGAGCTGACTCCACGGCGCCGCCGTTGCCAACGCCGGAACCACCGTACTCGCTGGCATCGGTGTTGATACACTCGTGATAGATGCCGGCAAAGGGAACCCCAACCCGGTACCCGCTTCTGACCACCGGCGTGAAATTGCAGACTATGACGGTGCAGTCATCATTACTGCGTCCCCGCCGCAAAAAGGAGAGCACGCTGTTTTCGACGTCTCCGCCGTCTATCCACTGGAAACCTTCGGGTTC
>JAXHVJ010000084.1:0-9796 GCA_034189235.1 Pseudomonadota bacterium
GCAAATGCGCCAGGCCGGTATGACGACCACAATGGCAATCACCAGCAACCATAACCAGTGTCCGGCCCACATCGTGTTATAAAACATCGTATTACCAAACGCTCCATTTCCCATCATGGTACTGCTCTCCAGGTCGATTACGTATTACTGGTGATGATGCACTCGAGCACCCTCCGGCTCAGATTTCCCCGCGCGCGCCCCAGTGAATGGCAATGTCCATGATCAGGTAGAACACAATCCCCAGGGCGGCAATGCGGGAAAGATCAAAAAAGGCCGTTAGGACCAGTCCCAGAACCACAGTGTAGACCAGAGTGTGCTTCTGGATGGTTCCCGGAGTGATACACCGAGAATGGGGACCATGCGCCCGCTTCTCGTCGCCACCATACAGCTGCATGGTGTAGGAACCGAACGTACGGGCCAGGAAACTCTGGGCGATCACCATCGAGAAATACATCAGCAAGGCGTTGAATGCCGTCGACAAGCGATTCCCGTAGGCCTTTTGCAGATACATTCCAATACCTCCGGCAGATGGCCAGGCATTGGAGATCTTGATATAGGAGTAGGCGCTGAAGGCCACGATGACGGCAGCAGCCAGGAAGGCCAGAGGGAAGAGCACACCTGTCATCTGAGCCATCTGCCCGGTCAGCGCGAAGATACCGGCGCCAATCATGACGCCGGTCCCCAGCATCACGGTCCCCGGAAGAGTGAGGCTTCCCTCCTCATAGTGGGAGGTTCTGTCCTGTTCACAGCTCATTCAGCCTCCTGTTGTTAACGTTTCTATTTGCGCTTCATGGGAGGGATCTTTGAACAGCAGAATGGTTCATGGCTGGCATTGGCCCGGACGTTGTCATCGGTAAACCGGTACCAGGCCAGTTTTCTCCGGGTCCACCAACCGCTGGCAAGCCGCCCCCCATAGCTCGCAATCAGGTCCACTAACTCATCGATGGACCAGTGGGTCCCGTCATAGGTGACCATCAGTCGGTTGCCCCGCTGGCGCTCGGCAAAGTCCACGCAGGGGTGGTGATTCAGTTCGTGAATAAAATCCTCCCACAGGCTTTCACCCAGCCCCTCAACGGTCAGTTTCCTGCGGAGAAGGAAGGACTCCTGGCTGGTTGCTTTGTGAGCCTTGGTCATGGCTGTTACCTCCCGACCTGTTTGCTTTTCACTCCCATCACAACATCCGAAGCTGAATTGTGGCTGAAAATCCGCTGCCTCAATCACCCTCCGTTAGGGCAGTAACAAAAACCGGGCCGGGGAGATACCCGCGGCCCGTTAGCTCGAGCGTCAGAGGCGGACTCAGAACGAGACCCTGGCTCCGATAACGGCGAACCAGTCCTCGGTGCCACCGCCTTCTGCTTCCGCAAAGTCGGCGGTGTCGCCATATTTGCGCTCGTGGACCACGCCCAGGTAGGGCGAGAAGGAGCGGTCAATCAGGTCATAGCTTAATCGGAGCCCGGTTTCTGTAGAAACCAGCCCCTTGCCCACACCAATTTCCCGGTCTTCACTGAAGGCAACAGTGGCATCCAGTGCAGCGGACAGGATCAGGTGATTGGTGAACAGCAGCTCATACTCGGCATCGAACTCCGCCGAGGTATCGCCTTCGTCACTGACATACAGGCTGGCATCGACCTCGAACCAGTGCGGAGCCAGGCCGGTCAGCCCCAATACCCCATAGGTACGATCCGGGCCTTTGGGCGTGTCGAAGCGGATGCCGGCCCTGGCGTCAAAGAAGTCGGAAACCGGCGTCTGCAGGAGCAACTGGTTTTCCAGCTTCTCATAGGCCTCTTCTTCGATGGCGTACTCGCCTTTAGTCAGCCAGCGGAACTTGAGTTCGTCGGTGCCGTAGAAGGCATCGCCATTCCAGACTCCCAATTCCTCGTCATCGTCGCTGTAACGATATTCCAGTTCCTCGAACTGGACACCCCAAAGGGTCAGTGCATCCTTGCGGCCGGAGTCATCCAGTGGCATGTCGCTCCCCAGCGCCGGCAACGACGGCAAGGTCAGCGCCAGGGCAAATGCAGACAGGGTCAGAGTCCTCATGCGCCACCCCCGTCCTTCGCAACTTCAACGCCGGCGGTGTTGCCCTGATCCAGACCACCCTCGACCACGACCTTGCGGAACATTCCTGAGGCGGCGTGGTAGGAAAGGTGGCAGTGGAAAGCCCACTGGCCCGGTGCGTCCACCTCCGTCTCCATGAAGACCGTAGTGCCCGGTTGAACGCTGACGGTGTGTTTGACCGGGTTCCACTCCCCGGCTCCGACATCCAGGATCGACCACATGCCATGCAGATGCATGGGGTGGGTCATCATGGTTTCGTTGACGAACTTGAACCGGACCCGCTCTCCGTACCGGAGCTTCAGCGGCTCTGCATCCTCATATTTGACGCCATTGATGCTCCAGCTGTATCGCTCCATATTGCCGGTCAGCCGCAGTTCGATTTCACGGGTGGGCTCCCGCTCCTCATACAGTGGCTTCTGGGCCCGCAAATCGGAGTACGAGAGGAACTTCCCACCGTTCGCCGCCTCCGGCACCAGGCCACTACCCTCGGCGTAGAAGGGATCGCTGGCACCACCTTCGGCCATGATCATGGCGCCGTGATCCATCCCGGCCATCGATGTGCCAGCATCACCAGCCATGCCGGAGTTGCCATTCATACTGCCCTGTTCCATTGAACCCTGGCTCCTATCGCCACGGTCCATACCGGACATGCCACCCATATCGGCCATGGTCAGCAACGGCGCCTCCCTCAGTTCGGGAACGGGCCCTTGCATGCCTTCCTCAGGTGCCAGTGTGGCTCGGGCATAACCAGACCGCCCCATGGATTCGGCGAAGATGGTGTAGGCCCTGGCGGTCTTCGGCCGGACAATGACATCGTAGGTTTCCGCCACACCGATGCGGAACTCGTCCACGGTGACCGGCTGCACGTTATTGCCGTCGGCCTGCACCACGGTCATCTCCAGGCCCGGAATCCGGATATCAAAGTACGCCATGGCGGACGAATTGATAAATCGAAGTCGGATGCGCTCGCCCGGCTCGAACAGGCCGGTCCAGTTCTGTTCGGGCCCTTTGCCATTAATCAGGCCGGTAAAGCCCTGAACGTCTTCCACGTCGGCCTTCATCATGCGCATATCGCCCCAGGCCAGACGGTCCTGCAGGGTAGTCATGAAGCCGTGTTTCGAGATATCCGCAAAGAAATCCCCCACGGTCTGCTGCTGACGGTTGTAGTAATCCGGCATCATCTTCAGGTTGCGCATGACCCGGTTGGCATCGTGCGGGTGCTTGTCGGTGAGCTGGACCACGTACTCCCGATCGAATCGGAACGGCTCGCGCCCCTCGGGCTCGATTACGATCGCACCATAGGCGCCGTTGGGCTCCTGAAAGCCGGAATGGCTGTGGAACCAGTAGGTACCGCTTTGCATAACGGGGAACTCGTAGGTGAACGTTCCACCCGCCGGAATGCCGTCGAAGCTGATGCCCGGCACCCCGTCCTGTTCGAACGGCAGGATCAGTCCGTGCCAGTGAATGGAGGTCGGCTCATCGAGATTATTGGTGACATTGATCGTCACGTTCTCCCCTTCCCTGAACCTGAGCACCGGTCCGGGAGAGGCTCCGTTGTAGCCGATGCCCTCTTTCACAAAGTCACCGGTGTCGATCATCACGCGGTCCACGGTGAGGCTGTACTCACCGGCAGCCGCCATCACAGGCATAAGGAGCCCGAGGGCCCCTGCCATAAGGGCGTTCTTCATGTGTTGGTTACTCCTGGAATACTGCAACGGGAGCACCGGAAAAGTGGTGCTCCCTTCTTATCGTCCCCGGGCGGGATCAGTCTGCGCGGGCCTGGGTGTCGGCTGCGGAATCGAAGTTCACGTCACCGTACATTCCGGACTGGTAGTGGCCGGGGATATTGCAGGCGAATTCCATGTTGGTCTTGCTGCTGAAGGTCCAGACGATTTCCTTCTTCTGGCCCGGCTCGAGCAGGACGCTGTTGGGATCATCATGCTTCATGGTTTGGCCGTTACCCATATCCATGTTCATCAGGTCCTCATTGAGCCTGCCACCCTGGATTACACCGTGCTCGACCATCATCTTCATTTCATCCTGATGGGCCTCATGCATATCGGGGGTGCCGATATTGAACTCGTGCACCAGTCTGCCCTTGTTCTCGATCACGAAGCGAACTGTCTCGCCACGGGCTACCTCGATGGCTTCAGGTTGGTAATAGTTGTCGTGCATTTCCACCTGGATGGTGCGCGAAACATCACCGGCATTTCCGGGCTTACCAATGCCACTGCCATGACCACCACCGTGACTGCCTGCGGCGAAAGTAGTTGCGGTCAACGACATGGCCGCTGCGGCGACAAAAAGCTTTGATGCATTCATCCCATCTTCTCCTGTGAAATACTGTGCGTTGGAACGCGGGTCGGCTTGCCCTGAAACCTGAGCAATGCGGGGAAACGGTTGATACCATCTCGCACTAAACTGAATCCTTTCTGAAAATAACCAACAATTTTTAGAGTTCAGGCTGACTTCAGGTAAGTCAGGGACACTGACACCGCCAACAAGACGCCGATAAGGAACGGAACCATGCGCCTACTGCTTGTTGAAGATGACCGCTTGCTGGCCGATGGCCTGGCCCGCCAGCTTGAAAAAGCGGGGTTCAGTGTGGATACCACCGCCATGGCCAGGGAGGCTCTCGTACTCGGAGAGCAGGAGGACTACCGGGCGCTGGTTCTGGATCTTGGTTTGCCCGACGGGAACGGCCTGGAGGTCTTGAGGAAATGGCGGGCGAACCAGGTCAAGCTGCCGGTCCTGATTCTGACTGCCCGGGGTGACTGGCAGGACAAGGTGAATGGCCTGAAGGCCGGCGCGGACGATTACCTGGCCAAACCGTTCCAGACCGAAGAGCTGATCGCCCGCCTCAACGCCATTATCCGGCGCAGTGAAGGCAGGGTTCACTCGGTGGTGAAAGCGGGCCGGTTCGAGCTGGATGAGAGTCGCCAGAGCCTGAAACTGGCCGATGGCACCGAGCATACCCTGACCGGCACCGAGTTCCGGCTGCTCCGCTGCCTGATGAGCCGCCCCCGGCATGTGTTTTCCAAGGAACAGTTGATGGAACAGCTGTACAACCTCAACGACAGCCCCAGCGAGAATGTGATCGAGGCTTACATCCGGCGCCTGAGGAAACTGGTGGGCCCGGACACCATCGCAACACGACGGGGCCAGGGTTATCTGTTCAATGACACTGTTTAAGAAGCCAGTGTCCGTGAAGGGCACCCTGCTCGTCCTGCTATTACCCGCCGGTATCGGCCTGATGGCTCTGGCCTGGCTGGTACACGGGCTGTTACTGGACCGGATGGCAAGGGAATTCGTTGAAAGCCGGCTGAAGGACGAGGTGGCGTTCCTGGAACACCAGATCCGGGAATCCGGCGGTCGCATCGACACACTCCAGACCGGCGACTATTTCCAGGAAGTCTTTCACCATGCCTTTGCCATCCGGTCTCCCTACCGCACCCTCATTTCCCCGGAATCCTGGACGCCTCTGCTGATGCCCCTGCTCGAGTCCGGGCCGGACGGTGCCACTCAGGTCGAAAGCAAAGGAAATGCCGACAGCCCCTCCAGTATCCTGGCCTACAGGGAGTCACTCCGGGTTGGCGACACACCCATTGTCGTGATCGTCTCCGAAGATCTTGGCGCCCTGAAACGCAGCCAGGCCGAGCTGCATGCGTGGACCGCCATCGTCTCCATTCTTCTGATCGTGCTGCTCGTTGCGGTGATCTGGCTGGGCATCACCCTGTCCATGCGGCCCGTCGTAACCCTCAAGGCAGCTCTGAAAAGGCTTCAGGATGGCGAAATCTCCCGTATTGCCGTTCAGGCCCCGGAGGAGTTCCACCCCCTGGTGCAACAGCTCAACCAATTGCTCGATTCCCTCGACCAGCGCCTGGAACGCTCCCGGGACGCGCTGGCGAATCTGTCGCACAGCGTCAAAACCCCCATCGCGGCAACCCGACAGATACTGGAGGATACCAGCCGCCCATTGGACGCCCCCCTCAGACAGGAAATGGCAGCCCGACTCGGGGATATCGACAAACAGCTTGAAGCGGAAATGCGCCGGAGTCGGTTTGCCGGCCCCCAGGTGGGGAAAAGCGCCTACCCGGTCAAGCAGGCACGAGACCTTCTCTGGATGCTTGGCAGGCTGTATCCGGAAAAATCCTTCGAATTGTCCTCCGAGCTGATGGAGGAACGGCGTTGGCCGCTTGAGGAACAGGATCTGAACGAAGTGCTTGGCAACCTGCTGGATAATGCCGGCAAGTGGTCGGAAAAGACCGTCGAGCTGTCATTATTGGAGGAAGGCGGCCGAATGATAATGCGGGTCGAGGATGACGGCCCCGGAGTTCACTCCGAATCCGTGCCTTCTCTCGGTGTTCGCGGGCTTCGGCTGGATGAACAGACTCCGGGCCACGGCCTTGGCCTGGCCATTGTCAGGGAAATCACCGAACGTTACGGTGGTACACTTAGCTTTGACACCGGGGCTCGGGGCGGCCTTCGCGCCCTGATCGATATTCCCTGGACGTGAACCCGGAAAAGTGCATGGGGCAATTCTGTTTATGAAAGAAGCCAGAAGCGGTGAATGCGGTTGTAAGTCAGGTGATCCGGGGAGCCAGACACCGGCGACGACTCGTGCCGGCGAAGAATCCGGCACCCTGAAGATCCTGTTGGCCATCAACGCGGTCATGTTCGTGCTGGAACTGACCACCGGCGTGATCGCCCAGTCCACAGCCCTGGTTGCCGATTCCCTCGACATGTTCGCCGACGCTGCCGTCTATGGTCTGTCACTGTATGCCGTTGCACACAGCATCCGGATGCAGGTGCGCGCGGCCCATGTTGCCGGCGTTCTGCAACTGATCCTGGCCCTCGGGGTACTGCTGGAAGTGGGCCGGCGTTTCCTGCTGGGCAGCGAGCCGGAATCGGCGCTGATGATGGTGATGGCCCTGATTGCCCTGGTGGCCAACAGCACCTGTCTGATCCTGATCTTCAGGCATCGGCATGGTGGCGCCCACATGAAAGCCAGTTGGATATTCTCCGCCAACGACGTGATCATTAATCTCGGGGTTATCGTAGCAGGCGTCCTTGTGGCCTGGACCGGTTCCAACTATCCCGACCTCGTGGTCGGCACCATTGTGGGTCTGATCGTACTTAACGGTGCCAGGCGCATTCTGGCGCTCAAATCCTGAAGGAGGAGAGCCTTGAGAATCGGAGCCATTGCCAGACAGGCGAGCATTCCCGTAGAGACCATCCGGTATTACGAGAAAATCGGTCTTCTGGCCGAACCGGTCCGTGACTCCAGCGGCTATCGCAGCTACCGCCAGGCCCATCTGGACCGGCTGCTGTTCATCAAACGTTGTCGTAACCTCGATATGGCCCAGGATGAGATCCGCGAACTGATCCGTCTGGCGCAACAACCTGGGGCGGACTGCAGTGATGTGGATGCCCTGCTCGCCCGTCATCTGGATCATGTGCGGGAGCGCCTGAAGGAACTGGCAAGTCTGGAGCAGACCCTGGAAAAGCTGCAGGCCGCCTGCAGTGACGGGAGCACGGTCAGCGAATGCGGCATACTCGAAGGGCTGACCTCCGAGCTCGACAAACTGGAAATGGCCAGCGACCACAACCATGTACCGGGCACCCATGGCCAGGGCCACAGCTGACGATTGCCAGGGGCCCGACTCCGGGAGGCGACCCGGACATACGTTCGGTGTGGCTGTGCAGCCGCAACGACGCCATCAGCAATATCGCGGTGATGGCCGAGGCCCGGGAGTGGTTTGTTCTGTCTGGGTTGACAGGGGAAAAGCCTTGCCCCACCCAAAAGCCTTAAACCGGAATCGTTATCGACTCAGTGGAGCGGCTCGCTGATTCGGTCACAAAAAAAGGGCAACCAGAAATCCTGACTGCCCCAAAACCTCTCAACGCTTTGCAGAGCAATATCGATTAGCCGTGAAGCTTCACCGCCAGTTCAGCCACATGCTTGCCCTGGAAACGGGCAATGGTGATTTCCTTTTCGCTGGGCTGACGTGAACCGTCGCCGCCGGCGATGGTGGTCGCGCCATATGGGGTGCCACCGTTGGTTTCGGAGATGTCGAAAAACTCAGGAATGCCATAGCCCAGGGGCACGATGACCATGCCGTGGTGGGCCAGGGTGGTCCAGAAGGAGGTGATGGTCTGTTCCTGGCCGCCGCCGGTACCCGTGGATGCAAACACGCTTGCCACCTTGCCGTGCAGTTTGCCTTCGGCCCACAACCCGCCGGTCTGGTCCAGGAAGTTGCGCATCTGTCCGGACATGTTGCCGAAACGGGTCGGCGTGCCGAAAATGATGGCGTCGTAGTTGGCCAGTTCCTGCGGATCGGCCACGGGTGCTTCCTGGTCCGCCTTGCCGCCGGCATCCAGGAATGCCTGCTCCGGCATGGTTTCCGGGACCCGCTTGATCACTACGTCCGCGCCTTCAACGCTACGCGCACCCTCGGCCACTGTTTCGGCCATGGTTTCAATGTGACCGTACATGGAATGATAAAGAACAAGAACTTTTGCCATCGGTAATCTCCCATTGCTTAAGTATCTACGGAAGGTTACTGCCAGCCGGAGGACAATGAAACCGAAAGTTTTCAGATGCCTTGTTCAGTTTTTCTGAACGTGGTAACAGGATGTTCACTTGAACCCATTGCGTACAAGTGTACGCTGAAGTACCTTAGACTAAAGGCTAATCCGGAATCCCGAGCAATGACCCAAGCACAACAGTCTATCCCCTCCATTCATCCTCGCATCGAGGAGTGGCTGAACAGTGCCACCCATGGCATTGGCGCCCTGCTCAGCGTGATCGGCACCGTGGCACTGATTACCGGCGCAAGCCACTCCGGCGATGCCTGGAAGATCGTCAGTTTCAGCATCTTCGGGGCGTCCCTGATTCTTCTGTACCTGGCCTCGGCGCTCTATCACGGTGCCCGGCGGCCGGAGCTGAAGCGGGCCTTCAAGACCCTGGATCACTGCGCCATATTCCTGCTGATTGCCGGCACCTACACACCGTTCCTGCTGGTGAATATGCGGGGTACCGTGGGCTGGACGTTGTTTGCAGTGATCTGGTCGCTGGCACTGACCGGGGTAATTCTCAAGGTCATCTTCAAGAACCGCTTCAAGCTGGCACGGGTGGGAATCTACATTGCCATGGGCTGGCTGATCACCTTCGCCTCATCGGACCTGGTGGCCAGCCTGAGTGAAACCGCACTAAACCTGACCATCGCCGGTGGCGTTGTGTACACCGCCGGCGTCGCCTTCTATCTGGCAGACCGCATTCCCTACATGCACGCGGTCTGGCACCTGTTCGTCATCGGCGGCAGTGCCTGCCACTTCAGCGCCATCTACTATGGTGTTCTGCCTTACGCCGGCTGATCAGACGGCCCGGACCATTGCCATAAGAAAATCCCGGGGCAACACAGGCGCAGCAATCATGGTTCAGGTGGCCAGCTTCTTCCCGGACAACCACCAGGTTTTGAGTTAGAATCCGCCCTGTGATTCCAGAGGCATGGCCACGGCATGCGGGCAGGCCAGGCCCCGAAGCGAGAGTTGCTGAAAGCGTCAAATCCGATTGAAGTGGGAATGCGGGATAACAGGAGGGTAAAGATTGTCCCCGAATAAACCGATGCCATGGTATGCCGGCAGCCTTCTGCTGGTCGCCGGGCTTGCAAGCTTGCTGCTTCGCACGCCCTTTCCCGTTGATGAAACACGCTATCTCTCTGTCGCCTGGGAGATG
>JAXHVJ010000085.1:0-9648 GCA_034189235.1 Pseudomonadota bacterium
AAGACAGAATCCAGCAGTGGCTGGCGTTACCGGTGCAAGTGCCGGTGCCTACAGCGACCGGTGGGCTCGACTGGAAACCTGGTCTATGGCTGTCATCCTGGGAGACCTCCCTGCCGCCCAGTCAGCCCCGATATTTCAACCTCGATGGGTTTGATGGCAGTACCTGGCTACTGACAGGTGAGGCGGCACCGGAAGATGTTGTCGAGGATGATGATTTCTGGGATGACAGTGACTATGACAACGCGGCCGAGATTGCCAAGAACCTCGTGGCGTGCTGGCCCAATCCACCTGCAGAGATTGCCAGGCGTGCCGGGATCACCCTGCGGGAACTTCAATGGTTCACCTCGGGAAAGGCGTCCCTTGACCGGCATGCTCGTTTTGACCTGGAAGCATTGCTCGGCATCGAGTACGACGAACGAATGGGCAGATATGTAGAGGCTGGGCCTTATGTCCTGATGGCCCACAGACCACTGGCCCTCAAGGAAGTCTATGAAGGTATATCCGGCGGCGGAGATGCATGCCCCTGTGAGATTGTCCCTCGCCAGGGAGCCGCAGACCCAAGCTGGCGATACGTGTTGATCAACACCTATGGAGAGCCGCCGAGCCTCGTGATGGCGCCCCGTGGAGCCAAAATCACGGAGCGCCTTCCGGAGTTGCTTATGAATTATGACGGAGTTAGGGCTGTCGCTCCGAAGTTCTACCAGGATGTCGTTTCTACCTGTGCCCGTGCCTGCCGAGAACCTGCCGCTAACATTCGGGAGATGAAAAACTTTGTGAAACGCTATAAAGAACACTGGGTAGATTGCTCCTGGCAGCCGGAATGAACCTGTCCGGTTGAGCCAAAGCGCGAAGACTGCGGATAATGGAAACGGCAGCGAACAACAGTTTGCCCAATATTTATTCGCGGCTACGGTTCGGTCGGGAAGCGCTTTTTGGAAACTTGCGCTCCACAAACGCTTCCAGCCGGTCGGCGTTGCGGTAGGCGATAACGCAGATAAAAAGCACAACCGCGACAAAGCTCAGGAATGCAATCAGGGTGGCAGATAGATTCAGCATATTAAGGTCTCCAATAGTTGATTGCCCTGTCAGGGCACTTTGTTGGTTTCAGGCCGCAGCAGCATCGGCCTGTCTTTGTTCTTTGGCGACAGACGCAATCAAGTGCCGCGAGCAACTCAGCATCTCCTGGATCTCGCTGTAGCTGTGACCACTGCGTAGTAGGCTGGCGATGTGCTGTCTGCGCTTCAGGTCTGGTTGCCGCCCCTGGTACTTGCCCTCCGTTTTTGCTTTATGAATGCCCTGGAACTGCCGGCGCCGACGGTCTTCGTAATCTTTGCGGGCCACGGCAGCCAGCATGTCGAGCATCATGGCGTTGACCGCTCGTAGAATGGAGTCGGTGAAACCGGTGTCGTCCTTCTTTTCCAGGGCGAGCCAACTGGTCGGTAATTCCGGGGAGACGATGGCTAACCGCTTGGCGGCCAGCTTTTGCTTGAGGGAGTCCCAGTCACTCTGTTTGAGGCGAGCCAGCCGGTCGATCTGTTCGACCAGCACAATGTCGCCCTCGCCGGAATCTGCAATCAGCTTCATCAGCTCGGGGCGGTGTAAGGTGGCGCCGGACACGTTCTCCACATAGAAAGCCGCAATGCGCTGACCGTGGTTGGCTGCGAACTGTACCAGTGACTCCCGGGCTCGCTCCGCGTTCTGTTCCTGCGTGGATGCCCGAAGGTAGGCTCGAATAAACATCGTCGGTTCCTCAGTCTGTTATAAGTGGTTCTCTCTGGCCGGTCTGGTTTAGGTGGTTCTGGTGGCCGTTACCGGGTTCGAACCTCTGGTTCTTCTGATCTGTACCCATAAGGAACCACCTCAAGAGTCGAGAAACTCCCCGAACGGATCGTCCGCTCGATAAATCTGGTTGATTCTGTCGTCATCGAAGAAATCCTCTGTACCGCCATTGCTCCCGTTGCCGGAAGTTGCCTTGTTGCCCGCGCCGGTTGCCTCCTCATCACTGCCTCGACTGAACGACGCCATCTTTTGTTCGAATTCAGGAAACGTCATTTCCCCATCGGGTCCCTTGGCGAAAAACGTCTTGTAAGCACCGACTACGGCCAGTGCGAAGCGAATGAACAGTACGACCACCCACAGCACGAACAATAGATACCATGCGTAAAGGGCTGCCTCGGTACCCCTAAAGGCGAGCTCCACAACGCCGATCCCGGTGAGCCCCACTGCTGCGATTTTTGCCACTCTCACCATGGCTTTGTCCTCGATAGTTCTTTACATTGAAGCTACCAGAACCTGAGAAAATGCAAGTTTTGCCCGGCGTCAGGCGGCTACGGATTGCCCGGCCAGCCACGGCAGTTTCACCTTGCTGTAGGCATCGTTCGTCATCGCCCTCAAATCTTCCACGTCCAGGTGTGGAACCACCAACGCAGTGCCTTGGTATCGAGCTCGCGGGTAGTTGGTTGGCTGGAATACGCCATGAGGGAGGTCGTCCTCATCGCCCAGCCACTGTCTGAGCCGGAGATCGATACACCAGCCCTGTTCGAGCTCGACCCAGCAATGGGGAGCGGTGGTCATTCGGCTCAGTCGGTCCTCCGCGGATCCGATCCGGCACTGATGGAAGATGCCTCGCTCGCTCAGGGCATTGCTGATCACAAAAGTCATGTAGACGCTATCGACTCTCAGGTCCTCCAGCGGCAGCAGTGCCAACTCAAGTTCATCGTGCCAGTCACTCATGGCCGGGCTCCCTGAACATCAGCTGTTGACCCTGTTCATACAACACCGGATAGGGGAGCGGCTCGCCGTCCTGGATCACGGTGTTCGGTGGAAAGTACATTACTATCCAGGGAGGCATGTCAGCGCTGACAGCGCCGTAGAACTCATCTACTGGAAAGGTACGTTCATGGCCGGACTGCCGAAATACCAGTCGGGAGTATTTCTCGGGGTGGTTGGCAGCGATGTTGTAACTGGCTGCTTCACCGCTGATGACATAGCTTGGTGTTTTCCAGTGATTCGGCTGTTGGATGTTGTAGGCGATGATGCAGTTGCTATCGGCACAGCCATATCGCTCCGCTGTTACCGACCACAGCATGAGCGGGTGCCCGTCAATCTCCGGCGTCTTCACGTCTGTGAGTTTCGTTGCCGTAATTGCCATCGATTCGGCGGCCTGGGTGATGGCCTCATCCACGACGGCAACATAGTGGTCATAGGCGTCATCCTCGTTCGCCGCCAGTGATTCCGGCATCCAGCCCATCAGGCTGGGTCTTGCCGAAGGGTTGTCCGGCGTCATCATGATGTCAGTGGCGTTGAAGAGCAGCGTCTGGGTGCCGGTAAGATGACGAAGCGGCGCATCTAATGAGGTAGCCAGACTGGCCAGGTTGAGGGCGCTCAATAACAGACCCTTTCGATACGAGCGTGTCCCGTCTGGTGAATCCCGCAGGTCCTGATCGTAGACGCCCCCGGCACGGGCCAGATTCAGTGCGCGGGATGATTCATCGTCATAGTGTCGAGGCATGGCAGCGCAACCCACGAGCGCGGCTGTAGTTACAGCAAAACAAATGGTCTTCAACTTGGTCATTTTGAACTCCTGCGTTTTCTTAAATACTCGCACGAAGTTTCAAATATGCAAGAGGAAAATCAAAAAATATACAATAAAATCAAAGGTTTGTTCTGTCAGTACAAACTTCGCTGTATCCGCAGTGGTGCATCGGGAGTGCCGCTCTTGCTAGACTTGCCAGCAGGTTTTTTCGGTTGAGACAAGGTGTTGGTAAATCGGAAAAGGATCAGAGATTCCCAGTTTCCCACTTATCCAGTTTATAATCATGGGTAGTAACCGATTGGGCCAATCAGAGACAAAGTTTCTATCCATGGGTAGTAAAATGGGTAGTATTGGGCGAATATCGATACAAAAACTAAGGCAAGCATCTGGTTTTTAAGGATTGTAAATTATTATTCTTCGAGCAGGTGCAGAACATAGAGTGACATTCGTAAACAGCGCCACCGGCCAGCGGAGTTTGGTCTGTCAGTAGGGTGTGGTCTGCCCGCCTGAGGTCTCGGACGAAGATATAATTACGGAAATCGCCACCTTGATCGTTCACTCTGTTCAGTTTAGAGTGAACGCCAATTACGGGCCGGCATCTCATTCCATTCATCATGGCAGAGCTGCCTGAAGCAGGGGTTCGTCTTCTCGAGGCGGGATAAAGGCTGGACGCAAACATTTTTTTCGGCAAGCCCGATCTGGTCCTGACAGAGGATTCTTTAGTGCAGCTCGGATATGTGGAGACCCATTGGTGCTGGGGTCTATTGCTCGGTGCCCTCACCACGTCGGCCTCCGCCGACGGCCTGCTCACTCTGAAAGTGGAAAACGATCTGTACTCTGCAGGTGGCGATGGTCACTATACCAACGGCATAGAGGGAATCTGGGCCTTTGAGCCCGCTGATGGACACTGGTCGCGTCGTTTCGCGGAAGTGCTGCCGGGCTGGTCGGCCAGTAGCCTTGTTGGCGTGGCCTACCGCCTCGGCCAACAGATGTATACGCCAGAAGATATTGAAACCGAAACATTGATTAAGGATGATCGTCCTTACGCCGGCCTGCTGCTCGGCGGAATCTCGCTGCTGAACGAGAGTCAGCATGATGGCTGGCGGCTGGCAGAGAGTCTGCAGTTTGATGTGGGCATTGTGGGTCCGGCTTCCGGCGCCGAAGTTATCCAGCGAAATTTTCACGAGTTGATTGCTTCCGAAAAGCCGGAGGGTTGGAAACATCAGCTTCACAATGAGCCGGTTGTCAATGTCGGTTACGAGCGCAGTTGGCGCATTCAGCAGTCTCTTGCCGGTCTGGAGGTGGAATACGGTCCGTCTGCCGGGTTTGCGCTGGGTAATCTGTACACCTATGCTTCCAGCGGCCTGGCGCTTCGCTTCGGGGATGGGCTTGAACGCAGTTTCGGCATCCCCTCCGTTGCTCCCGCGCACGGTGGGCGATCGTCCTTTCAGCGTGACCAGGGCTTCAGCTGGTACACATTTGCTGCCGTAGAAGGTCGCTACATGGCTCACAATTTGCTGCTTGATGGCAATACCTTTGAGGACAGTCACTCCGTGGATCGTCGCGAATGGGTCGGCGATGCCCAGGTGGGTGCGGCGCTGACCCGGGATCGCTGGCAGGTGGCGTACACCTACCTGTGGCGCAGCAAGGAGTTCGGGGAACAGGACCGTTTCGATCAGTTCGGGTCAATCGTTCTGTCGACCTGGTTCTAGTGTAGTGCATACTTAATTTATACGGTCTTTGGGTCGTTCGCTCATTGAGAGGTTATTGACATGCAGATAGAGAAGAGCCTGGTGGCGCGTATATTCGGGGTCCATATCCTGCCGGTCTGGGCGGTGGTCGTGTTGCTGACCGGCTGCGACAACAGTCCGTCCGATCAGGCGGGTGCCTCGGGTTCTGCCCCGCCGCCCCCTGAAGTGGGTGTGGTTGAGTTGCAGCCCCGGCAGGTGACCCTTTCGATGGAATTGCCCGGCAGGACGGCAGCTTACCGCATCTCAGAACTGAGGCCACAGGTCACCGGTATTTTGCAGGAGCGTTTTTTTAAACAGGGCGCGGCGGTGAATGCGGGCGATGTTCTCTACCGAATCGACCCCAAGCGTTATCAGGCCGCCTATGACACGGCACAGGCGGAACTGGAGCGTGCCCGGGCCGAGCTGCGCCAGGCGCAGCGGGAGTGGGCACGCTCGTCGGATTTGTTCGAAAAGAATGCGGTAAGCAAGCGCCAGCGTGATGAAGCTCTCTCGGCTCTGGAAAGTGCGCGTGCGAATGTTTCGCGTTCCGAGGCCATGGTGGAAACGGCACGTATCGAGCTGGAGTATACTGAAGTCAAGGCACCCATCAGCGGACGCACAGGCCCGACACTGTTCACAGAAGGTGCATTGGTCACCGCCAACCAGACCCAGCCGCTGGCTCGCCTGGTGCAGCTCGACCCGATGTATGTCGATATCCAGCTGCCGGTCGATAAACTCAGGCAGATTCGGTCGTCCCTGAGCAAAGGAACCGGTGCACAGAGCGGCTCCGATCAGGCCGAGCTCGTTTTGTTGCTCGAAGACGGCTCGGCGTATCCTCATCGGGGCCGCGTCGATGTAACGGATGTAACCGTCAACCAAAGTACCAGTTCCGTCAGTCTGAGGGGGGTGTTCCCCAACCCGGATGAGGACCTCTTGCCGGGGATGTATGTGCGCGTCCGGTTAACTGAGGAGGTTCGGGAAAATGCAATCCTGGCCCCGCAGCAGGGGGTAACCCGTAACCCTCAGGGAGAGGCTACGGGGCTGCTGGTGAACACCGAAGGTAAAGTCGTGAGCCGTCAGCTGGAAACAAGCCGGGCGGTTGGCGCTTTCTGGCTGGTTGAGAAGGGTCTGGAACCGGGTGATCGCCTGATTGTCTCCGGTCTGCAAAAGGTTCGTCCCGGTGCCGAGGCCAAGCCAGTCCCGGCCGATATACCGTTGCAGCCGGCCAGCAATGGGCAAGCCGGTGACATGGATACTCCGAAGACGAACTCCTCCGGAAAAGAGGGCTCCGCGGGATGATCAATTTCTTTATTTCCCGACCTGTTTTTGCCTGGGTGCTGGCGATCGTCGCCATGCTGGCCGGCATCATGGCAATCTTTGTTTTGCCGGTGCAAAGGTATCCCACGGTGGCGCCACCGGCCGTAGAGATTCAGGCGGATTACCCGGGCGCATCGGCAGATACGGTGTCCAATACCGTGGTTCAGGTCATCGAGCAAGAGATGACCGGCCTCGACAACCTGCTCTATATGAGCTCGACAGCGGATTCCTCGGGTCATGCCACGATTACCCTGACCTTTGCAGCCGGTACCGACCCGGACATTGCCCAGGTCCAGGTGCAGAACAAGCTCAAGCTGGCTGAGCCGCGGCTCCCGGGCGTGGTGCGCCAGCAGGGGATCAGTGTCGAGAAAGCCAGCACCAGTTTTCTGATGGTGATGGCCTTCGTTTCGACCGATGGCCGCCTCAGCAAACAGGATCTGGCTGATTTCGTCAGCTCCGAGCTGGCCGAGCCCATAGGCCGGGTGACCGGTGTCGGCAGCGTGCAGGTTTTCGGCTCGGAATATGCGATGCGGATATGGCTGGACCCTTCAGCGCTGAACAATTACGGCCTGACGGTTGCCGACGTGAGCTCTGCCGTTGAGGCGCAGAATGCCCAGGTTACCGCCGGCCAGCTTGGCGGGCTGCCCGCGGTTAAGGGGCAGCAGCTCAATGCCACGGTCACCGCCCAGACCCTGCTCACCTCAGTTGAAGAGTTCCGCAACATTCTGCTCAAGAGTATGCCCGACGGCTCCCGGGTGCGCCTGGGGGATGTTGCCCGCGTCGCGTTGGGCGGTGGCGCGGTTCACATCGACAGTTTTTATGATGGCGAGCCAGCGGCCGGCCTGGGCATCAACCTGGCGCCGGGTGCCAATTCGCTCGGTGTCACGGAGGCTGTCAAGGCGCGCATCCAGGAGCTCCGGCCCTACTTTCCCGAAGGGGTGGAGATCCGGTACCCCTACCAGACCGCACCTTTCGTGCAGGCATCCATCGACGCGGTGGTCCAGACGATCATCGAGGCCATCGCGCTGGTGGTCCTGGTCATGCTGCTGTTTCTCCAGAGCTGGCGGGCTACCCTGATACCGGCGATCGCAATCCCGGTGGTGCTGCTGGGCACTTTCGCGATCATGGCGGCCTTCGGCTTTTCCATCAACATGCTCACCCTGTTTGGTCTGGTGCTGGCCATCGGCCTGCTGGTGGATGACGCCATTGTTGTGGTGGAGAACGTCGAACGGGTTATGCATGAGGATGGGCTTGGCCCGATGGAGGCAACACGAAAGTCCATGGGGCAGATCGCCAGCGCCCTGGTGGGCATCGGTGTCGTCCTTTCCGCCGTCTTTATTCCCATGGCCTTCTTTCCCGGCTCCACCGGGGCGATTTACCGGCAGTTTTCCCTGAGTATCGCCGGGGCCATGGTTCTCTCTGTATTGGTCGCCCTGATTCTGAGCCCCATGCTGTGTGGCCGGCTGCTGAAACCTTCCCACGATAAAACCTTGCTACAAAAGTGGTTTGGCTGGTTCGAATCGGGGTTGGGGCGTCTGACCCGTGCCTATGTCCGACTGGTTGGCCATACCGCACGCCATGCCTGGCTCTACTCCCTGGCGTTCGTGGGTATCGTCGCCCTGGTGGCGGTTCTCTTCGCCCGTTTGCCCGGCGGCTTCCTGCCGGCGGAAGACCAGGGGTTCGTTGTGGTGCAGTATCAGTTGCCCCCGGGTGCGACCCAGCAGCGTACCATTGATTCGATAAAGACAATCGAAGATTACTTTCTCAAGCAGGATGAGGTGCGGGGGATCTTTACCGTTGCCGGCTTCAGTTTCGCCGGTCGGGCGCAGAACGCGGGACTGGCGTTCGTCAATCTGAAGCCCTGGAGCGAGCGTGACCCCGAAACCCAAAGCGTTGGTGCCATTATTCAGAGGGCGAACCGGGCGCTTGCCGGTCTGGTGCGCGACGGCCGGGTTTTCGCATTCAACCTGCCACCGATCCCGGAGTTGGGGCAGGCACTGGGCTTCGAGCTGCGCTTGCAGGATCGCGGGGCGATCGGGCATGAGGCGCTGATGGCGGCTCAGGGTCAACTACTGCAAATGGCTTCCCAAAGCCCGGTTCTCACCCGGGTTCGCCCCAATGGTCTGGCCGACAATCCACGCTATAAAGTCGACATAGACCATGACAAGGCACAGGTCCTGGGCATATCGCTTGCCGAACTCAATCAGTTGTTATCCGTGACCTGGGGTTCGCAGTATGTCAACGACTTTCTTCATGAGGGCCGGGTCAAGCGGGTATACCTCCAGGGTGATGCCCCATTCCGGATGCTGCCGAAAGACTTCGACGAGTGGTATCTGCGGACCGCCGATGGCACCATGACACCGTTGAGTGAAGTCACCAGTGGGCGCTGGGAGTATGGCTCGCCACGTCTCGAACGTTTCAATGGCGTTCCATCACGGCAAATTCAGGGTGAACCGGCACCGGGTTACAGCACCGGCGAGGCCATGGCCGAGATCGAACGCCTGATCGCCCAACTCCCGGACGGTGTTGCCGGAGCCTGGAGTGGCATGTCGTACCAGGAACGCCAGGCCGGTGCCCAGGCACCACTGCTCTACGCGCTGTCGATATTGGTGGTGTTTCTGGCACTCGCCGCGCTCTATGAGAGCTGGACCATTCCCGTTTCCGTTATGCTTTCGGTTCCGCTGGGCATACTGGGTGCGGTGCTCGCGGCCATGGTTCGGGGACTGCCCAACGACGTGTTCTTCCAGGTCGGCATTCTGACTACCGTCGGCGTTACCGCGCGTAATGCCATACTTCTGGTGGAATTTGCGCGCTCGCTTGAGAATCAGGGCATGAAACTGTTAGAAGCTACCAAGGAAGCCGCCCGTGTGCGCCTGAGGCCCATTCTGATGACCTCGGTCGCGTTTACCATGGGGGTGGTGCCGCTCGCTTTCGCCACTGGCGCCGGTGCCACCACGCGCATTGCCATAGGCACGGCGGTTCTCGGTGGCATGATCTCGGCGACGATTCTGGCGACCTTCTTCATTCCACTGTTCTATGTGGTGGTTCGCCGTATCACCGACTTCC
>JAXHVJ010000086.1:0-9528 GCA_034189235.1 Pseudomonadota bacterium
GTCATGTAGTACAGACCCAGTACCACGTCCTGGGACGGCACGATGATCGGCTCGCCGTTGGCCGGTGACAGCACGTTGTTGGTGGACATCATCAACGCACGGGCTTCGAGTTGGGCTTCCAGGGTCAGCGGGACGTGTACCGCCATCTGGTCGCCGTCGAAGTCGGCGTTGTAGGCCGCACACACGAGCGGGTGCAACTGGATCGCCTTACCCTCAATCAGGACCGGCTCGAACGCCTGGATACCCAGACGGTGCAGGGTCGGTGCCCGGTTCAGCATGATCGGGTGCTCACGGATGACTTCGTCCAGGATGTCCCAGACCACGCCTTCCTCACGCTCGACCATCTTTTTGGCCGCCTTGATGGTGGTCGCCAGGCCACGATGCTCCAGCTTGGAGAAAATGAACGGTTTGAACAGTTCCAGCGCCATTTTCTTGGGCAGACCACACTGGTGCAGGCGCAGGTACGGACCAACTACGATCACCGAACGACCGGAGTAGTCCACCCGCTTACCCAGCAGGTTCTGACGGAAGCGGCCCTGCTTACCCTTGATCATGTCGGCCAGGGACTTGAGCGGGCGCTTGTTGGTACCGGTAATGGCACGTCCACGACGGCCGTTGTCCAGCAGCGCGTCAACCGCTTCCTGGAGCATCCGCTTCTCGTTACGCACGATGATGTCCGGAGCGTTCAGCTCCAGCAGGCGCTTGAGCCGGTTGTTGCGGTTGATCACCCGACGGTAAAGGTCGTTCAGATCAGAAGTGGCAAATCGGCCACCGTCCAGCGGTACCAGCGGACGCAGGTCCGGCGGCAGAACCGGCAGCACGGTCATCACCATGTCGCCCGGCTTGTTACCGGAGTACAGGAAGGCCTCAAGAATCTTCAGGCGCTTGCTGAACTTCTTGATCTTGGTTTCGGAGTTGGTCTGGGGTATCTCTTCCCGCAGCGCGTCAACCTCTTCCTGCAGATCGATGCCTTCCAGCAGCTCCTTGACGGCCTCGGCACCCATACGGGCGTCAAACTCGTCACCGAACTCTTCCAGGGCTTCGTAGTACTGCTCATCATTAAGCAGCTGCCCCTTCTCCAGGGTGGTCATGCCCGGATCGATCACAATAAAGGATTCGAAGTACAGGACCCGTTCGATGTCACGCAGGGTCATGTCGAGCATCAGACCGATGCGGGACGGCAGTGACTTCAGGAACCAGATGTGGGCAACAGGGCTGGCCAGCTCGATGTGACCCATACGCTCACGGCGCACGCTCGCCAGGGCAACCTCGACACCGCACTTTTCGCAGATAACACCGCGATGCTTGAGGCGCTTGTATTTGCCGCACAGACACTCGTAGTCCTTGATCGGGCCGAAGATCTTGGCACAGAAAAGGCCGTCACGCTCCGGTTTGAAGGTACGGTAGTTGATGGTCTCTGGCTTCTTGACCTCGCCAAAAGACCATGAACGAATCATGTCAGGCGACGCCAGGCCAATGCGGATGGCGTCAAAGTCCTTGCTCTGATTCTGGCTCTTGAGAAGATTCAGCAAATCTTTCATCAGTAAAAGCTCCGGATGGCGTTAATCTCGGGCGGGCACCCACGGTGCCCGCTCACGCTGCCAAAAACAATTCGGCTCACTCGGATTCCAGCTCGATGTCGATACCCAACGAGCGGATCTCCTTGACAAGAACGTTGAAGGATTCGGGCATGCCCGGCTCCATGCGATGATCACCATCGACAATGTTCTTGTACATCTTGGTCCGACCGTTTACGTCATCAGACTTGACGGTGAGCATTTCCTGCAGCGTATAGGCTGCACCGTAGGCCTCGAGGGCCCACACTTCCATCTCACCGAAGCGCTGGCCACCGAACTGCGCCTTACCACCCAGCGGCTGCTGGGTAACCAGGCTGTAGGAGCCGGTGGAACGAGCGTGCATCTTGTCGTCGATCAGGTGGTTCAGCTTCAGGATATACATGTAGCCGACGGTAACCGGGCGATCAAACATCTCACCAGTACGACCGTCATACAGGTTGACCTGACCACTGGTATCCATGTCCGCCAGTTCCAGCATGCGTTTGACCTCGGCTTCCTTGGCACCGTCGAACACCGGCGTTGCCATGGGCACACCGTTACGCAGGTTACCGCACAGCTCCAGGATCTCCTTGTCGCTCAGGGAATCCAGATCCACCTTGAACACTTCGTCCGAGTGATTGTAGATCTCGTCCAGCAGCTGCCGGAGCTCGGCGATCTTGCGCTGCTCGTCCAGCATCCGGCTGATCTTGTCACCCAGGCCCTTGGCAGCGGCGCCGAGGTGCGTTTCCAGAACCTGTCCGACGTTCATCCGCGACGGTACACCCAGCGGGTTCAGCACGACATCCACGGTAGTGCCGTGCTCGTCATACGGCATGTCCTCAACGGGCATGACAGCTGAGATGACACCTTTGTTCCCGTGACGACCGGCCATCTTGTCGCCCGGCTGAATGCGGCGTTTGATCGCAAGATAAACCTTGACGATCTTCAGCACGCCCGGAGCCAGATCGTCGCCCTGCTGCAGTTTGGACTTCTTGTCCTCGAAGCGGGCTTCGTGCTCCTTCTTGCGGTCCTCGAGACCCTGCTCGGATTTCTCCAGCAGTTCATTCAGGCTCTCGTCCTTCATCCGGAGCTTGAACCAGTCCGCGCGCGGCAGCTCGGCCAGGTAGGACTCTTCCAGGGTCGCGCCTTTTTTCAGGCCCGGACCACTGATCACTTCCTGACCCTTGAGACCATTCATCAGACGCTCGAAGGTCGCACCTTCAACGATCCGGTACTCGTCTTTCAGGTCCTTCCGGTACTTGTCCAGCTGCTCCTTCTCGATGGACAGGGCCCGCTGGTCTTTCTCGATTCCGTCACGGGTGAACACCTGGACGTCAATAACAGTACCGCGGGTACCGGTTGGCACACGGGAGGAGGTGTCCTTAACGTCAGACGCCTTCTCACCGAAGATGGCACGCAGCAGCTTCTCCTCCGGAGTCAGCTGGGTTTCGCCCTTCGGCGTCACCTTGCCGACCAGGATGTCACCCGGCCCTACTTCGGCACCGATATAGACAATGCCGGACTCATCCAGTTTGGACAGTGCGCTTTCACCCACGTTCGGGATGTCGGCGGTGATTTCTTCGCTGCCCAGCTTCGTATCCCTGGCCACACAGGTCAGTTCCTGGATGTGGATAGTAGTCAGGCGGTCTTCCTGGACCACTTTCTCGGAAATGAGGATGGAATCCTCAAAGTTGTAACCGTTCCAGGGCATGAACGCGATGCGCATGTTCTGCCCCAGGGCCAGCTCACCCAGGTCCACAGACGGGCCGTCAGCCAGCACGTCGCCGCGGGCAATGACGTCGCCCTGGCGCACGATGGATCGCTGGTTGATACAGGTATTCTGGTTCGAACGGGTGTACTTGGTGAGGTTGTAGATATCCACACCAGCATCACCGGCTACGGTTTCGTCGTCGTTGACACGTACCACGATACGGGCAGCATCAACGCTTTCGATAACACCACCACGGCGTGCCGTGACACACACACCGGAGTCCTGGGCCACGGTACGCTCAACGCCGGTACCGACCAGCGGCACCTGGGACCTGAGTGTCGGAACCGCCTGACGCTGCATGTTCGCACCCATCAGGGCCCGGTTGGCATCGTCGTGCTCCAGGAACGGAATCAGGGAGGCCGCAACGGATACAACCTGGCGCGGAGACACGTCCATGAAGTTGACCGCTTCCGGCGGAGCCACCGTGAATTCGTTCAGGTGACGAACCGTAACCAGCTCATCCGTCAGTCGCTTGTTCTCGTCTGTTGCCGCACTGGCCTGTGCAATGATGTAGTTGCTCTCCTCGATAGCCGAGAGATACACCACCTCGTCAGTAACCACGCCGTCAACCACCTTCCGGTACGGACTCTCGAGGAAGCCGTAGGAGTTGGAGCGGGCGTAGGTGGCAAGCGAGTTGATCAGACCGATGTTCGGACCTTCCGGAGTCTCGATCGGACACACACGGCCGTAGTGGGTCGGGTGAACGTCCCGCACCTCGAAGCCGGCGCGCTCGCGAGTCAGGCCGCCAGGGCCCAACGCGGAGATGCGACGCTTGTGAGTCACCTCGGAAAGCGGGTTATTCTGGTCCATGAACTGGGACAGCTGGCTGGAGCCAAAGAACTCCTTCACCGCTGCCGCGACCGGCTTGGCATTGATCAGATCCTGCGGCATCAGGCCTTCACTTTCGGCAAGGCTCAGTCGCTCACGTACCGCCCGCTCAACCCGGACCAGGCCAACCCGGAACTGGTTCTCGGCCATCTCGCCCACGCAGCGAACACGACGGTTACCCAGGTTATCAATGTCATCCACCTGACCCTCACCATTACGGATGGCAATCAGAGTCTTCAGGACGTCAATGATGTCCTCGTGGGTCAGGGTACCCTTACCAGTGCTCTCTTCCCGGCCCAGGCGACGGTTCAGCTTCATCCGGCCAACTGCGGACAGATCGTAGCGCTCCTCGGAGAAGAACAGGTTGTTGAACAGATTCTCCGCAGATTCCTTGGTGGGCGGCTCGCCCGGGCGCATCATACGGTAGATTTCCACCAACGCTTCCAGCGGTGTGCGGGTCGGGTCGATACGCAGGGTATCGGACATGAACGGACCGCAATCCAGGTCATTGGTGTACAGGGTTTCGATTTCCTTGACACCGGCTTCGAGTATCTGGTTAACCACATCCTCGGTCAGCTCGGTATTACACTCCACCAGAACCTCACCGGTGGACTGATCAATCATGTCCTTGGCCAGAACGCGGCCATAAAGGTATTCGGTCGGAACTTCCAGCTCACTGATTCCGGCTTTTTCCAGCTGCTTGATGTGACGAGCAGTAATCCGGCGGCCTTCCTCGACAATCACATTACCATCATTGTCCTTGATGTCGAAGGTAGCGATGTCACCACGCAGACGGCTGGGCACCAGCTCCAGCTTGCAGGTTTCTTTGCCCAGAGAGAACTTACTGGTGTCGAAGAACATTTCCAGCATCTGCTCGGAGGTATACCCCAGGGCACGCAGCAGGATGGTCGCAGGGAGTTTCCGGCGACGGTCGATACGAACAAACACGCTGTCTTTCGGATCGAACTCGAAGTCCAGCCAGGACCCACGGTAAGGAATCACCCGGGCCGAGTACAACAGCTTGCCGGAAGAATGAGTCTTACCCTTATCGTGATCGAAGAACACACCCGGGGAACGGTGGAGCTGGGAAACGATAACCCGCTCGGTGCCGTTGATAACGAAGGTACCGTTCTCGGTCATCAGGGGCATTTCGCCCATGTAGACTTCCTGCTCTTTGATGTCCTTGATCGCCTTATTGGACGATTCCTTATCGTAAATGATAAGGCGGACCTTCACGCGCAGCGGCGCTGCATAGGTTACGCCCCTGAGCTGGCATTCCTTGACGTCAAATACCGGCTCTCCGATACGATAGCTCACGTACTCGAGCGCGGCATTGCCAGAGTAACTGACAATCGGGAATACGGATTTGAATGCTGCGTGAAGACCGGTTTCCCGGCGGTCTCCAGGAGCGGCTTCCATTTGCAGGAAGTCCCGGAACGAATCCAGCTGAATAGACAGCAAATAGGGGACGTCCATCACGGAAGGCAATTTACTAAAATCTTTGCGAATCCGCTTTTTCTCAGTGTAGGAGTAAGTCATCTGCATTCCCCAGCTTTAGACCTGATACCTGGTATCAAGAAGCAACCATTGTTCTGCTTCGGGGCCGAATTGCTCGGCTTATCGCGCCGTCTTGAACAAGACTCTGGCTGTAGGTTATGGATCTGACATCAACCTGTAATTGCAAACCAGACTCTATAGCATATACAACAGAAAAAGGCCGGTGGCGCAAAGCCACCAGCCTGTCCATGCTTAATGCACGGTGTCGATCAACAGCCGACTCTTACTTGAGCTCAACAGAAGCGCCTGCTTCCTCAAGCTTCTTCCTGGCTTCTTCAGCGTCGTCTTTGCCAGCTGCTTCCTTGACAACAGAAGGAGCGCTGTCGACCATTTCCTTAGCTTCTTTCAGACCCAGGCCGGTCAGTTCACGAACAGCCTTGATGACGTTTACTTTCTTCTCACCGACGCCGGTCAGAACAACGTCAAATTCGGTCTTCTCTTCGGCAGCACCTGCTTCGCCACCAGCAGCAGCCGGAGCGGCGGCAACAGCAGCTTCAGCAGAAACGCCGAACTTTTCTTCCATAGCTTCAACGAGCTCAACGACTTCCATTACGCTCATTTCAGCAATTGCATTCAAAATATCGTCTTTAGACAGAGCCATGACTTTCTCCCAAAAATGTAAAAATGGTGTTCAACAGAATCAAGCAGCTTCGCGCTTCTGATCGCGGACTGCAGCTACAACACGCGTGATCCGTCCCGGAATATCGTTCAGGCTGCGTGCGAGCTTGGTAACTGGTGCCTGTGTAACAATGGCCAGCCTGGTCAACGCTTCATGCAGCGTCGGCAGCTTGGCAAGGCGATCAATCTGGTCCGCGCCCATCAGCTCACCGCCGACAGCCAGGCCCTTGATTTCGAACGCCTCTTTCTCTTTGGCAAAATCCTTCAGCAGACGCGCTGCGGCGCCTGGATCTTCCATTGAGAAGGCCAGAATGGTCGGGCCAACCAGTGCTTCGTCAATGCACTCGAACTCGGTGCCACGAATGGCGATCTTGGCAAGGTTGTTACGAACAACCTTCAGACGCACATTCTCAGCACGAGCCTTGGCACGAAGCGCGGTCATGTCACCGGAGGTGACACCGCGATAGTCAGCCATGACCACAGACAGAGCAGTACCAGCAGTCTCGTTGACTTCAGCGACGATCGCTTTCTTGTCTTCGAGTCTAATTGCCACTGGTTTTCTCCTCGATTTCGCCGGCTCTTGCCGGCAAACCCATCATTGCCCTTGCGGGCGCCTTAACGGTGTTTGGGTTCAGAGAGAACGTCTTCACACCGTCTGCGCAGGCGTTGCTTTAACCCTTGTGGCGCTGCCGGCGAACCGGAAACGCCTCGGGGGCCTGCGGTCTTTGACAGCCTTGGCTTCCGCCCAGACTACAAAGTAACTACCGTCCAGATGGTCAGATGTTCAGACCGCTCTGATCGATAGTCAGGCCAGGACCCATGGTGGACGAAATGGTGATCTTCTTGAGATACACACCCTTCGACGACGCGGGCTTGGCCTTTTTCAGATCTGCCACCAGAGCTTCAAGGTTTTCCTTGATGTTCTGGGCAGAGAATTCAACATTGCCCAGCGGGACATGGATGATGCCGTTCTTGTCGGTACGGTAACGCACCTGACCAGCCTTCGCGTTCTTGACCGCGGTTTCCACATCCGGAGTCACGGTGCCAACCTTCGGGTTCGGCATCAGGCCGCGGGGACCCAGGATCTGGCCCAGCTGACCAACAACACGCATGGCATCCGGAGTGGCGATAACCACGTCGAAATCCAGGTTGCCTTTTTTGACTTCTTCAGCCAGGTCTTCCATGCCGACAATATCAGCACCGGCAGCGGCGGCTTTCTCGGCATTGGCACCCTGGGTAAACACGGCTACCCGAACGCTCTTGCCAGTGCCATGGGGCAAAACAGTGCTGCTGCGGACCACCTGGTCGGATTTACGCGCATCAACGCCCAGGTTCACGGCTACGTCGACAGACTCCTTGAACTTCACGTTCTGGCCCAGCTCGGCCAGCAGTGCGACAGCCTCCTCAACAGAGTAGGCGCGGGTGGAGTCAACTTTTTCACGAATCAGCTTCTGACGCTTGCTCAGCTTTGCCATTTTAGAGGCCCTCCACGTTCAGGCCCATGCTGCGGGCTGTTCCGGCAATGGTACGAACCGCTGCGTCCATATCGGCTGCAGTCAGATCCGGCTCCTTGGTTCTGGCAATCTCTTCGAGCTGCTCACGGGTCACGGTACCGACCTTGTCGGTGTTCGGACGACCGGAACCGCTCTTGATGCCAGCTGCCTTTTTCAGCAGAACCGGAGCGGGCGGAGTCTTGGTGATGAAGGTAAAGCTGCGGTCACTGTAAACAGTAATAACAGTCGGAATCGGCAGACCGGGCTCCATACCCTGGGTCTGGGCGTTGAACGCCTTACAGAATTCCATGATGTTTACGCCACGCTGACCCAGCGCAGGACCAACGGGGGGACTCGGGTTGGCCTGGCCGGCAGCAACCTGAAGCTTGATGTAGGCTTCGATCTTCTTTGCCATGTTAAATCTCCTGTGGGTTCAGACGCCTTTCGGCTCCCCTTATCAGACACAAAAAGCCCGCGTCGCCATAGCGCGCGAGCTTTCAGCTTGACAGCAGCTGATCAGTCCTTTTCGACCTGCCCGAACCCCAGCTCAACCGGAGTGGAGCGACCGAAGATCAGAACAGCTACCTTGACTCGACTCTTATCGTAGTCGACTTCCTCAACCACTCCATTGAAGTCCGCGAACGGGCCCTCAACGACGCGTACAACCTCACCCGGCTCGAACAGGGTCTTGGGCTTGGGCTTGTCGGCGCCGCTTTCAACACGACGAAGAATCGCCTCTGCCTCGCGCTCGGTAATCGGCGCAGGCTTGTCCTTGGTGCCACCAATGAAACCCAGGACCCGCGGGGTGTTCTTGACAAGATGCCATGTTGCATCATCCATTTCCATCTGGACGAGTACGTATCCCGGATAGAATTTCCGCTCGCTCTTGCGCTTTTTGCCATCGCGCATTTCGACGACTTCTTCGGTCGGAACCAGAATCTCGCCGAACTTGTCTTCCATGCCATGGAGCGCAACACGCTCTTTCAGAGTGCGCATTACGTGCTTTTCGAAGCCAGAATACGCATGAACCACGTACCAGCGCTTAGCCATTGCCCACTCCCGTTTAACCAATAAATCCGGCGACCAGCCAGCTGATCAGTGAGTCCATACCCCACAAAATCAGCGAAACAACCAAAACAAAAACCACAACAATCAACGTGGTCTGGACAAGTTCCGGCCTGGTGGGCCACACAACTTTCCGGATTTCGACCCGAGCCTCTTTGAGCAGCGTTGCAAAACGGCGACCGCGATCGGTCTGCAGGGCAACAAAGGCCGCCACAATACCGAGACCTACGAGAGCCAGCACACGATACAGAAGAGATTCGGCACTGAAATACTGGTTACCGACGACACCGACGGCAATCAGAACAAAAACAACCAGCCATTTCAGAGCATCGAAACGGCTGGTTGACTGAACGGCTTTTGACCCCATAGGAATCAGCTTATGTATCCGGATGTTAAAAATGGCAGGCCAGGAGGGAATCGAACCCCCAACCTGCGGTTTTGGAGACCGCTGCTCTGCCAATTGAGCTACTGGCCTGCACCGAAACAACTCAGTGCAACTACAATCGAATAGCCCGAAGGTTACTCGACGATCTTGGAGACCACGCCGGCACCAACGGTACGGCCGCCTTCGCGGATCGCGAAGCGCAGACCATCTTCCATGGCGATCGGAGCAATCAGGGTAACACTCATCTTCACGTTG
>JAXHVJ010000087.1:0-9491 GCA_034189235.1 Pseudomonadota bacterium
CGACAATCCCCGATTCTGCTTCACGGGCCAGCAGGGTCCGCTTGCGTTCCACACCCCAACGGTAACCACTCAGGTTGCCGTCGCTGCGCACCACGCGATGGCAGGGGATGACGACCGCGAGCCGGTTGGCAGCGCAGGCACCGGCGACTGCCCGTACTGCTTTCGGGCTTCCGACTTTTGCAGCGAGTTCTGCGTAACTGACCGTTTGGCCAGCCGGGATCGCGCGGAGCGCTTCCCAGACTCGTTGCTGGAAACCGGTACCCTGGATGGAAAGAGGCAGGTCGAGGCCTGACTGTAGTGCGTCGATAAGGCGGACCACCTTTGGCAACCTGCCACCAAGGTTGTCGCTGGCATGCTCCAGCGTGGCACCCGGGAAGCGGGACTGTAGCGCCGAACGCAGCGAGTCGGCGTTATCGCCCAACTCGATACTGCAGAGGCCCTTGTCGTCGGCGCCGGCAAGTACCCAGCCCAGACTGCAGCGGTCAATGGCGTAACGGATCACGGTGCACCTCTTTCAATTATACGGAAGGATCCAGTACCTCACGCCACTCAGCAGCGCCATCTTCCGATTGTTTCCCCGGATGCTCTGTCACGAAGGCGGCCACCATGTCGAGGACCTTTGGCTGCTGCTCCCGATGGGGAACGTGGCCGCAGTTCTCCAGAATGGCCTGGGCAGAAGGCCCCTGCACCCCCTCGGCAATGCGCCGGGGAAACTCCAGGGTGCCGAACTCATCATGGTCACCATGAATGGCCAGTACAGGGCAGTGCACCTGCTGCAGAAAAGGCTCCAGGCTCCAGTGATGGAAACTCGGGTCCAGCCAGACCTCGGTCCAGGCCTCCAGTACCCAGCGGGCCTTGTCGCCGTGATAGCGGGCCAGCTTTTCCATCTGCCCCGGTTTCTGGAACTGGGCTTTGGCGGCCCGGATGCCGTTCAGGGTGTGCTCTTCCAAAAAGGCCTGGGAGGCTTCGGTAATCACCAGTTCACAGTCTTCGACAAACCGGGTGGCAATAATGATCGCCATGGCGCCGCCCACGCTGTGGCCGAACACCAGGAATTTGCTGAAACCCAGGGCATCCCGAAGGGCCGGGAAACAGATCTCCGCCTCTTCTTCGATAAAGCGTCGGGAAGGCAATCCCTTACGTGGGGAAGACTGGCCGAAACCCAGGCGATCGTAGGCAATCACCGGGCGTTCAAGCCGTCGCGCCAGTGCTTCCGGAAAATCCCGCCAGAGCCGCACACTACCGAGGGAGTCGTGAAACAAAACCATGGGAGCACGACCTTCCGAGCCGACGGGAGTCCAGGAGCGAACAAACAGCTCGCCTTCGGGAACCTCAACAAACTGTTCGTGGCTGGCTAACTTTGCGGCTTCGGGCATGCTGAGTACTCCTGTTCTTCCTGTCTTGCGGTAACAGATTACCGGGTTTTGAAAACTGACATCCGGTTGATATGAGTCACCGGTTAATCAAGCTTACAGGATCCACCACAGGGACAGCCATTATCACAAAGGAGAAGTCGGCGTGATGGAAAAGATTCGGGGCCTTTCTGATGGGTCTTCCCGGATGCGCCCCGGCAGAACCTGTGAGCTGGGGCGGTATACGGTCGACCGCTTTGCGAAGCGGTCGACTGTTCTGTGGATCTGTGGATTGGTTTCTCAGACGGCTGCAGCAGTCTTGCGGCTGAGGTGATGACCACTGACGTGCTTGAGAAATTCTATGGCCTCCTTCGGGGAGATTTGCTTTTTCCCGGTTTTTGCGGTGTTTTTGGCTCCTGTGAAAGACACAATATCCCCCAGGCTCACCATACCGCACAGCTGCTTGTCCTCGTTGACGACAGGAAGACGACGGACTTTATGTGCTTCCATGATCTGGAGTGCTTCCCCGATATCCTCTTCCGCTGCGCAACAATACAACTCCCGACCACTGGAGATATCTTCTGCGCGAATTTCCCTCAACGGTTTGGATTGCAGCGCAGCACCCATGGCGATGTCCCGGTCGGTAATAATGCCCACTGGATGTTCCCGGTCATCCACCAGCGGGATGGCGCCACAATCATTGTTCCACATCATCATGGCGATGTCTTGAAGAGAAGTTTGTGGCGAGCAGCTCGCCACCTCGGTAACCATTACTTGGTTGACTTTCATTCGAATATCCTCCGTCCTGGGGCTCGCATCTAAATGAATGCCATCAGTAATACGCCCTTGCGATATCGATCCCGCATACTTCCTTGGGGTATCCATCCTGAAGGCTGCACCGGGCCCATCAAGGGAGCGGTGCCAGGCTCAATGTGTGCTCAGACCTGGTTGTTGGCCATGACCCAGGTCAAAGTGATTGGCCTCCGGATTTTCCGGTGGCTTAAGCTTAGCCCATTATTTCTTCGGTCGGGTGTCGTAACCAACATTTATAAGGATACAGGTTTTGCGTTGCCGCCATCAGCCGTTTGAAGGCATGCTGGAAATGCGACGGATCGACGAAGCCCCCGTACAGGGCTGCCTCGGCGATGGTGGTGCCGCTTTCACACGGATGATCGCCGTCGCTGGCCGGCAGTCCCGGTTGGGGCTAATGGCGCTATGTGTTAATCAGAACCTTTTCAGCCCTTCTTAACCAGACTTATCAGATATAACAAAATGACAGCGCCGATAATGGCCATGACTATTGAACCCAGCAACCCGCCTGTTGTTATGCCCAACAGGCCGAATAGAAAGCCACCCAGTACTGAGCCGACAACTCCCACAACAATGTTGCCAAGGAGGCCAAAGCCTTTTCCCTTCACGATGTTGCCGGCAAGCCAGCCGACAAGTGCACCGATGACCAAAAATATTATTAAGCTAATGATATCCATGTTGCCTCCAGTGTAAATCCCTGGCGAAAGGGTATATTCCAACTATAGAACAGATTTGCGCTGATGAGTCGCTGCCCGCGCCCGGAAGTTGCCAATGACGGCTAATGTCGAAGGGGCGGAACAGAACAAGAGAGGCGCCCGAAGGCGCCGCTCAAGGATGGGTCAGGTTTCTATTGTTGCTTGAAGCCAGATCACCGCTTATTGCCTTTACCGTTGGGCAGATTACGGTTTGTAATTGCCCAGGTGCCGTCACGAAGCTCGGCCTCTGCATGCTGGATGTTGACGAACAGGGTCTTGGGATCCTTCCCGAAATAGATGCCTGTGCCCTCAGCGCCGTTAGAGTTCCAATCGAAGCATTGACCACCCTGGTTATCATCACAGGCCCATGATCCGTCACGCAGGGAAGCGAAGAGGTGGACCGCATCGGCCATGCCGTCACCGTCATGATCCGGTTCGGCGACCCAGATGTCTGAAGGTGAATTATCCTCGACGATCCACAGCCGACCGTCCGGTCCCTGTGCCAGGTTGTCGGGATTGTTAAATCCGGTCACGAACTGATCTGTCGGCGGGTTATTCGCCGGGCCCACGGCGCTCAGATCCTCATTGGGCACATTGACGCCAGCCTGAACAAAAGTGGTGACGGTCTGCTGGTCAAGATCAATTGCCAGAACACGGTCTGAGGAAGTGGTTGCAACATACAGGGTGTTGCCGATGCGCTCCATATCCTCGGGGCGGCCGTATTCGGTGGCGTTGACATCGTCAGCGGCGACCTTGGCGTCGATCTGAACCTGGGTGCGGTCCAGTGCCACCCACTCGAACATACCGGTGGCGCCTGCGGTGCCATTCCAGTTCTGCTCGGCATCGGAGATACCGATGACCTTCAAGGCATACAGCTGACCGGAAGACAGGTCACCGTAAGTATCGGGAACAAACTTGAAAATGGAGCCCCCGTTCAGCTCGTCGATGACGTAGACCTCGCCTGCGCGGCCGATCTCAACGCCTTCGTGACGAATGCGGCCAACTGCGGGCCGGTCTTTTACATCAATCGCGACGCTCGGGTTGTTCTTATCCAGAACGAGTTCATAGAGGCGGCCCTGGGGATCCTCCTCGGCGAACAGTACCGTGCCCCAGGGAGTCCAGCGGATGCCGTCGAGATCGCCGCCACGGGTGAATTCCGGGAATTGAGGACCGATGGCAGGTGAGGAGGTTACACAGTCACTGGCCTGGGCAATGACCCTGGTTTCACCGGTTTGGAGGTTGTGAACGGATACGGCTCCGCAGTTGTCCACTTCATGGGTACGGTACAGGAACCGGCCGGCCTGCTTGCCGGTCTCGTTGACCGTGTTCATGTCAGCGAGATCAGAGTAATCACGGCCTACGTCGGTGCCACCGGGGTAAATTTCATAGATGTTCAGGTCCCTTTCGTCAGTAACCTTGTATTGACGAAAACCATCCGGGATGAGAAACGGCGTGTCACCCCAGCTGGCCGTCAGTTCATAGCCTGAAGCCGGGATGGGATCGAAGGCCATCGGGCCATTGACAGTTTCGCCCGCATGAGCGGAGACGCTGCCGATCGCCATGGCGATGGCGGCACTGAGAATACCTGGGTTGCGCATGTTGAAACTCCGTCTTCTGGGTATTGGGGAGGACCGCTTTCGCTTGAAAGCCTTTACAGGGTAGGTGTGTAACATTTCGTTACGGTGAAGCTAAGATTGCAAAAAAATGTTAAATCAGTGTCAGAGGCGAGAGCAGACCGGGTTATTGTGCCTGTTAACTGGTCGGCCACAACGGCGGCCATTGCCCGTGCCTCCTGATGTACTGCTCGATAGGGGCGCTGCGGTAACCGCTCTCATACCGCTGCTTCACACTGGGGTGGACGAAGGTACGGTTCTTGTCCGGGGCCGGTATTTCCCGGACGAGTTTGCCCAGTAGCTTGTATTTGCCCTTGTACTCGTTGTGTTGTCCGGCGGTGGCGTGGGTCTGGGTTGGCAGGTTGTTATTGAAAACCAGGTGTTGTTTTTCCGCTTCCTTCGCCATCCAGAGCAGGGGAATGTCGGCCAGGATCCGGCCCTGCCTGTCCGGGCCGTAGCCGCCACCAACGTCCGAGTGCACACCGGCAAACCAGACCTGCTCCAGATCGGTCCCCGGCTTGGGCTCCCACAGGGTTGGCTCAAAATCCTCCCGCTGTTCATCGAGGGAGAGCGCATGCCGCGCCACCCGGATATTGCTGCCGATCTTGCGGTCGTAGAACAGGTCCTTGTCCTTGATCAGGCCAAAGAAGGTGAAAGGTAGCCCCAGGGCGCCCACGGTGTCCCATACTCCGACGAACCGGATGGGGGTGCGCTCATCCACGGAATGCTGGCGCTTCCACGCCATGGAGTAGTCGTCATTGGCCTTGTGGCTTTTGGTCTTGTAGAGCCTGAAAGCGCTCTCGACCAGGTAGGCGTTTTCCTTGCGCAGGATACTGCAGTTGTTGATCATCCCGCACAGGCTGCGGGCGGTGTAGGCACCCCGGCTGAAACCGAACAGGAAGATGTCATCGCCGGGCTCGTAGTTGTGTACCAGAAAGCGATAGCCATCCATCACATTCTTTTCAAGACCATAGCCCGTGGCCCCGGCGCGGATCTCATCGTGGTAGGAGCCTATGCCCCAGTCGTAGAAAACCACCTGTTCCACCCCGTTGCCATCCGCAGGCCGAATGGCCCGGGCAAACTGCAACACATTGGTGGGGAAGTCCTCGCCAATGTTCTCCTCCGGCCGGTTCCAGGTGCCGTCAAAGCAGATCGCGATGCGTTTCATGGGGGTGACCTCCTGTCATCTGGTACCTGTTTAACGGGTCTGTGCCCTGTAGGCCACACATCAAAATGGTAAAGGAGCAATCCCATTGCCGCGAGAGCCGCGAACGTTGCTCCGGCAATAAATGTAGCCGAGGCGCCAAACATGCTCCACAAGGAACCTGCAATGACGCTTGCCAGCAATAGCGCCGCTCCACTAACCAGATTAAAAATCCCGAAGGCCGTACCGCGCAGATCGGCAGGCGCAGTATCGGCAACAAGTTTCGAGAGCAACCCCTGGGTCAGTGCCATGTGCAGGCCCCAGAAAGCCGAGCCAAGCAATGCGATCCCGGGTGACGCGGCCATTGCCAGCACGATATCAGCAACAACGAGTACCCCAAGCCCCATCAATAAAAGCGTTCGCGCGGAAATTCGATCAGCCGCCGCACCTGCCGGATACGCAAATATGGAATAGACAACATTCATGACAATCATGATTACGGGCACGTAGCCGATAGCCAGCCCGACGTCCTGAGCACGCAGAATCAGAAACGCATCACTGAAACGAGCGAGAGTAAATACCGCTCCGAGCCCAACGACAAGCCAGTACCGCAGCCGTAAGCGTTTGGCATTGTTCAGGGACAAGGGATTTTTATGAGCGGCGGAACGGGCCAACGATTCGGGTTCGCGTACTCCAACGATCAGCAGCAGTACCGCGATAAACGCCGGTAATACCGCTACCCACAACACGGCTTTGATGTCGTTTGCCAGCCAGGCCATGAATGCAATCGCAAGCAGCGGACCGACAAAGGCTCCTACCGAATCGAGCGCCTGGCGCAAACCATAGGCCGCACCCCGAAGCGGCTCCGGGGTAATCTCGGCGACGAGAGCGTCGCGTGGCGCACCACGGATGCCTTTACCGATGCGATCGACAAAGCGTGCTCCGAACACCCACCCAATTGATGTGGCAAGTGGAAATACTGGCTTGGTTGCGGCAGCCAGGCCGTATCCAATCACGGCCAGAAGCTTTCGTTTCTGGAAGTAATCGCTGATCACTCCCGAAAAAACCTTGGTGATCGCAGCCGCTGCCTCGGCAAAGCCTTCAATGACCCCTATGGTGACCATGGATGCACCGAGCGTAGTCATGAATATGGGCAAGAGGCTGTAAACAAGCTCGGATGAGATGTCCATGAACATCGAGACAAAGCCAAGCGCCCAAATGCCTTTCGGCAATTTGCGGTAAAAGCCCTTTCCGGAACTTATCGATTCAGGATCACTCTGATGTGATGAGGTCATGAATTCCGTTTCCTGTGCTGCGCAAAGCCCCGGGCAAGCCAAAAGCCAGCCCCGACCGTCGCCGTGGGCGAGGGATAAACAGTGTCATCGCTTACGCCAGCTTCTGCAACTGGCGCAAGCGTCTGTTCGATCCGTCGACCGCTTACCCGGGTCGTCGGTGAGCAGTTACCACGGCCGCAGGACCAGAAAAAAGAATTCAGAAAAAGTTGTGGTGTATTTTTTGACGTTAAAAAACGAAGTAAGGTGGTTGATACCCATCTCAACTCACATCGGCGTCGTCCGGTGCTCGCTTCCGCCCGGTAATCATGGATTTAACCAGACTCTCATGGTGACGCAAACTGGCCAGAATAACACCCGCTACATGCAGCCCCACCAGTGCAAGCAGAACGTTGGAAAGCCACTCGTGACTCTCTTCGACCCACTCCTCGCCCCACAACAAATCAGTGTATAACCAACCGGTCAGCGTCAGTGCAGCAAGACCAAGCAGTAACGCGAACACCATCATGCCACCGGCCGGATTATGTCCCAGGTAGCGCAGCTCACGCCCCTTGAGCATATCCGCCAGGTATCCGGCAACAATACGGGGATGACGCGCAAATTGGCTGAAGCGGGCATAACGGGGGCCGAAAAGCCCCCAAAACACGCGAAATGTGACCAGCGCAGCGACCGTATAACCGGCGATTTCATGCAAATCCTGCCATTCATCCGCGCTGGCCCAGGACACTGCAAAGCAGAGTACCAGTGTCCAGTGAAACACCCGCACCAGAGGATCCCAGACTTTAACAGTGTCATTCATCATCGACTACTCAGTCTTCCCGTTTCATTTTGACGATTTCAAAGGTCTTGGGGTTAAAGTAGGCTTCCACGCGACGCTGCTGCTCATCGTAGCCATAGACCTCATAGCAGCCGTCATCGATCTTGAATTTCTTGATCTCCCACCCCTTGTCTTCAATTGCGGTGCGGAACGCTTCCTCGGTCTGCCACTCGTCCTTTGGCACATCACACTTGTCACCGGCCATGGCCACACCGGATACAGCCAACGTTGAAAGGGTCAGGACTGTAATCAGCTTTTTCATAAGGTCTCCTATCTATGTGTGTTTGTTGCCAGAGGTAATATATGCTCGAAACCTTAAGCCAGACTTAACGCATTCCTTTTTTACACGTCATGGAAAGGCTGGCAGCCCCTAGGGGCCGGGCAAAGGGTTACAACTCCGGCACAAGATTTCTGCCGCCAGGGAAAAACACCCAAACCGTTACCCCAGCCCAGTGAATGATCACCGGAACCCGGATAGACCGGGAAAGCACGTATGCGCAGCCACAGGTAACCCCCATAGTACCCACGATAACCAGAAACCACGGATTCAGGAAAATAGGCGAATCCAGCCACCCGAATTGAAATAAACCGGTGCCTTAACCAACGGATACCGATAGGATTGCGAACACTGGTGTCAGTACAAAATAGATCTGTCCCGGTTTATCTTGGTCCATCAAGCCTGGGCGCAGCCGCTGCCATCGGCGGTTGCGAGCGAACAAGATGGACACTGTGCGGAGCCGTCGGTCCGACGCATCGGTGCAGAGTGTTGTGGGGACTGGGGGTTAGACACCCTCGGCTACCCGATTAGCTGTTCCCAAGCATATACGCACGAAGCTGCCGCTCCTCTCGCATAACAGATAGGACGAGAACCCGCTGCTCATCCTCACGATAAAAAATGCGACACGGTGGAATTACTAGCTCCCTGTATACCGAATCAGGGAGCTCCGGAGGAATCCGACCGGATTGGGGAAAATCTTCCAAACGCTCGATCTTATCGAAAACTTCCTGGACGAGATGACTTGCGGCAGCAGGGTTATCCAGGGCAATGTACTCAGCGATGGCATCCAGTTCTTGAAGGGCGGGCTCCGTCCAGATTACTTCAGCCATTTACTCATTTTCTCCCTGGCCTCACTCTTGCTGTACGTTCTTCCCTCAAGTACAGCACGCTCTCCCCGTGAGAGCCCCTCAAGCAACTCAAGCCGGCGCTGCATGAATTCGTAATCCTGCACATCGACAAGATAAGCCGATGGCTGACCATGTTCAGTGATCAGTATCGGCTCTTTAGACCGATGCAGGTCTGCCAAGATTTTTGTGGCTTGGCGCTTAAGGTTTGTAACAAGCTCAACTTTCATGGGCTCACCCTGAATCAGACCAAGAGTGGCACTATAGTATCACTTTGCGCGTGAGGCAATCATAGCTGACGCAGAAGGCAGCAGACGGGACACTGGGAACCAGAACACCGAATACGCGGAAAGTACCCGACAAATGCGCCGGATTGCTCCGCGAGGAAAGGTCTGGAGTTACCTCACCGGGCTCGTCCAACACCGGATCAGGTCGCGGTTGCGCGCGACCTATCCTTATTAGTTTTATGCGCTTTTCTTGGAAATGTATTTGACATTCGCCAGCCCTTCGAAGTCGCTGTCTTGAGTCCAGATTGCAGCGGAAAATTTCTGAGCAGTGGCGAAAATAATGCTATCAGCCAGCGGCAATTTATGGAGAACACCAAATTTGGCGGCATCCTTAGCAAGCTCCGAGTTCAGCGGAACTA
>JAXHVJ010000088.1:0-3272 GCA_034189235.1 Pseudomonadota bacterium
TTAGAACCTTTTAACAGAAGGCTGACACGATGACTGACACAAAGAAACCGCTGGGGATTACGGACGTAATTCTGCGTGACGCCCACCAGTCCCTGCTTGCCACCCGTATGCGGCTGGATGACATGCTGCCCATTGCCGAGAAACTCGATAAAGTCGGTTTCTGGTCTCTGGAATCCTGGGGTGGAGCTACCTTTGACTCCTGCATCCGTTACCTGGGCGAAGATCCCTGGGATCGCATCCGCGAGCTGAAAAAAGCCATGCCCAACACGCCGCAGCAAATGTTGCTGCGTGGTCAGAACCTGTTGGGTTACCGCCATTATGCGGATGACGTGGTAGAGCGGTTTGTTGACCGCGCCGCCGAGAACGGCGTGGATGTATTCCGTATCTTCGATGCGATGAACGATCCCCGCAACCTGGAAACCGCCATCAAGGCGGTCCGCAAGACCGGCAAGCACGCCCAGGGCACCATTTCCTATACCACCAGCCCGGTGCACACCATCGAGATGTGGGTTGACCTGGCCAGGGAAATCGCTTCCATGGGTGCCGATTCCATTGCCATCAAGGACATGGCCGGTATTCTCAAGCCGTACGTGGCTTTTGACCTGGTCAGCCGCCTGAAGAAAGAGCTGGACATCCCGATCCACATGCAGTGTCACGCGACTACCGGCATGTCTACCGCAACCGCCGTCAAGGCAGCGGAAGCCGGTATCGATAACGTGGATACCGCCATCTCCTCCATGAGCATGACCTATGGTCACTCGCCCACCGAAGCCATGGTTGCGATCCTGGAAGGCACGGAGCGTGACACCGGCCTGGATCTGAACCTGCTCGAAGAAATCGCTTCTTATTTCCGCGAAGTGCGCAAGAAGTATGCGAAGTTCGAGGGCAGCCTCCGGGGTACCGATTCCCGCATCCTGATTGCCCAGGTACCGGGTGGTATGCTGACCAACATGGAAAACCAGCTTCGGGAGCAGAATGCGAGCGATAAGTTCGATCAGGTTCTGGAAGAGATTCCGAAGGTGCGCGAAGACCTGGGTTACATCCCGCTGGTGACGCCGACTTCCCAGATCGTGGGTACCCAGGCGGTACTGAACGTTCTGACCGGCGAGCGTTACAAGTCCATCTCCAAGGAAACCTCTGCAATCCTCAAAGGCGAGTACGGTGCGGCACCGGCGCCGATGAACAAGGAATTGCAGGAGCGTGTTCTGGATGGTAAGAAAGCCATCACCTGTCGTCCTGCCGACCTGCTTGAGCCGGAGATGGACAAGCTGACCGACGAGCTGAAGAGGCTGGCTGACGAGAAGGGCATCAAGCTGGCGGAAAACACTGTAGACGACGTGCTGACCTACGCACTGTTTCCGCAGATCGGCCTGAAGTTCCTGGAAAACCGTGGCAACCCGGATGCATTCGAGCCGGTTCCCACCGCCGAAAGCGCTGCTCCGGCCAGGAAGGCCGAAGGCCCCGAAACCTACACCGTGGAAGTGAGCGGCAAGAAGTTTGTGGTTGCTGTTTCCGAAGGCGGTGAGATCACCCGGATCCAGGGTGAGGCTGGTGCTGCTTCCGCACCGGCTGCGTCCTCCGCACCAGCCCCTGCTGCCGGCGAAGGTGAGCCTCTGGTGGCACCGCTGGGCGGCAACATCTTCAAGGTTCTGGTTTCTCCGGGTGACACCGTGGAAGAGGGCGATGTGCTGATCATCCTCGAAGCCATGAAGATGGAAACCGAAGTTCGTGCACCCAAGGCCGGTACTATCGGCGAAGTCTTCATCAAGGTCGGTGACGCCGTATCCCCTGATGATGAAATGCTGACAATCGCATAAGGGCCAGCATTCCATGGAAAAATTAATGACACTCTGGACAGGTAGTGGCCTGTTCAACATGACGCCGGGCCAGGCGGTGATGATCGCTGTCGGCCTGCTTCTTCTGTACCTTGCGATCCGCAAGGGTTTTGAGCCGTTGTTACTGGTGCCGATCGGGTTCGGTGGCATTCTGGCGAACATTCCGGAGGCAGGGCTTGCCCTGACTGCGGCCGAGAACGCGATTCACTATGCCCAGCCGGAAGTACTGGCGGCGCTGGCGGGTGCACTGGATGTATCCTATCAGGCCGGTCAGGCGGTTACGCCGGAGCTTCTGGACACGTTCAAGCATGCCTATAAGGAAGCGACCACCGCACAGATGGCCATGGCCAACGGTCTGGCTCAGGACTTTGGTTACGCCAACGGTATGCTGTATAACTTCTATCTGGTTGTTATCGGTAGTACCGTGGGGCCGCTGATTATTTTCATGGGCGTGGGCGCGATGACGGACTTCGGTCCGTTGCTGGCGAACCCGAAAACCATGTTGCTCGGCGCCGCCGCCCAGTTCGGTATCTTCGGTACGGTGCTGGGTGCGGCATTGCTGGACTGGACCGGGGTTCTGGATTTCAACATCCTGGAAGCCGCCGCCATCGGTATTATCGGTGGTGCAGACGGCCCGACCTCCATCTATGTATCCAGTGTTCTGGCACCACATCTGCTGGGTGCCATTGCGGTCTCGGCCTATGCCTATATGGCCATGGTGCCGATGATCCAACCGCCGATCATGAAAGCGCTGACCAGTGAAAAAGAGCGGGCCATCAAGATGACCCAGCTCCGCCCGGTGAGCAAGAAAGAGAAGATCATTTTCCCGCTGGTGGTATTGATCGCCGTGGTTCTTTTCCTGCCGGATGCTGCGCCGCTGCTGGGTATGTTCACCTTCGGCAACCTGATGCGTGAGTGTGGCGTGGTCGAGCGTTTGAACGACACCGCCCAGAATGCGCTGATCAACATCATGACCATTTTCCTTGGGCTGTCTGTGGGCTCCAAACTGATGGCGGACAAGTTCCTGGACGCCCAGACGCTGGGTATTCTGGCGCTGGGTATTATCGCGTTCGGTATCGGCACTGCTTGTGGTGTGCTGATGGCGAAGTTGATGAATAAGCTGACCAAGGAGCAGATCAATCCGCTGATTGGTTCTGCGGGGGTATCTGCGGTGCCGATGGCAGCGCGGGTGTCCAACAAGGTTGGTCTGGAGGCCAATCCGCAGAACTTCCTGCTGATGCACGCGATGGGCCCGAACGTGGCTGGTGTTATCGGCTCTGCGGTGGCTGCGGGTGTGATGATCAAGTTGTTGAGCTGATCTCTCTCCGCTGCTTTGAGAAAACCTCGCCTTTGGGCGGGGTTTTCTTGTTTTATAAGACTGATAATTCTGGAGTTTGAGCGGATGTGGGGCCTCCTTTCAGGAACCGCTACGAGCAC
>JAXHVJ010000088.1:3372-9050 GCA_034189235.1 Pseudomonadota bacterium
GAAAGGAGGCCCCACATCCACTCTGTAATCCTCGGAGTTATCGCTCTCTAATGAGCGAGTTAATGAAAATCTCTCGAACTGACCGGTAACGAGTTAATCAGATGGCTCAGGTCCGACAGTTTCCCCGCCATCACATGCACAATATCGCCCTCTCTCTCCAGTACGCCTTTCACATGTAATAACCGGGCAGTCAGTAACGGCTTTCGTTGCCGACGTGCGGTTTCCAGCCACACCACGACGTTTACGTTGCCGGTTTCGTCTTCGAGGGTGACGAAGGTGACGCCGGAGGCGGAGCCGGGGCGTTGGCGGCCGGTGACGAGGCCGGCGACCTGGACGGGGATGCCGGCTTTGGTGGTTTTTAGTTGCTCGGAAGTGAGGCAGAAGCGGAGGTGGCCTTGCTGCCGGAGCAGGGCCAGGGGGTGGCGTTGGAGGGTCAGGCCCTGGCTGGCGTAATCGGCTACGACGTTCTGGCCTTCGGTGGGTTCTGGGAGTTGGTTGCAGTGCTCCGGTTGGTAGTCGTCCGGGTCTTCTTCAGCGAACAGTTCGGTGGGCTGTTCGTGGTCGAGCAGTTGCCAGTAGGCCTGGTGGCGGTTGGCGGTGAAGCCGGGCATGGCGTTGGCGCCGGCGAGGAGTTCCATGTCTCGCTGGTTGAGGCCGGCCCGGCGGCGAAGTTCTGCGGCTGAGCGGTAGCCGTTGGCCGGGCGGTTCTGGTGGATGCGGTCGGCGCCGCTGGCGGAGAGGCCCCGGATGATTCTCAGGCCCAGGCGCAGGTGGCGTTCCTCACCTTCCAGGGTATTGGCCCACTGGCTGGCATTCACATCCGGCGGGAGTACGGTGACATTGTGCCGGCGGGCGTCCTGCACCAGTTGTGAAGGAGAGTAGAACCCCATGGGCTGGCTGTTAAGCAGGGCGCAGTAAAAAGCTGCTGGATAATGCCGCTTGATCCAGGCCGAGACGTAGACAAGCAGAGCAAAGCTGGCGGCGTGGGACTCAGGAAAGCCATAGCCGCCAAAGCCGCAGATCTGCTGGTACAGCCGTTCGGCAAAGCAGGCATCGTGACCGCGCTCCAGCATACCGGTGACCAGTTTCTCCCGGAACGGGGTCAGGTCGCCGTGGGATTTCCAGGCAGCCATGGCGCGGCGCAACTGGTCGGCTTCGCCGGCGGAGAAGCCGGCGGCGACCATGGCGAGTTTGATCACCTGTTCCTGGAAGATGGGCACACCCAGGGTGCGTTCCAGTACCCGGCGGATGGCGTCGTTGGGGTAGTCCACCGGTTCCAGGCCGTGTTTGCGGCGCAGGTAGGGGTGGACCATGTCACCCTGGATGGGGCCGGGGCGGACGATGGCGACTTCGATGACCAGGTCATAGTAAGTCTCCGGCTTCAGCCTCGGCAGCATGTTGATCTGGGCGCGGGATTCCACCTGGAATACGCCGATGCTGTCGCCCTTCTGGAGCATGGCGTAGGTGGCCGGGTCTTCCTGGGGGATGTCCTGAATAGTGAAAGGTTCACCTGTTTGTTCACTGATCAACCCCAGCGCCTTGCGGATGGCCGAGAGCATACCGAGGGCCAGTATGTCCACTTTCATCAGACCGAGGCTTTCCAGGTCGTCTTTGTCCCACTGGATCACGGTGCGGCCTTCCATGGCGGCGTTCTCGACCGGCACCAGTTCGGCCAGGGGGCCGGAACTGATCACGAAGCCGCCCACATGCTGGGACAGGTGCCGGGGGAAGCCGAGCAAGGTGTTTACCAGGGTGAAGAACTGATCCGCCACCTGCGGGTTGCGGGTGAGGTTCTTGTCCAGGATCTGCTGGCGCCAGTTGGTGGCCTTATCCCGCCAGTCGATGCCTTCCAGCAGCTGTTCCACCAGGGCCGGATCAAACCCCAAAGCCTTGCCAACATCGCGAATCGCGCTCCTGGGCCGGTACCGGATTACGGTGGCAGCCAGGGCGGCGCGCTCGCGGGTATAACGCCGGTAGATATACTGGATGACCTCTTCGCGCCGTTCGTGCTCGAAATCCACATCAATGTCGGGTGGCTCGTTCCGGTCTTTGGAAATAAACCGCTCGAACAGAAGCTCGACTCGCGCCGGGTTTACCTCGGTGATTCCCAGGCAATAGCAGACCGCGGAGTTTGCGGCCGAACCCCTGCCCTGGCAGAGAATCCCACGGCTGCGGGCGAAGTCCACGATATCGTGGATGGTAAGGAAGTAATGCTCGTACTTCATCTCCGAGATCAGACCCAGCTCCTTGCGGATCAGGCTCTGTACCTGCAGCGGTGTGCCCTCCGGGTAACGCCGGCGCTCACCTTTGCGGGTCAGCCGTTTCAGGTAGCTGGCCGGGGTCTCGTCTTCCGGCACCAGATCTGGTGGGTATTCATAGCGCAGGCTGCCGGGCTCGAAGGTACACTGGCTGGCAATGGCCAGGGTTTCATTCAGCCAGGCCGCCGGAAACAGCCGTTGCAAAACGGCCAGAGGCCGCAGGTATCGCTCGCCATTCTGGAACAGGCTGTGACCGGCATTCTCCAGGTTGGTGTGGTTGCGCAGGGCCGTTAGCACATCCTGCAACGGCTGGCGCTCCCGGCTGTGCATATGCACCTCGCCTATAGCAGCCACAGGAATACGTAGCTGTTCAGCCAGCCAGTGTACTCGGGCAAGCCGCTGTTCCTCACCAGACTCCAGGGTGCGGGCGGCGGCGATCCAGAGCCTTGGATCAAACAGCCGGGTCAGCCACTCGCCGCAGACCAGTGCCTGACTGGGGTCCGCCTCGGTAGGTAAGGGTGGTAGCCACAGGCACAGACAGTCATCCAGGGTGTGGGTTTCGATATCCCGATAGAACAGCTGGTACTGGCCTTTCTCGGCCCGGCGCCGACCAGTGGTGATCAACTGGCAGAGCTGGCCATAACCTTTACGGGTGCGAGCCAGAAGGATAAAGCGGGGCGGGGTTGTGCCGGCTGGCGCATCCGACAGCTCAAACCAGCTACCGGTAATGAGTTTGACCGGGCTGTCTGCCAGCGCCGCCCAGGCCCGGGGGATGCCAGCCACGGAGCAGGCATCGGTGATGGCCAGGGCGGTGTAACCCAGCTCTGCCGCCCGTTCCGCCAATTCGTGAGGGTGGGAGGCGCCGGTCAGGAAGGTGAAATTACTGAAGCAGAACAGCTCAGCATACTGCTGCCCGGACATCAGCCAAACCACCCATGCACAAACCAGCCTTCCCTGGCATCCCGGAAGACCCAGGCCAGTTGGCCGCTGTTCAGTTGGGCAATGTAATAATCCCGATGTACACGCTGGCCATCCCACCAGCCGCCGCTGATGCGCTCGGGCCCGGAAAACCAGGCAACTGGCGCCTCGGTCAGCGGTTGCGGGCTTTTTGACAGCCAGAGAGGGCGCCTTGGCAGCTCAGCAGCGGGCATTAACGGTGTTCCGGTTTTACGCAGGACTTCCGCGGCAGACCAGGCCCGTTCGGGGCGATGATCGGCCTGGGGGGAAAGCTGCCTGAGGGCCTGATCACCAAGACGCGCCTGCAACCGGCTGATCAGGGTATGCCAGGCTTCATTCAGATCCCGGGTTTCACCCAGAAGATCCTGCCCGGAGGGTGCTTCCCGGGACAGGAACCGTTTTACCAACAGTACCATTGAAATAACGGGTGCGCTCAGCGAGTGCTGTTCAAGCCGCAGGTGAATCAGGTTGAGAAAATTACCGGCCCGGTGCTCCGGCCCGGACATGCGGATCTGTAGCCGGGTTGGCTCTGCATGCCGGTGCCTCAGAACCAGCCGCAGGCTGTCGGTATCCTGCTGGCGCCAGCACAGATCGTCTTCCAGTTCGGCGAGCATGCGCTGGAGCGGAAACAGCAGCCCCTGTGCATGCTCGATTTCCTGCACAAAATCCGCCTGTTGCCGGAACGAGTGGGGCGGCTGCCAGGGCGTGCGGGGATCCGGCCGGGTGCCCTGGATTTTCTGGATGTAAGCCAGCAGTTCCGGAGACAGACGCCGTGCCAGTTCCCCGGATGGTAAATCAAACACCTCCCCCAGAGTGTTCAGCCCCAGCCGCCGTAGCCGGGTACAGGCCTTCTCGTTGAATTCCGCTGCCAGCAGGGGCATCTGGCTCAGGGTCCGCAGAATGTGGCCTTTATCCGCCGTGCATTCTCCTTTGCCGGCACGGGCAATCAAACGGGCGGCCAGGGGAGTATGGCCAATACCGATCGAGGCATTCAACTGGCGCTCATTCAACCCCTGTTCCACGGTTTGCCAGACGGCGAGCAACCCGCCATACAGCTTCTGCAGGCTACCAATTTCGGCCAACAGGCCATCCGGTGGCACCAGCACAATATGGGCGGCATAGCGGTACAGCCAGCGGGCCTGATCTTCCAGGATTCTGGCTTCCCGGGTTTCATCGGCACGCACCATGCCCAGATCCGGGGCCAGACTGATGGCTGTTTTCAGGCGCATGCCGCTACGAATGCCTTGTTCCCTGGCTTCAGAGCAGGCCTGAACCACCTTCTGGCCAGAGCCTTCAACCACCACCAGAGCGCCCTGATCTTCACGGCTGCGGCGAATATGGTCCAGCACCAGTTGCGGGAAATGCAGATACAGCCAGAGCATGGAGCGTTATTACCCGATTGAACCCGACCAGGGGCCCCGGATAGTCCGGGTGGTTTCACGGGATGAGAGGTCAGCCCGCTGGGCCATCGCCAGTGAACAGCGTTGCCCGGGCCAGCTGCCCCGGCGTTTGAGCACATTCACCTTGAGACCCTGCTGCTCGCCCGGCTCAAGCTCCAGGCGCAGGGCAGCCGGAGAATTCTGTTCGGCGTAGCGCCGTTCCCGGAACAGAACACACACATTGCTACCGGCTTCGGCCGCCAGTTGCAGGCGCCGGACTTCCCGGGAGGCCAGCTTTCCCGGCCAGGCCATCACCAGGCCCGTGACCGGTGAACGCAGGCAGTTCTCCATTGTCCACAGGAAGTCGCCCTCCTCTTCGGTATGGATCAGCACTACCTGGTCCAGATTCACGCCTTCCCGAGCCAGGGCAGGGGCATAAGGCGTGTGCGGCGGGTTCAGCCAGAATACACTTTTGCCTTCTTCGCATACCCGTTGCATGAGCGGCAGCAGCAAATGCAGCTCACCAATACCGGGCGCATCCAGAAGGCATTCGCTCAGGGCGCCCCGGGGCCATCCCAGGCCGCCAAGCTGGTTATCCAGAACCTGATACCCGGTTGGCTCCGCCGGCTGCGTAGTCTGGATGTGGCGGTGCCCCTGCCAGACGCGGGCATCCCGCATCAACGTGTTAAGAAGCTCGCTCATGATCAAAAACTCTCAACATACTGTTTAAATATACAGTATCCTGAAAGCGGCCGGATTTCAAGAGAAGGGTTGATAAAGCGAAGGGCCCGACCCACGCTTGTAGTACAGCCATCAACCATGGAGGTTGAAATGAGTGACCTGAAAGAACACAGCTGTGAAGCCTGCAGCCCGAACGCACCCAAGGCGACCGAGGAAGAAAAGCAGCAGCTACACAAAGATGTTCCGGACTGGGAAATCCTGGACATTGACGGTGAAGAACAGCTTCACAAGGTCTACAAGCTTAAAAACTTTGTGGAAGCTTTGGAGTTCACCAACAAGATTGGCGAACTCGCCGAAGAGGAAGACCACCACCCTGTGATTGTTCTGGAGTACGGAAAAGTTG
>JAXHVJ010000089.1:0-8049 GCA_034189235.1 Pseudomonadota bacterium
GTGGCCTTGTCCTTGAGCACAACAATCAGCAGCGGTCGTTCCTGCCACCTTGGGTGGGCGACGCCGATAACCGCGGCTTCTGCTACTTGCGGGTGGGAGGCAGCGGCGTTTTCCAGCTCGATGGACGAAATCCACTCGCCCCCGGACTTGATCACGTCCTTGGACCGGTCCACCAGTTGCAGGAAGCCGTCCGGGTCGATGGTGCCGATGTCACCGGTGGGGAAGAAGCCCTCGCTGTCCAGTCGGCTTTTCTCCTCACGATAATAGCCGCTGGCAATCCAGGGGCCCCTTACATAGACGTGACCCGATGTTTTGCCATCCCAGGGCAGGTGCTCGCCGTCATCGTTGACGATCTTGATCTCCACGCCCCAGACGCCACGGCCGGCTTTGGTTATGAGTTTCGCCATTTCTTCCGGGCCGAGGCCGTCGTGCTTGGGTAGCGGCTTGTTGACCACGCCCAGCGGGCTGGTCTCGGTCATGCCCCAGGCTTGAATCACGTTGATTCCAGCTTCGCGGAAGCGTTTGATCATGCCAATGGGAGGCGCTGAGCCACCGACACCGACATCGGCCAGGCTCAGCTCTTCCAGGCTGGCCTCGGGGTTGGAATCCACATACTGGAATAGCATCAGCCAAACGGTGGGAACGCCTATGGAGGACGTGACTTTTTCCTCTTTTATCAGTTTGTAGATACTCTCGCCATCCATATGTGGCCCGGGCAAAACCACTTTGGCACCCGCCATGGGGGATGAGTAGGGGGCGCCCCAGGCGTTCGCGTGAAACATGGGTACGATCGGCATCATCGTGGTTCGACTGCTGAGCCCGAAGCCGTCCGGTAGTGCCTGCGCCAGGGAATGCAGCACGGTGGAGCGGTGGCCGTACAGGACCCCCTTGGGGTTGCCCGTAGTGCCGGAGGTATAGCACAGAGAAGAAGCGGTGCGCTCATCGAATTCCGGCCACTCGTAATCATCGCTGGCAGCTTCCATAAGCTCTTCGTAGCAATAAAGGTTGGGCAGGTCGATGTCCGGCATGTGTTCCCGGTCAGTCATGGCCACGAAGGATTCTACTGTCTCCAGTTGCGGCGCCAGCTGCCTGACCATATCGGCAAAGGTGATATCGAAGAACAGCACCTTGTCTTCAGCGTGATTGATGATGTAGACCAGCTGTTCCGGGAACAGGCGCGGATTGACCGTGTGCAGGATGGCACCGCTGCAGGATACGCCAAAGTACAGCTCATAGTGTCGATAGGTGTTCCAGGCCAGTGTGCCGACCCGGTCCTGGAACTCCACGCCCAGGGTCTTCAGGACGTTGGCTATCTGTTTGGAACGACCGCGCAGCTCCCGGTAGTTGGTCCGGTGCATGGGACCTTCCACGGTCTTGGTGACAATTTCTGTTTCCGGATGAAAGGTGGCGGCATGCTCAATCAGTGACGAAATAAGCAGGGGCTTTTCTTGCATCAGTGCTTGCATGGCACTCTCCTGACGTTGTTGTGATTGTAACGGGATTGCAGCATTATTCTCTCGCAGCGGTCAAGCATGGGCCTCGTCTTTTTCGACGATTTTTCACGCCGGTCGTTCGGCAATTTCGTCGGAAAAGACGAGGCTCTTTCCCGGGGGGGATGATTACGATGGACTGCCTGGTTATTTCCCGACAACAACAAACATATTTCCCGACAACAACAACAGGAGCAATGAATCATGATCCTGCATAAACCTGAATTGATTGAGAAATACACCAGCAAGGGCTACTGGGGTAACAAGACCCTGCTGGAACGCTTTGCCGCCAACTGCGTAGCCCATCCGGACCAGGAAGCGGTGGTGGACCCTCCCAACCGGGACGACCTGGTAGGCACGCCGGCGCAGCGGCTCACCTGGGCCGAGTTTGGTCGGGCGGTGGATGCCACTGCCGCCGAGCTGGCAAGCCGGGGCTTCGGCAAGGATGACATACTGGTGGCCCAGTTGCCCAACGTCTGGGAGCTGGCCATGCTCTATATGGCGGCAGCGAAGGCCGGCGGCGTGCTTTCTGCATTGCCCCTGCAATGGCGGCGCAAGGATGTCGGCTATGTAAAAGAGCTGACCGGAGCCAGATTCTATGCCTCAGCGGAAACCTTTCACGGCTTTGACTATCGGGCCCTTGGAGAGGAGCTCGGCTTTGAGCACTACATTGGCCTGCAGGAGCTGACCGGGATCGCCCGTGGTGAGCCCGGCCAGGTCCCGGAGGTGCCGGTGGATGCCAACGACATCTTTACCCTGTGCTGGACCTCCGGTACCGAGGCTAACCCCAAGGGCTGCCCCATGAGTCACAACAACTGGGAGTTCATGACCCGACAGGTGTTCAACACCTGCGGCCTGCAGAAGGGCGACCGCATTCTGTGTGTGGCGCCGCTGGTGAACATGACGGCGGTAGGGGTGAACTACCTGCCCTGGCTGGCAGCAGCAGGCACCCTGGTGCTGCACCATCCTATTACCCCGGAAATTCTGCTGCGCCAGCTTACCGAAGAGCGCATCCAGTACACCATTCTGGTACCGGCAATGCTGAACATGATTGCCAAACTGCCCAATGTGGATCAGCTGGACCTGTCCAGCGTGCGGACGATCACCACCGGTTCAGCGCCCCCCTCGGCCTGGTCCCTGCAGGAGTTCAAGCGCCGCTGGGATATCGAGATCGTCAATATCTGGGGGCAGAACGAAGGGACCTTTCTGGTCGCAGGTCCGGCGGATGTACCGGACCTGGATATGCGGGTGGATCACCTGCCCTGGTGGGGCAAGGAAGGGGTCGAATGGCCCTCAGGCGCCCATGCTATTGAGGTGAAAATCCTCGGCGACGGAAATGAGGAGATCACCGAGCCCGGCGGCATTGGTGAGCTTTGCTACCGCAGCCCGGGGGTCTTTGCCGGCTATTTCCGGCGACCGGATATCACCGAACAGTCCTTCACTGCGGATGGCTTCTTCCGCACCGGTGACCTGTTCATCGTGCAGGATGACAAGCACATAGGCTTTTATGATCGCAAGAAGGACATGGTGATCCGCGGTGGCTTTAATATATCCAGCGTGGAAGTGGAGAATGCGGTGCTGGGTTTCGACAAGGTGCAGGACGTGGCCGTGATACCCCAGCCGGACGACATCATGGGAGAGCGGGTCTGTATCTGCGTGGTGCCTGCGGATGAGGACAACCCCCCGACCCTGGAAGAAATCAACCACTACCTGAAGGAGCAGGGTATGAGTGTCTATAAGCTTCCCGAGAAGATGAAGCTGATTGATGCCATCCCCCGAAACCCGGTGGGGAAGATCCTGAAAAAGGAATTGCGGGCCCTGTAAAGCAAAAGGACCGGGAGTTGCGTTGCCTCTCCCGGTCCGTACCGGCTTTGCCGCCTCGAAGTCATTAGAGCGTTGACATGTTTGGGCCAAATTGATTGAGTGTTAACCTGTAGTGGTGACAGTAAACGTTATTTTCTGTAATCTTGCCAGTCATACATCCACCCACTTTGCAGCCCGTCAGTCCGTATTCATGTCCCGGATCCAGCGCCAGAAATCCCGCAAAAACACCAAAGCCGCGAAAACAGCTGCACAGCCACTCGAGCGCGAATGGCAACGCATCGTCAACCTCAAGCGAAAAAACGAGCGGCTGGAACAGGAGCTGGAAGCCTTCATGCAGCAGTGCATGGACGCCCTCCGTCATGACGAAACGGAAATGGCGGATGCCCTCGTTCAACAAACGAAACATCTCGCCGGATTTCTCTCGCGCAAATCCCTGGCTCAATGGCAAAAATTCGAACTGCTCGAATGGATACAGCAAAATATTCTGCAAGTGACCAACAGCCCGTTTTGTGACCAGGCTCAGTTGATCGATCTCGGCAGATTCATCGAAGACCTTCAGGAATCCCTCGGATTCGGAGCACCGTCACCTATCCCCGAACAGCCCGAGAATAAACCAAAACCGGGCCAGGGCCGCCACAAGCGATCACGCCAGGATACAGCCACGGAAGATATGTTCGAGGACTTGTTTGCGGATTTTGAACAGGAATCGAAAACGGAATCCAGCACGGATGCCGGCCCGGATGCCGGGACAGACGATCCCGGCTACTGGGAGCAGCTGTTTGAAGAATTTATCCGAGAAGAAGAGGAAGCCGAACAGGCCAGAGAATCAAACACCAACGGCCTGCGGCAACTACTGAAAAAGTCGTCCATCAATACCCTGTTCCGCCGGCTTGCGAGAGTACTTCATCCGGATCGTGAACAGGACGAACGCCGGAAAGCGCACCGGCACGAACAGATGAGCCAGCTTCTTGAAGCGCGCGAGCAGAATGACCTGTACACGCTGTTCAGCCTTTATGAGGAGCACATGGGGCAGTCCCCTCTGGAGTCGCTCTGCGAAGAAACAGATGAGGACTTGCTTGCACTCCTCAAAGCCCACACCCGGGAATTGAGGGAACAGCAGGAAACGCTGATTTACGCTGACCCGCTCCGGGGCCTTTTCTACGATCACTTCTACGACAAAAAGCCGAAGACCAGAGCCCGAAAGCTGCAACAATATTGCCAGGACCTGCGTAAAACAATCGACAACGAGCGGCAGATTACCCGCTCCATAACCAGTGTCGCCACGCTCAAGCCCTACCTGGAAGCGCGTTATGACCAGGTGCCGCCGATAGATTCCATCTGACCCCATCCTTGTCGGCCATGAAGCTTATCCGGTTGTTCAAGGCCGGAGGTTTACCGATTCGGTATCACAGCAAGATCCGCAGTATCGTACAGTGTGCATGAAGACGCGAGGGCTCGGGTTTGGAGCGGGCTGGCCAGACGGAATCAGGGTAACCGCCCCGGACTGCCGGCCCAGATCCGGGAGGAACGCAGGGTCAGGGGATTACGCACCGCCGCCACTGCTGCTTGTAGATCCCGCGCCAGGCGAAGTTCCTCGTCGTATGGATGAATAGCAATGCGCACTGGTCGGCGTAGCCAACGCGCCAGACAAAGCTGCACGCCATTGAACAGCCGGAGCACAGTAGCCCTGATGAAGGTGTCCGCCTCGAAACCGATGAGCGGCAGTCGGCGGAACTGGTCTTTTTCGGTATCATAGATACCGGTAAAGGTTTCGTAATAGCGAAACGGCAGGGTGCTCAGCGTGGAGCGAATAATGGGGCCCGAAGCCCAGGCAGGCGGCACATAGAGCTCTGGCGGCACCAGACCCTGTTGTTCAAACCATTGGAAATTGTCCCGGATCAACCGGGTGATGGCATCGGCATCCAGCGCGAGGTGTTCCGCCACATCGCGGGAAAGCAGTGTGCTGTGCAGGCGGTGATAAATCGAGCGCGGCGGCGCGCACCGGTGAAACCAGCCGTGGCCCGCCAGCGAGTAACCCTGACGCTGAACTGAAGATAGCCAGTCCCGGTCCTCATCAGACCAGCCTCGTCCGGGAACCACCAGCAGCAGGACCGCCTGCGGAGGCACGGACCGCGGTATCTGGTCCAGCAGGGCCTGGACGTGTTGCCGGGTTTCCGGCATAACATCATGAATGGAAATCAGTGCCTCAAGCCGGTTCCCGGAGCCGTTCATAGAGAGGACCGGGCCCCCGTCCGCCTGAACAGCCCCGGGGTAACCAGTGACGCAGACGGGCGCGATGGATGCAGCGCCGTCTGGTATAATATTTCTTCCCAGCTGGCCAGAGTCTTGTTATTTACCTCTATCGCCAGGCGGCGGCCAAGTTCTGCGAGCTCGGTGCGACGAGGCGGTGCCATCTGCTCAAGCCGCCGGAGGCCCTGATCCAGGGTTTCCCCCTCACGCAGCGGCAGAAGGCCCTGGGCCAGTTCGGGCCAGTGGTTAATGCCACAGGCGGGCGAAGTAATTACCCAGCGCGCCCGGGTCATGGCTTCAAGAGCCACGGTGCCGAATGCCTCCACCGACGAGGGCAGCATCAACACCTCATGGCTGTCGAGAAAGGTGATGACTTCACTACGTGAGCGCCAGCCTGCGTATCGGAGGTTGTCCAGCCGCTCTGCACTGTCCTGGACCAGGCCACGCAGAGGACCATCGCCCACAACAGTGAAGGACAGCTCTGGACGACAGGCCGCCAGCTCCAAAAAGGCGTCAATATGTTTCTCCGCCGCGAGTCGCCCCACAAAGAGCACGGACCGGACCCCACCTGGCGGAGGGGCCGCCGGACGGCGAACGAATTCCTCCGCTACCGGCGTTCCCACCAGATGAGGCCGGGCTACGCCGGCAATGCGGGCCTTTTCCACCATGGCCTCACTGATTGTGGCCACAGACGATGCTCCGCGGAACATTGCCAGATTGAGCCGTTCCAGCAGTCCGCCGGCCATTCTTGCCGGCAGTGACCCCCAGTAGAGCTGCACGAGATGAGTGTAGTCGGTCTGAAAGGTTACACAGACGGGAATACCCATCTTGCGGGCCAGCCAATAGCCGCACAGGGAAAAAATACCTGGACCGGGAACCACCACCGCATGAGGCCGCATCTCCTCCATCAGCCGAGTCAGTGTCCGGATGCGGGGGAAGAATAGTCGCTGGGTCCTGTCGCCCGGCATGAGGACGGAACCGCCCTGGCAAGGATGGGGATTGTCCAGCGAAGGCGCGACGAGTTCCACCCGTTCAACACGCTCTCCCAGCTGCCCTGCCAGATCCTGGTAATAGGAGCCCACGCCGTTGCGCCCCTGCACGGCGTCCATGATAAAGAGTATACGTAAGTCGTGTGTCTCCATTGCTCCATTCTGTGCCTGCCATATGTCTGAAATATGACGGACGAGCCGGGATATTCAGGCCAATTTTTAACAGAATGCTGCAAATCATATCCGCTCAGGCGCGGGCAACGGATAGCCCAGATGCTGGTAAACAAAGCCGAGATCCCGCGCCAGGCGCTGCCGGGCCAGAGCCACCCCGGTCAACGAATACTGATGGCCGCTCTGGTAGTGCCTGGCGCGCTCCTCCTCGTTTTTCAGTGCGGAGCAAAAGCCTTCGTCCGGATTCCAGCCAAATCGCTGGTAAAGGGACGACACAGTGGCATACGGATCGGGCGCGAGCTCTTCAAGCAGTATCTGTGCATGCCGGCACTCGGGCAAGCGCGGAAGGGTTTCGAACAGATGACGGTAGTAAAAGCAGAGCATATCGGTAAGCTTGTCGCGCCAATAATCCGCATCAATGCCGCGACCGCGGAAGATGCGCGCGCCCACCAGAATGGAGTTGATCTGCGAAGGTACTGCCTGGGTAGGATTGCGAAAACAGGCTACGAAACGGGCATCCGGAAACTCCGCTGCCAGGCTTTCAATCAGGGGCGTAAAAGAGGGGTTCTTGGACAGCAGCGTGCGCCCGGGGCCGTGAAACCAGAGATGACGCTGCACGATGCCCCGGTAATAGCCAAGGATGCGATGTTTTTCCGGTTCGGAAAGTTCGCGATCTCCCCGGGCCAGTCGCCAGAGCCGCTCGTCCGGAAGCGGAATGACCAGCAGGAAACAGCCGATAACGGGGGCCAGGGCAAGATAGTCTTCCTCCGGGGCCGCCAGCCCGGTGCGGTGAATATCATCCAGTTTGCCCAGCAGTTGACGCTCGAGTCTGGTCAGCAGGCGAGCCAGCGGCGCGCCTGCTAATCGGTCGAGTCGCGCAAGGCCCAACCAGAAATAGCGCTGGATTATGGAGGGCGCAAACACCAGCTCCCACAGTGCTGTTGTGCAAAATCGCCTGTCCAGTGCCAGCAAACGGTGCAGAAATGTGGTGCCGCTGCGGGGGACGCCAACCACGAATACCGGGGCCTTGATCTGAACTCTGCGATAACCGGTAAAGAACACTTGGTCCAGTAACAATCCGAGCCCATTGATGAGCAGCAGCGCCAGCAGCAGCGGCCAGAAAAGCATCAGTATCAGCCAGCGCCGCCAGAGTTGACCCACCGGCTGGTCCGGTGCTGGCAGCCAGGAGCGGAAAAAGAGAGCCAGGAACTCGCTGGGCATAATGGTCTCCGGATGCTCGGGCTATCGTCACCCACTTGGTTATTCCAGCGGGGCCAGGCAGCATATTCAAGGTCGCACGGAATTCCCCACGGGCCGGAATGGCG
>JAXHVJ010000009.1:0-24938 GCA_034189235.1 Pseudomonadota bacterium
GCCTCGTGACCACCGCCCTGAACGAGCTGGAGCGGCGCCACAAAGCGGGCAAGAAAGCCCGTTACGCCTTGTGCACCATGTGCATTGGCGTTGGCCAGGGTATCGCATTGATCCTCGAGCGCGCCGACAGCGCCGAATAAGACAACCATTACGACTGACACGTTGACCCTGATAACCGATAACTGACAAAACCTATGTCTGCAAAAAACCAGCTTGAGCAGCTCATCATCAACTTCCAGAAAAACTACCGCTTCGTGCCGGCTCGCTGATCATCACCATCTATGGGGACGCCATCGTTCCCCGGGGAGGGACCGTGTGGCTGGGCAGCCTGATGAAGCTGGTGGAACCCATGGGCATCAGCCAGCGACTGGTCCGCACCTCGGTATACCGGCTGGTGCAGGAATCCTGGTTGCAGACAGAGAAGGTCGGCCGCTACAGTTATTACAGCCTCACCGGGCCGGGTCTGCGCCGGTTCGAGCAGCCGTTCCAGCATGTCTACAGCCTCTCGACCCGGGAGTGGAGTGGCAGCTGGTGCCTGGTCTACCTGAACCAGCTGGCACCCGACCTGAAGCAGAAAGTGCGGGAAGAGTTAAAGTGGCTCAGTTTCGGCAGCATGGCGCCGGGCGTGATCAGGGGAAATGCATACGAGTAAGAGGGCATTGCGCGTATCAAAGCCCGTGCAAACCGACTATAATGCCGGTCAATCACGCATTGCCCGGCAATGCCCTCCCTCCGGATTCCGAGTAAATCAATGTCAGAGATGTCCTTTGCCGAACTGGGGCTGGATGCAGCCGTACTTGAAGCTGTCAGCGCTGTTGGCTATGAAACACCCTCGCCGATCCAGGCAAAATCCATCCCGGCCCTGCTGGCCGGCCGCCACCTGCTGGGCGTCGCCCAGACCGGCACCGGCAAGACTGCCGCGTTTGCGCTGCCATTGCTGAGCCGTATCGACGCCAGCACCGCCGAGCCGCAGATCCTGGTGCTGGCCCCTACCCGGGAACTGGCCATTCAGGTCGCCGAGGCGTTCACCACCTACGCCAGCAAGTTCCGCAATTTCCATGTGCTGCCGATCTACGGTGGCCAGGATTTCGGTCCCCAGATCCGGGGCCTTCGTCGCGGCGCACAGGTTATCGTTGGTACTCCGGGCCGTATGCTGGATCACCTGCGCAAGGGCACCCTGAAGCTGGATAGCCTGAAGGCCCTGGTACTGGATGAGGCCGACGAAATGCTGCGCATGGGCTTCATCGACGATGTTGAGGCTATCCTGGCGAAGACGCCGGACACCTGCCAGCGCGCCCTGTTCTCGGCCACCATGCCGCCACAGATCAAGAAGGTAGCCCAGACCTACCTGAAGGATGCCATCGAAGTCCGGATCGAGAGCGAGACCCGCACCGTCGAGCGTATCTCCCAGTTCGTGCTGCCGGTCTACGCCGAGCGCAAGCTCGACGCCCTGACCCGCATCCTGGAGGTGGAGCCTTTCGACGCCTCGATCATCTTCGTGCGCACCAAGGCCGAAACCACAATGCTGGCCGAGAAGCTGTCCGCCCGTGGCCACGCCGTGGCCCCCCTGAGCGGTGACCTGAACCAGCGTCAGCGGGAGCAGACGGTTGAGGATCTGAAACGGGGCAAGAAAGATATCATCATTGCCACCGATGTCGCCGCCCGCGGCCTCGATGTGCCCCGGATCACCCACGTCATCAACTATGACGTGCCTTACGATACCGAGGCCTACATCCACCGTGTCGGCCGGACCGGCCGTGCGGGCCGGACCGGCAAGGCCATTCTGCTGGTGACCCCGCGCGAGCGCAGCTGGCTACGTACCCTGGAGCGGGCCACCAACTCGCCCATGGAATCCTATCAGCTCCCCTCGCCTGCCGATCTGCAGAAGATGCGCGTGGAGCAGTTCGAGACCCAACTGCTGGCGTTCGCCGAGGACGGCAAACTGCCCAAGGCGATGGCCCTGCTGGATGAGATTGCCGAGCGCAATGACATGGATATGGCGATGGTAGCTGGCGCCATGGCGTGCTGGATGGAAATGGCCCAGCCCGGCGCCCTGCCGCTGGAAGCGCCGGAAGCCCTGCCGGAGATTTCCGCAGCGCCCCGCCGTGACCGCAAGGGACCGCCTGCCGGCAAGAAAAGTTTCCGCAAGGGCCCGGGAAAGGGCTTCAAGAAAGACGGCAAGCCCGGCCATCGCAAAGGCGGCCCGAAGGGCAAGCCCGCCGGCAGGGGCGGCAAGCCGCCGGGCAAGCGCCCCGCCCGTTAATCGGCACGGCGCTGGTATACCACGAAACTGTAGTCGTAGGGATTGTTGTCGGACGCGGAGAAATCCTCCCGTCCGATTTCTTCCCACTCATCCCAGTTCACTTCCGGAAAGAATGCATCCCCGTCCACTTCCGCGTGCACCTGGGTAATGTACATTCGATCCACCAGTGGCAGCGCTTCGGCGTAGATCTGGCCGCCACCGATAATCATTACTTCATCCCCCCCTTCCAGCTCAGCCTGTGCAGCGGCTTTCACCAGGGCGTCGTTGAGCGATCTGGCGGCAACAGTACCGGCCGGCGCTTCCCAGCTCCCGTTACGGGAAATCACCACGTTCATCCGTCCCGGCAGTGGCCGGCCAATGGAATCCCAGGTCTTCCGCCCCATGATGATGGGTTTGCCCATGGTGGCCTGCCTGAAGTAACGCAGGTCCCCCGGGAGGTACCATGGCAGCTTGTTGTTACGGCCGATGACCCGGTTCTGGGACATCGCTACTATCAGGGCCTTTCTCATTTTTCGACCTCTTGCATTGGAGTCTTGGTTCGGGATTGGGGGCTGCAAGAGGCCGGGAATACCTGTCCAAAAAACGCCTCAAGGCATCCATGCGCGGCTTGGGCTCCGCCATCCATGGCTCCGCACATTTTTGGACAGGTATTCCCGGCCTCTTGCGATCAGACCACTCAGTCCGCCTATCCTGAATTTACACCACAGGACTGCCCATTAATTCGGATCACGGTCATTTATGCCAGATGACTGACGTTGATTGATCTTCGATCTCTTTAGCCTGACCGCAGTGCAGCGGGTGGGGCTTTCCGAAAATGTGCGGAGCCATGGATGGCGGAGCCAAGCGTACACGGACGTATTCACAGCGTTTTTCGGAAAGCCCCACCCGCTGCACTGCCGACTCCAGAACCAGAGGACCGCGATCCCAGACTCGAGGTCAAATAGCAATAGGCGCCTTGATCACAGGATAAGGCTCATACCCCTCAAACTCGAAATCCTCAAGTTCATATTCGAAGATACTTGAAGGCTTACGCTTGATGACCAGCCTGGGCAAAGAGCGAGGCTCCCGCTTCAGCTGCTCGAACACGATGTCGTCGGTCAGGTGGTTCTGGTACAGATGGCAATCACCGAACGTATGCACGAACTCACTCACACCCAGGTCGCACTGCTGGGCGACCATGTGGGTCAGCAGTGCGTAGGAGGCAATGTTGAACGGCACGCCCAGGAACAGGTCGGCACTGCGCTGGTACAACTGGCATGAGAGCTTGCCGTCGGCCACGTAGAACTGGAACAGACAATGGCACGGGGCCAGTGCCATGCGGCCCTCGCGGACGTTGTCCCGGGGGCTGATGGATTCATCCGGCAGCTCCGCCGGGTTCCAGGCGGAGACGATCAGGCGACGGGAGTCGGGCTTGTTGCGAATCTGGTCGATGACCTCGCTGATCTGGTCGACCACCCTGCCATCCGGGCACTGCCAGCTGCGCCACTGTTTGCCGTAGATGGGGCCAAGGTCTCCGTCTTCCAGGGCCCATTCGTTCCAGATCGAGACCTTGCGCTCTTTCAGCCAGTTGTTGTCGGTGGAACCACGCAGGAACCAGAGCAGTTCGTAGATGATGCTGCGCAAATGAACTTTCTTGGTGGTCACCAGCGGGAAGCCTTCCCGCAGGTTGAATCGCAGCTGGCGTCCGAATACCGAACGGGTGCCGACGCCGGTGCGGTCACCCTTGTCGAACCCGTTGTCGACGACGTCTTGCATCAGGTCGAGGTAGGCTTTCATTCGGCATTTCTCCGGTAAGCGATGAACATCAGCGCAGCACCGGCGACGATCATGGGCGTGGAGAGCACCTGCCCCATGGTGAGCCAGTCAAACGCAAGGTAACCAAGCTGGGCATCCGGCTGGCGCACGAACTCCACCAGGAACCGGAAGATTCCGTAGCACACCAGAAACAGGCCGGAGACGGCCATTCGCGGGCGGGGCCTGGCAGAGAACCACCACAGGATGACAAACAGGGCGACACCCTCAAGGGAAAACTGGTACAGCTGGGAGGGATGGCGCGCCAGGCTGTCAGGGGCGTGGGGGAAAACCATGCCCCAGGGCAGGTCGGTTGGTTTGCCCCAGAGTTCGCCGTTGATGAAGTTGCCGATCCGGCCGGCACCCAGCCCCACCGGAACCAGCGGTGCGACAAAATCCGCCAGGCGCCAGAAGCCGGTGCCAACCTTGCGGCCATACCACCACATGGCAAACATGACGCCCAGCAGGCCGCCGTGGAAGGACATGCCCCCCTCCCACACCCGGAAAAGCCAGAGCGGGTCAGCCAGGAAGGTGTCGAAGTTGTAGAACAGCACGTAACCGAAGCGGCCACCGAGGATGACCCCGAGGGCCAGGTAGAACAGGAGGTCGCCCATCTGTTCTTCAGTGACCGGGGACCAGGGTTTTCGCGCCCGTAGCCGGCCGAGCCACCATCCGGCGACAAAGCCGACCAGGTAGGTCAGTCCGTACCAGTGAATCTTGACGGGGCCCAGGGAAATGGCCACCGGGTCAAACCGGGGATGCTGCAGCATCGGTTACCTCTCAGCTCAGGAGAAAACGGAGCCCCACCACCAGGAGCACCATCGCAAAGATACGCTTCAGGACCCTGGCATTCAGCTTGTGAGCCAGGTTGGCACCGAACCGGGCAAAAAACACACTGGTCAGGATGATACCCAGAAGGGCCGGCACATAGATGAAGCCGAGACTGTATTCCGGCAGCTGGGGGTGTTGCCAGCCGGTCCAGATGTTGCCTAAGGCGCCGGCGACAGCAATCGGCAACCCGCACGCGGCAGAGGTAGCCACGGTGTTCTGCATACGGACGTTGCACCAGCTCAGATAAGGCACGGTGAGGGTGCCGCCGCCGATACCAAAGATGGCTGACGCCCAGCCGATACCGCCACCGACCACACCGAGGCCAACCGGCCCGGGAATATCCCGACCGGGTTTGGGCTTGACCTCGAGCAACATTTTCAGGGCCACCAGCATCACGAACACACCGATCACCAGCTGGAGCAGATCGCCGCTCATGAAGGCTGCCGTCCAGGCACCGAGGACCGCCCCACCCACGATCCCCACCGTCATCGGGCGAAAGATATCCCAGCGCACGGCGCGGTGCTTGTGGTGGGACCGGATCGAGGAAATCGAGGTGAAAACGATGGTAGCCAGGGAGGTACCCACCGCCAGGTGAGCACTGATTTCCGGGCTGATGCCCTGGATTTCGAAGCTGAAGATGAGTACCGGTACGATGACAAGGCCACCACCGATACCGAACAGGCCCGCCATGGTTCCTGCCAGTGCGCCCAATGCCAGATACGATGCAAATACGATTACCAGGGTCATAGCCGCTTACGCCCACGAGAATCAAGGCTGGTATGATACACATCGCACGGAACAAGTTCACGGCTTGCCATTCACCTTCCGGAGACTGATTACCGAGCATGTGCCTCATTGCCTTTGCCCTTGGCCAGAATTACCATTTTCCTCTGGTGGTAGCCGCCAACCGGGACGAGTTTTTCCATCGCCCCAGCGCACCCATGGATTGGTGGACCACCGATTCCGGCCAGAGGGTACTGGCCGGCCGCGATCTCCAGTCCGGCGGTACCTGGCTGGCCGTCACCAGGGATGGCCGGATCAGCGCGGTGACCAATGTCCGGGAGGGCTCCCCCGAGGCTGGCCGCACGACTCGCGGGGAATTACCCTTGCGGGCCCTGGCGGAGCCGGGTGCAGACCTGTTCCGTGATCTCGGCGACAATCCGGATCGTTATGCGGGCTTCAACCTCATCAGCCTTGGAACCGATGGCGGCTGGTACTACAGCAACCGGGACGCCCATCCGGGCCGGAGCATTCACCGAGGAGTATACGGGCTCAGTAATCATTTGCTGCAAACCCCGTGGCCGAAGCTGCTCCGACTGCGGGAGTCCGTGGGTGAGGCAGTCTCCATGGCCGGTGCCGACGCGGACTGCCTGCATCAACGGCTGATCACGCTGCTCCAGGACCCGACACCGGCTCCGGACCACCTGCTGCCGGACACCGGGGTGGGCCTGGCAACGGAACGCTTCCTGTCGTCCCCGTTCATCGTCGGTGAGGACTATGGCACCCGGGCGACGACCATTGTGACGGTCGCTGGCAATGGTGAGATCCGGGTCACCGAACAGAGCTGGGGGCCTTTGGCCTCAAAAGGCGATTGCCGTCACTTCGGCTGGCAGCGATAGCCCGCCGGCTCTGATATAATTCGCGAAATTCTGTCACCCGACCGGAGGGCCCGATGGCCGGTGAAAAAGACACCACATCCATAGCCGACTTTGAAAAGTCACTGGATGAGCTGGAAAAGCTGGTTCGCGACCTGGAGCAGGGCGAACTGTCGCTGGAACAGTCCCTGACTGCGTTCGAGCGGGGCGTGAAGCTGACCCGGGACTGCCAGCAGGCATTGAAGAGCGCCGAGCAGCGGGTCGAGCAGCTGGTGCAGAACAGCGATGGCACCCTGGAAACCCGCCCTTTCTCCCCGGATGACGCCGACTGATGACCGGACAGACCGAGGCGGCCGAGGATTTTCTGGAGTCCTGCCGCACCCTTGTCGACGCCGAGCTGGACCGCTGTATTGATCAGAGCGCGGCCTCCGATCGCCTCCAGGATGCCATGCGCTACAGTGTGCTGGGCGGCGGCAAGCGGATTCGTCCCGCACTGTGCCTTGCCGCGGCACGGGCCGTGGGCCAGGAAAGTGACCACGCCCTCGCCCCTGCCTGTGCCGTGGAGCTGATCCATGCCTATTCGCTGATTCACGATGACCTGCCGGCGATGGATGACGATGAGCTCCGCCGCGGCCGGCCTACCACCCACATTGCCTTTGACGAGGCCATCGCCATCCTGGCCGGCGATGCGCTGCAGGCGCTGGCTTTCGGGCTGCTGGCCACCGGGTCGGGGCTGGCCGGCGAGGCACGCCTGGCCATGGTGCAGGAACTGGCGAAAGCCGCGGGGCACCGGGGTATGGTGGGCGGCCAGGCCATTGACCTGGAATCGGTGGGCAAGACCCTGACCCTGGCTGAGCTGGAAACCATGCACCGGCACAAGACCGGCGCCCTGATCGAGGCAAGCGTCCGGATGGGCGCCCTGAGTGCCGAACGGGTTCAACCCGGCGCGCTGGAAGCACTGGCCACCTACGCCCGGGTACTGGGGCTGGCCTTCCAGGTACAGGACGACCTGCTGGACATCGAGGGCAGCACCGACGTGATCGGCAAACCCCAGGGATCGGATGTCGCCCGCTCCAAGCCCACCTACCCGGCGCTGCTCGGTCTGGACGGGGCCAGGCGGCACCTCACGGAATTGCTACGGACCGCCAAGGCGAGTCTCGAACCATTCGGTCCGGAAGCCGATCCGCTGCGGGCGATGGCGGATTACGTGGTGGCACGAACCCATTGAATCACCCTGCCCCCTGAGCGCACACTTGTCGTAACTTATTTTGAAAACACTGGATCATCCCAAAAGACCCGAGCAGATGCAGGATACTTACACATTCAAGGAAATTCCGTCACAACGGCCCAACACCCCGCTGCTGGACCGGATTGATGTACCGGCCCAGCTCCGTGAGCTGCCGGCGGAACAGCTGACCCAGCTGGCCCGGGAGCTGCGGGCGTTCCTGCTGTGGTCTGTCGGCCAGACCGGTGGGCATTTTGGTGCCGGGCTGGGCGTGCTGGAACTGACCGTTGCCCTTCACTATGTGTTCAACACTCCCGAGGACCGCCTGGTCTGGGATGTGGGCCATCAGGCCTATCCCCACAAGATCCTGACCGGCCGCCGTGAGCAGATGGGCAGCATTCGCCGCAAGGGGGGCCTGGCCGGCTTTCCGAAGCGGGCCGAAAGCGACTACGACACCTTCGGAGTGGGCCACTCCAGTACCTCCATCAGCGCCGCCCTGGGCATGGCCATTGCCGCGCGCATGCAGAACACCGGCCGCAAGAGCATTGCCGTCATCGGCGATGGTGCCATGACCGCGGGCATGGCCTTCGAGGCTCTGAACCATGCCGGCCACCTGCATGCCAACATACTGGTGATCCTGAACGACAACGACATGTCCATCTCCCGGAACGTGGGCGGGCTGTCCAACTATTTCGCCAGACTGCTGTCCAGCCGCACCTATAACCAGGTCCGGGACAGCAGCAAGAAGGTGTTGCAGGGTGCGCCGCATCTGATGGCTCTGGCGAAGAAGACCGAGGAACACTTCAAGGGCATGATCGCCCCGGGCACCCTGTTCGAGGAACTCGGCTTCAATTACATCGGCCCCATTGATGGCCACGACCTGCCGCTGCTGGTGGAAACCCTGGAGAACATTCGCGATCTGGACGGTCCGCAGTTCCTGCACGTGGTGACCACCAAGGGCAAGGGGTTCGCGCCGGCCGAGGCCGACCCGATCGGTTACCATGCCATCAACAAGATCGAACCGGTGCCACCGAGCAAGCCGGAACCGGTCACACCCAAGCCGGCCAAACCGAAATATGCCAATGTCTTCGGCCAGTGGCTGTGCGATGCCGCCGAGCAGGACGAGCGGGTGGTGGGCATTACCCCGGCCATGTGTGAGGGCTCGGATCTGCTGGCCTTTTCCCAGCGCTTCCCGGACCGGTACTTCGATGTTGCCATTGCCGAGCAGCATGCCGTAACCCTGGCCGCCGGCCTGGCCTGTGACGGCGCCAAACCGGTGGTGGCGATCTACTCGACCTTCCTGCAAAGGGGTTACGACCAGTTGATCCATGACGTCGCCATCCAGAATCTGGATGTACTCTTTGCCATCGACCGGGCCGGCCTGGTGGGCGAAGATGGTCCGACCCACGCAGGCGCATTCGACATCAGCTACCTGCGCTGCATCCCGAACATGGTGATCATGACCCCGTCGGACGAGAACGAGACCCGGCAGATGCTCCAGACCGGCATGCTGTTCAATGGTCCGGCAGCGGTCCGATACCCCCGCGGGACCGGGCCGGGCGCGAAGATCGAACCCGAGCTGAAACCGCTGGAGCTGGGCAAGGGCCGCCGCCTCCGGGAAGGCAGCGGGGTCGCTATCCTGAACTTCGGCGCCCTGCTCGCACCCGCACTGGAAGCGGCCGAAGCCCTGGGTGCCACTGTGGCGGACATGCGCTTCGTCAAGCCTCTGGACGAGGCGCTGGTACTGGAACTGGCCGAGCAGCATGACCTGCTGGTGACCCTGGAAGAGAACGTGGTCGCCGGTGGCGCCGGCAGTGCGGTCACGGAATTCCTGAACCACCGCGAAGTCATCCAGCCGGTACTTCAGCTCGGGTTGCCCGATACCTTTATCGACCACGGCAAACACGGGGAACTGCTGAGCGACTGCGGCCTGAACGCCGAGGGCATCCGGTCGGCCATTGCCGAACGTCTGGAACGGCTCCAGCGCTCCGGTCTCAAAGCGGTCAAATAATCCCCGGTATCACTGCTCTCAACGAAAAAGCCCGCGTCTCCGGACGCGGGCTTTTTCGTGCGATTCAAGTCAGCAGGCCAGTTACTCGGGATCGTCGTCCTGGTGTGTTTCCAGCCAGTGCCCCAACTTGCTCTGCTTGGTGTTGAGGTAATTCTCGTTGTGCGGATTGCGCCCCACATGCAACGGAACCCGCTCGGCAATCTCGATACCGTAGGACTCCAGCGCCTTGACCTTGCGGGGGTTGTTGGTCATCAGACGCAGGCTGCTGACCCCCAGGTGTTCCAGCATATCCTTGCACATGCTGTAATCCCGCAAGTCGGCTGCAAACCCAAGCTGCTCGTTCGCCTCCACCGTGTCGGCACCCTGATCCTGCAGGTGATAGGCGCGGATCTTGTTCAGCAGACCGATCCCCCGGCCCTCCTGCCGGAGATATATGAGGATGCCCCGCCCTTCACGGGCGATACTGCGCAAGGCTTCTTCAAGCTGGTATCCGCAATCGCAGCGCATGCTGTACAGGGCATCGCCGGTCAGGCATTCGGAGTGGGTCCGGGCCAGCATCGGCTCATCACTATCCAGGTCCCCCAGGGTCAGGGCGACGTGCTCCTTTCCGGTATCCGGCTCTTCGAAACCGTGCATGTCAAACACCCCGAACGGGGTTGGCAACCGGCAGGTCTGGATGTAACGAACAGCCACAGTGTTTCCTCGTGGTTCAATCAATCGGGGCGCGCATTCTATCACGTGGCCGCCTGTTTGGCGTAGTCCCGGCACGGAGGGCTCTCCGGTGGCGCATCATTACCGGCTGGTACGTTCCCTGCCACGGGCCGCATCAGGCCTGCCCGGCAACCCAGTGACCGCTGCGCCCGCCTCTCTTCTCCAGCAACCGCACCTTGTCAATGACCATCCCGCGATCCACTGCCTTGCACATGTCATACAACGTGAGCGCCGCCACGCTGGCCGCGGTCAGAGCCTCCATTTCGACCCCGGTCCGGCCCGAGAGCTTGCAGCGGGTCAGGATATGAACCGAGGAACCGTCCTCCCCCGGATTCAGCTCCACTTTCACCGAGGTCAGGTTCAGGCTGTGGCACAGTGGAATCAGCTCATGGGTTTTCTTTGCGGCCATGATGCCCGCCACCCGGGCCACTGCCAGCACATCGCCTTTGGGGTGCTCGCCTTCGATGATCATTTCCAGGGTTTCCGGCGCCATGCGGATGGTGGCTTCGGCGCGTGCTTCCCGTTCGGTCATGTCCTTATCGGTGACATCGACCATGCGGGCTTCGCCCTTCTCGTCCAGGTGGGTCAGCTTGCTCACGGTTTCTCCAGAGACATGGCAGGAAATGGATTGAACAGACGTCGCCAGCATACCAGACAAAGCGGAAGCAGGCCTTGATATCTACCGGTCAGACGGCCACCAGAACCGGATTCCGGCAACCCCCTGGCCACCCAGCCGGCGTGCCGCATTTTCCTCCCCCGGGCCGAGCCCACCCAGGGCGAATACAGGGATGACCGCCCGGGCCACCAGTGCCTCGAATCGCTCCCAGCCCATGGCCGGACGTCCGGGGTGGCTCCTGGTCGGTTGTACCGGGCCCAGGGTCACGTAATCCGCCCCCAGGGCAGCGGCGTGGGTGAGCTGATCTGCATCGTGGCAGGACACGCCCAGCCACACCGACTCCGGAAGCGGGCGACTGGCCAGTACCCGGGCTTCCCGCCAGGGCAGATGTAAACCACCGGCACCCGGTACCGCCTCGAACATTCCGGGGCTGCCGTGCAGGATCGGCGTCAGACCCTGCTCTGTGCATAAAGCCACCGCTTTGCTGGCGAAGCGGACATAGTCTTCAGGTGATAGCCCGGGAGCACGCAGAACCACACAGGTGGCCCTGGAGGCTTTCAGTTGCTCCAGCCCGCTCTCAAGGCTGGCCAGCCCATCCTCCTGAGAGGTCATCGCACCGGTAATGGCAAGCACCCCCGGCAGCCTCAGAGCACGGATCACCGGGCGGTTCGCTACCGGAAAATCCTGGTCGCGGAGCTGATCCGGTTCCAGCCAGTCCACCGGCTGCCCTTCCCGGCCCTCGGGCTCTCCAGAGGCCTCAGAGGTGCGCCAGACGTCCAGGAACACCCGCTTGTCACCATAGTCGTGGCGGATCCCGATAACCGGCTTGAGGGAGGTCTCGGAGAGCCTCAGGCCGGTTTCCTCGGCAATCTCCCGGACCAGGGCCTGCTGGACCGTCTCCCCCGGCTCAACCTTGCCACCCGGGAACTCCAGCAACCCGCCCTGATGCACGTGGTCGGGGCGACGGGCAATCAGCACCCGGCCCTCCCGGACAATGACACCAACCGCCACATGAATCTCCCGGACCGGGCTTTGGGTTGCGGCCATGGTCAGGTCCGGTACTCCGCGTTGATGGTCACGTAATCGTGGGAGAAATCACAGGTCCAGACCGTCTCCCGGATGTCGCCGCGCTTCAGGTCGATGGCGATGGTGATTTCCTCCTGGTCCATTACCGCCTGGCCGCGCTCTTCGGAATAATCATCCGCCCGGCCACCCTGGCGTACCAGACAGACATCGCCCAGGAAGATTTCCAGGGCATTGATATCCAGGTCCGGAATCCCGGCGCGGCCCACCGCCGCCAGAATCCGGCCCCAGTTCGGATCGCAGGCAAACAGCGCGGTCTTGACCAGGGGTGAATGGGCCACAGTGTACGCCACGTCCAGAGCTTCCTGCTGGCTGGCCGCCCCGCTGACATCGATGGTGACAAACTTGGTGGCACCCTCGCCGTCACGGACAATGGCATGGGCCAGATCCAGGTAGACCTGCTGCAACGCCTCCCGCAATGGCGTCAGCTCGGGGCTGTCGGTGGTAATTTCCGGGCCGCTGTACTGGCCGGACGACATCAACATGCAGGCATCGTTAGTGGAGGTATCGCCATCGATGGTAATCCGGTTGAAGGAATTCTCCCCCAGTTCCGAGGCCAGATTCTGCAGTACGTCCGGGGCAATCCGGGCGTCCGTGGCGATAAACCCGAGCATGGTGGCCATATTCGGCCGGATCATGCCGGCCCCCTTGCTGATCCCGGAAATCGTCACAGTATGACCGCCGAGGTCCACCTGGCGCGAGGCCCCCTTGGGCCGGGTATCGGTGGTCATGATCCCCCTGGCCGCCTCGGCCCAGCGATTCTCCGCAGTATTGGCGAGCGCCTCGGGCAGGGCCCCGACAATCTTGTCTACCGGCAGGGGCTCGCCGATCACGCCGGTGGAAAACGGCAGCACCTCGTCGGCACTGACATCAGCGTTGTCCGCCAGTGCCCGGCAACAGGCAACGGCATCTTTCCTACCCTGCTCACCGGTACCGGCATTGGCATTGCCGGTGTTGACCAGCAGATACCGGGGCGTGGTCCGGGCCAGGTGTTGTCGGCTCACAGTGACCGGTGCGGCACAGAACTGGTTCTGGGTAAAAATGCCGGCCACTCGACTATCGGGGGCGAGCTCGAATACCACCACATCTTTCCGGCCGGGTTTCTTGATGCCCGCACTGGCAATACCCAACTTGACGCCGGCTACCGGGAAAAACTCGGGTAAGGTGCCTGGACCTACCGCCATCCTGCCTCTCCTCTCACTCAATCCAATCAGTAACTTTCAAAACGCAAAAACCCGCAGCCTGCGCTTGTCAGGTTGCGGGTCTTTGACCGGTCTCAGAGCCCCGGGGTCAGCTGACCTTGCCGCAGCACTGCTTGTACTTCTTTCCGGACCCGCAGGGACACGGCTCGTTTCGCCCTACCTTGCGCTCCTGGCGGACAAAGGTTTCCGGCGTCGCGGACTGCCGCTCCCCACCACTCTGGCCTTCTCCTTCATCCTGGCTCTGGGCGGTGGCGCTGGTCTCGTCGTGACGCATGCGGGCACGGGCCAGCTCTCTCTCGAGCTCGGCCTTGCGGCGGCGCTCCACCTCCTCCATTTCCTCGGGAGTCTGCACCCGGACATGGCACAGGATACGGGTAATATCCCGCTTCATGGTTTCCAGCATATCCTCGAACAGATTGAACGCCTCGCGCTTGTATTCCTGCTTCGGGTTCTTCTGGGCATAACCGCGCAGGTGAATACCCCGACGCAGGTGATCCATGTTGGACAGGTGCTCTTTCCACAGAGTATCAAGCACCTGCAGGAACACCTGCTTCTCGAACTTGCGCATGGCTTCGGAGCCGGCAATGGCTTCCTTCGCCTCGTAGGCCGCGACAATCTCGTTGAGGATCTTTTCCCGCAGGCTTTCCTCGTAGAGCTTGCTGTCTTCCTCCAGCCACTGCTGGATGGGCAGATCAATGGCCATCTCGGACTGAAGCTGGGACTCCAGTCCCGCCACATCCCACTGCTCCGGCATGCTCTGGGGCGGGATGTACTCGTTGACCAGCTCGTTGACCACATCCTCACGGATGGTCTTGATCATGTCCGAGATATCCTCGGAGGACATGACCTCGTTGCGCTGGTCGTAGATCACGGTACGCTGGTCATTGGCCACGTCATCATATTCCAGCAGGGTCTTCCGCATATCAAAGTTGCGGCCTTCCACCTTGCGCTGGGACTTCTCGATAGCGTTGGTGACCATGCGGTGCTCGATGGCCTCGCCCTTCTTCATACCCATGGCCTGCATCAGGCTCTTCACACGATCCGGCGCGAAGATCCGCATCAGGTTATCTTCCAGGGACAGGAAGAAGCGGGATGAACCCGGGTCCCCCTGACGACCGGCACGACCACGCAGCTGGTTGTCAATCCGGCGGGACTCGTGCCGCTCGGTACCGATGATGTGCAGGCCGCCGGCCTCCACCACCTGGTTATGCCACTCGGTCCACTCGGCCTTCAACTTTGCGACGGCTTCCTCGGTGGGATTCTCCATCGCCGCGACTTCGTATTCCCAGTTGCCACCGAGGACGATATCAGTCCCCCGGCCGGCCATATTGGTGGCAATGGTGACCGCACCGGGGCGACCGGCCTGGGCCACGATCATGGCCTCGGACTCGTGCTGCTTGGCGTTCAGGATCTTGTGGTCGATCCGGGCCTTTTTCAGCAGCATAGACAGTAGCTCGGAGGCCTCGATGGACGCCGTACCCACGAGAACCGGCCGGCCCTCGGCAGTGACATCCTTGATCTCGTCAATGATGGCGTGGAACTTCTCTTCCTGGGTGAGGTACACCAGGTCGTTGTAGTCGATACGCTGGATCGGCTTGTTGGGCGGAATAACCACCACGTCGAGGCCATAAATCTGGCGGAATTCAAAGGCTTCGGTATCGGCGGTACCGGTCATACCGGCCAGCTTCTCGTACAGACGGAAGTAGTTCTGGAAAGTGGTCGAGGCCAGGGTCTGACTCTCGGCCTGGATCCTGACACCTTCCTTTGCCTCAATGGCCTGGTGCAGGCCTTCACTCCAGCGACGGCCCGGCATGGTCCGGCCGGTATGCTCGTCAACGATCACCACCTGGTCACCCTGGACGATGTAGTCAACATCCTTATGGAACAGGTGATGGGCCCGCAAGGCGGAGTGCACATGGTGCAGCAGGCTCAGGTTGGCAGCGGAGTAAAGACTCTCGCCGTCGTTCAGCAGTCCGCGACTGAGCAGCAGTTCCTCGACCTTCTCATGGCCGGCCTCGGTCAGTTCCACCTGGCGGGATTTCTCATCGATGGTAAAGTCGCCGGAAGGCTCGCCCTCTTCGGACACCTCTCCTTTCTCGAGGCTCGGTACCAGCTCATTGATGGCCTGGTAGAGCCTGGAGCTGTCTTCGGCGGCACCTGAGATGATCAGCGGCGTCCGCGCTTCGTCGATCAGGATGGAGTCCACCTCGTCGACAATGGCAAAGTTCAGCCCGCGCTGGACCTTGTCCTCGGTGCTGAATGCCATGTTGTCGCGGAGATAGTCGAAACCGAATTCGTTGTTGGTGCCATAGGTGATGTCCGCCTGGTAAGCCGCTTTTTTCTCGTCGGGGGACTGGCCGGCAACCACCACGCCCACCTGCAAACCCAGGAAGCGGTAGAGTTTGCCCATCCAGTCCGCGTCCCGGCGTGCCAGGTAGTCGTTGACCGTGACCACATGGACGCCCTTACCGGACAGGGCGTTGAGGTAGACCGGGGCGGTCGCCACCAGGGTCTTACCCTCACCGGTCTTCATCTCCGCAATCCGGCCTTCGTGCAGGGTGATGCCACCAATCAGCTGGACGTCATAGTGACGCATGTCCATGACCCGTCGGCTGGCTTCGCGAACCGTGGCGAAAGCCTCGGGTAGCAGCGCGTCCAGGCTCTCGCCCTCTTCAAAGCGGCGACGGAACTCAGCGGTTTTGCCCTGCAACTCGGTGTCGGAAAAATTGCCAAACTGCTCTTCAAGTTCGTTGATGCGCGCTACCTGCTTTCGCATCCTCTTGATTTCTCTGGCATTTTTGCTGCCGAACATCTTGGTTGCAAGCTTTGTGAACATAGACCACTGCTTCTTTAATTAAACGAGGGAAGCCGGCATTCTAACCTTATTTCCCGACAGGACAAAAGCAGCACCTTGCAAGTGCCGGAATGGAAGTGCCGGAATGCCAACGACTTGTCCTCCGGAAGGCAACAATGCACTACCGGAGGGAACTGGAGAGGAAAACCGGGACACTGCGACAAGTCACCGCCCGGACTTAACGACTGGCCCGGGCAATATATTTTACGGGATCCCTGGAGCGACCATTCTGCAGCACCTCAAAGTGCACGTGAGGGCCCGTGGACCGGCCGGTGCTGCCCATCAGGGCAATGACCTGCCCCTTCTGGACCACGTCCCCGGTCTTGACCTTGACGGTCTTGCAGTGACCATAACGGGTCACCAGGCCATCACCATGATCGATTTCCACCAGGTTACCATAGCCATAACGCTCACCGGCCCAGGTGACAACTCCACCGGCAACCGCAATGATGTCACTACCGTCCTTGCCCGCCAGGTCGACCCCGTCATGCCAGGTCCGCTTGCCGGAAAACGGGTCGGAACGATAGCCATACTTCGAGGACAACCAGCCCCAGGTGATCGGCCGGCCTTCGACATACATCTCTTCTTCCAGCTTCTGGCGGGACGCCAGTTTGTCCAGCAGGCGCAACTGTTGTTCCCGGTCGGCCAGTTGGGTCTCCAGGCGTTCGATCATGTCCGTCAGCGCCGGTGCGGAGAAGGATTCCCGGGGCTCGGGTCCCTCAGGGCCACCGACGGCCGGCGGCTCATCAAAGTTGAATTCTTCGCTGGCGACCAGTCCGGACTCCACAAATCGCTGCCCCAGGGCATCCAGGCGCAACATGCGGCCCTGAAGTTCGCCGAGGCGCAGGGTCAGCGCATCAACCTGTTCACGAACCCGCTCTTCAACGGCGGCCAGTTCCTGTTGCTGGGTTTCCAGCTTGCTTTTCCAGTGCGCCACCAGTTCCGACGGTGTCGGCTCCCGGGCTTTGGCCTTGCTCACAGCCACCTGGTAGCCACCCCAGACCGCCGCACTGATCAGCGCGACTACCAGGACCAGCACACCGGCCAGGAGCTTGCCATTCAGCGCAACAACGCGGGACTTCCTGTGGTGTTTGCCAACTAGGATAATATTCATATCGTCTTCTGGTTTCATCGGGGAGCCGCAAGCCTGATCCTGCGTGTTGCGGCCCGGGATGTCCGAATGGGTCTGGCCTTTCCCTGGCGACAACTACGTACTGAATAATCGCAGCGCCCGCTGGACATAGATATTTGTGACAATGTAAAACGAGTCTGAAGCGGGCACTACCCTCAAACCGTGCTGAAGTGTAACCAATCGTAAATGGAACCGTCGAGTAAAAATGCGCCAATGAGCCGGAAACGTGAACAGAAAATGAGCTTCGACAAGGTCGGCGGCAACCCCGCCCTGCGCGATCTCGTGGCCAAAGCCGAACTGCACCGGCAGGCGGAAGAGCAGGTTCTCAGCGCCCTTCCTGAAGAACTGGCCAGCGGTGTTCGCTTTCTCAGCTGCCGGGAAGGCGAACTGGTATTGTCCGCTACGAACGCCACGCGGGCCAGCCAGATCCGTTTCCGCCAGCACGAGATCATGGCCGGCATCCGGGAGCACGAGCTGTTCCGTTACGTATGGAAACTGAAAGTGAAGGTGGCGCCGCCGCGCTTCAGGGAGAAAAAGTCCGCCGGGAAGCAGCCGCTGAGCAAAGAAAATGCCCGGCTCCTCGCCGAGGAGGCCGGGCACACGAAGGATAAAGCTTTACGCGAGGTTCTCGAAAAACTCGCAAGCCACGCCCGCGATTAAGGCGTCCTGCCTTAACCCTGAGCTGCCAGCACAGGCTTCATATAAGAGATGGGTGCCGTGGCCTCGTCATCGAAGGTAACCACTTCCCACGCATCCACTTCGGCCCGGAGCTTACGGAGCAGCTTGTTGTTCAGGTCGTGACCGGACTTCACACCGCGGAACTCACCGATCAGGCTGTTACCGAGCAGGTACAGGTCGCCGATGGCATCCAGCACCTTGTGCTTGACGAACTCATCGTCATAACGAAGACCATCCTCGTTCAGAATCTTGTAGTCATCAACCACGATGGCGTTATCGACAGAGCCACCGAGTGCCAGGTTCATTGCCCGCAGCTTCTCGATGTCGCGCATGAACCCGAAGGTCCGGGCGCGGGAGACCTCCTTCACGAAGGAAGTGCTGGAGAAATCCACGGTCGCGGTCTGGACACGGCCCTTGAACACCGGGTGGTCGAAGTCAATGCTGAAGGAGACCTTGAAACCCTCGAAAGGCAGGAAAGTCGCCTTCTTGTCGCCTTCTTCCAGGGTAACTTCGCGCCTGATACGGATAAAACGCTTGGCCGCGTCCTGCTCGGCAATGCCGGCAGACTGCAGCAAGAACACGAACGGTCCGGCGGAGCCGTCCATGATAGGCACTTCAGCCGCGCTGAGCTCCACGAAGCAGTTATCAATACCGAGACCAGCCATGGCGGACAGCAGGTGCTCTACTGTTGCCACACGGACACCGTCTTTTACCAGCGTCGTGGACAGCATGGTCTCACCCACATTTTCCGCACAGGCGCGAATCTCGACCATCGGGTCCAGATCCGCCCGGCGGAAGATGATACCCGAGTCTACCGGAGCCGGCTTCAGGGTCAGATAAACCTTCTCCCCTGAGTGCAGGCCGACACCGGTAGCCCGAATGGTGTTTTTGAGTGTCCGTTGTCTGATCATCGGTTCATCATTCCGTCACAAAATGGCGATATTCTGGGCAAAAAGCTGCCCGAAGAATATCAGAAATTAAGACTGAGTACCATTTGACCAAGAGGGCTTTGCCTCAAATTTACACAAAGCCAACACCCGGCACTCAGCGAACGTAATTTCCGGCAGTCAGGTTCCCTTATTCGGCAAAAAAAGCCGAAATGAATTCCTGCACGCATTACCGGCTCACAGTTGCGACAGAGTATCAATCAGCCTGGCGTCGAAGGAATGCGGGAATATCGAGATAGTCCACGCCCTGCTCTTCGCTTTTCTTGCTCTGATCGATAGCCACGTTACCACTGGACACCGCACGACGACGCAGAACCGCCGGACGATCCAGCTGATTGTAGTCGGTCTTGCCATCCAGGGTACGGGTGTTATCGACAACCTTTGTCGGCTTTTCACGGTCACCGCCCAGGCCGGTGGCAACAACAGTCACCTTGAGCTCGTCGGTCATTTCCGGATCAATCACGGTACCGACCACAACGGTCGCGGAATCGGACGCGAACTCACGCACAATGTCGCCAACCTCGGAGAACTCGCCCAGGTTGAGATCCATGCCGGCGGTGATATTGACCAGGATACCCTTGGCGCCCTGGAGGTTGATATCCTCGAGCAAGGGGCTGCGAATGGCCGCTTCTGCTGCTTCCCGGGCCCGGTTCTCGCCGGTGGCGCGGGCGGTGCCCATCATCGCCATGCCCATCTCCGACATCACCGTCTTCACGTCGGCGAAGTCGACGTTGATCATGCCATTGCGGGTAATCAGGTCGGCAATGCCCTGCACCGCGCCCAGCAATACGTCGTTGGCCGAGGCAAAAGCATCCAGCAGGCTGGTTTTCTTGCCCATGACCGCCAGCAGTTTCTCGTTCGGGATGGTGATCAGGGAGTCAACGCTCTCTTCGAGCTCTCTCAGCCCCTCTTCGGCGACGCTCATGCGCTTGCCGCCTTCGAACATGAAGGGCTTGGTGACGACCGCTACCGTCAGGATACCCAGCTCCCGGGCCACCTCGGCAACAATCGGAGCGGCACCGGTACCGGTACCACCGCCCATGCCCGCGGTGATGAACACCATATCCGCGCCCTGCAGGGCTTCGGCGATACGGTCACGGTCTTCCAGGGCGGACTGACGCCCTACTTCCGGATTGGCGCCGGCGCCCAGGCCCTTGGTGATATTGCCACCAAGCTGGATCACCTGCCGGGCATCCAGATCGGTCAGCGCCTGGGCATCGGTATTGGCGCAGATAAATTCCACACCTTCAACGTCGCTGTTGAGCATGTGACGTACGGCATTACCACCGCCACCACCAACACCGACGACTTTAATGACAGCGTTTTGCTGGACATTATCGACAAGTTCGAACATTTCCCCTACTCCTTCGTGCTGTAGACAGCCTATCCAGGCTGTTTTCCGAGATTTATGTTTTCGAGATACCTTCGTGTACTGCGTGTACTGCTTGTCCCGGCCGGTCAGAAGTGACCGGTAAACCAGGCTTTCATGCGCTCAAACAGCGAGGGGGCCTCTTCCCCCTTGAGCACGGGCGCCCGCCCGAGATCCATCTGGCGGAAGCCATGGATCAGCAACCCGACGCCGGTGGCGTAGATGGGGTTGTTGACCACTTCCGTCATACCGGACACCGCCTGCGGAGAAGCCAGGCGGACCGGCATGTGGAAGATCTCCTCGGCCAGTTCCACCACGCCTTCCATGGTGGAGGAACCGCCGGTTATCACGATGCCTGCGGGAATCAGGTCCTCAAATCCGGACCGGCGCAGTTCCGACTGCACCAGGGTGAAAAGCTCCTCATAACGGGGCTCCACCACTTCGGCCAGTGCCTGCCGCGAAAGATCTCGCGGAGCACGGTCGCCCACGCTCGGCACCTTGATGGTTTCATCGGCACCTGCGAGCTGGGTCAGCGCGCAGGCATACTTGATCTTGATCTCCTCGGCATTCTGGGTCGGAGTCCGCAGCGCCATGGCAATGTCGTTGGTGACCTGGTCCCCGGCAATCGGGATCACCGCGGTGTGACGGATGGCGCCGCCGGTAAACACGGCAATGTCGGTGGTGCCACCACCGACATCCACCACGCAGACTCCAAGCTCCTTCTCGTCCTCGGTCAGGATGGCGTGGCTGGAAGCCAGCTGCTCCAGGATGATGTCATCCACTTCCAGACCGCAGCGCCTGACGCATTTCTCGATGTTCTGGGCGGCGTTTACCGCACAGGTCACCAGGTGGACCTTGGCCTCCAGGCGGACACCAGACATGCCCATGGGCTCCTTGATGCCCTCCTGACTGTCAATCACGAACTCCTGCGGCAGGATATGCAGGATCTTCTGGTCGGCGGGAATAGCCACCGCCTGGGCGGCGTCAATAACCCGGTCGATATCCGCCTGGGTCACCTCCCGGTCACGGATGGCCACGATGCCATGGGAGTTCAGGCTCTTGATGTGGCTGCCCGCGATCCCCGCATATACCGAATGAATCCGGCAGCCGGCCATGAGCTCGGCCTCCTCGACAGCACGCTGGATGGCCTGCACGGTGGTCTCGATATTGACCACCACGCCGCGCTTGAGGCCCCGGGACGGGTGGGAGCCGATGCCCACCACTTCAATGGTGCCGTCCATCTTGCGCTTGCCGACAATCGCAACCACCTTCGAGGTTCCGATATCGAGGCCAACAATCATGTTTTCCGTTTCAACCGATGACATGTGTTCCACCAAACCGTTGGTCTGTCGTTAATTTGCTATGATTTCGGTCCGGAAGCCGCTACCGCCTGCTTCCACTGCACCGCCACACCATTGGTGTAGCGGGCATCTACCCTGCTCACTTCGTCCGACCGGGAAGCCAGCCGGGTCTCATAAACTGTCATGAAACGCTCAAAACGCTTATCCACCTGATCCCTTCCCAGCACCACCTCGATGCCGTTCGCAAGGGTGAGCGTCCAGGCACCCCGCGCCTCCAGTTCCAGGCCGGCAAAACCCAGTCCGTGACTGACCAGCCGGTCGTTCATGGTCTGTGCCATCCGGATCACCTCCCGTACCCGTTCATCCGGACCTGCCAGCCGGGGCAGACGACCCGCCACCTCGGGATTGGGCGGCCGGAACAGCTCACCCGTGCGGCTGACCAGGCGACCATCAGCCCAGTACGCCAGCGGCTTCTCCTCCCGGATATCGATCACCAGCCGATCCGGCCAGACCCGACGAACCGCAGCAGAAGCCACCCAGGGGCGCTGCTCCAGTTCCTTCTTGATATCGGACAGGTCGGTCGCAAAATAGCTTTTCCCGATCCAGTTGCCTGCCTGCCGCTCAATCGCCACCCGACTGTCCCCGACAAAGTCACCGTTAACATCAATCGCCAGGATCTGTTGATCCATCGCGCCCAGAACCTTGCCGGTACCCCAGGGCACCAGGGCCGCCAGCAACACGATCACGGCGCCGAGCCCCACCTGCAGCCAGGGCACGGCGGCCAGAATGCCCTTGAGAACACCAAACCGGTCCCGCTCCGGACCGAGGGACGTCGCCCCCCGGCGCCGTGGGGGCTCGGACGGAAACGCCCGACTCCGGATCAGCAGGTTCTCAAGCATTGGCATCCTCCAGTGTGTCGCGGAGTATCCGCACGACCAGTTCCTCAAAACCAATACCTGCCGCCCGTGCCGCCATCGGCACCAGGCTGTGGTCGGTCATGCCGGGCACCGTGTTCACCTCAAGCAGCCAGAAACGACCATCGGCATCCTGCATGACATCCACCCGGCCCCAGGTCCGGCAGCCCACCACCCGGAATGCGTCCAGGGCAAGGTGCTGGAGCCGGAGCTCATCCTCTGGCGCCAGTCCGCAGGGAATCCGGTAATGGGTGTCGTCGGCCAGATACTTGGCCTCATAGTCGTAAAACGCGTGGTCAGTGCTGGCATTCAGGCCAATGGCCGGAAGGGCCCGGTCCTGCAACAGACTCACGGTGAATTCCGGGCCCTCGATCCACTCTTCCACCAGTACCAGGTCGTCCATCGCCGCAGCAGCCCGGTAGGCTTCTACCAACCCGGGCACGGACCGCACCTTGCGGATGCCGATGCTTGAACCCTCGTGCGCCGGCTTGACGCTCAGCGGCGGCCGCAGCTCGGCCATGATCCTTCCGGCTTCGTCCTCGGCGGTCATGGCCCGGAATTTCGGCGTCGGCAGGCCGCAGCCTTCAAACACATACTTGGTACGGAGCTTGTCCATGGCCAGCGCCGAAGCCAGCATCTCGCTGCCAGTGTAGGGAATACCGGCCTGGGACAGGATCGCCTGCAGTGTTCCGTCCTCGCCGCCACGGCCATGCAGGGCAATGAATACCCGGTCGAAGTCCGGATCCTCGACGGTTTTCAGCAGGCACCCCCGGACATCCACCCCAAAGGCATCCACACCGGCAGACTGCAGGGCAGCCAGCACGGCTTTGCCACTCTTCAGGGAGACGTCGCGCTCGGCGGAATCACCACCCATGAACACGGCAACCCGGCCCAGCGCCTTCACCAGCCCCGGATCCGCCTGATAATCCTGAATCTCGTTGTGGTGCATATCAGTCACCAGAAATCACTCCCGCTGCCGCCAGCCGGGCAGCCACACCACCAATATCGCCGGCACCCTGGGTAATCAGCAGGTCGCCATCCTGCAGCACGTTGGCCAGCAGGCTCTCGATTTCACTGTTGTCCTCGACAAACACCGGCTCCACCTTGCCTCGCTGGCGAATACTCCGGCACAGGGAGCGACCATCCGCGCCCGGGATCGCCGGCTCTCCGGCGGAATACACGTCCATCAACAGAAGACCGTCCACTTCCGACAGCACCCGGACGAAGTCCTCGTACAGATCACGGGTACGGGTATACCGATGCGGCTGGTAAAGCATCACCAGGCGGCGGTCCGGCCAGGCATCATGGGCGGCACGAATCACCGCCTCCACCTCGGTCGGGTGATGGCCGTAATCGTCCACCAGGGTGATGGTGCCTTTCGGCGTCTGGTAATCGCCGTAGACCTGGAACCGGCGGCCAACACCAGCGAATCCGGCCAGCCCTCTACAGATGGCGTCATCCGCCACCCCTTCGTCGGTGGCAACGGCAATGGTCGCCAGGGCATTGAGCACGTTATGGCGACCCGGCATCCGCAACTCCACCGGCAGGTCACTGCGACCACCCGGGCGTTTGACCACAAAACGGGTTTTCAGACCATCGGAGGCAATCTCCCCGGCCCGGTAATCCGCCTCGGGATTGTCGATACCGTAAGTGACGATCGCCCGGGAGATCCGCGGGATAATTTCCTGCACATAATCGTCATCCACACACATCACGGCCACGCCATAGAACGGCAGATTGTGGAGAAAATCGACAAAGGTCTGCTTCAGCTTTTCAACATCACCGCCATAGGTATCCATGTGGTCGGCTTCGATGTTGGTCACCACGGAAATCACCGGGGTCAGGTGCAGGAAGGAAGCATCGCTTTCATCCGCTTCCGCCACCAGGTAGCGGGAACCACCCAACTGGGCGTTGGTGCCGGCACTGTTCAGCTTGCCACCGATCACGAAGGTGGGATCAAGGCCCGCCTCACCGAGTACCGAAGCAATCAGGCTGGTGGTCGTGGTCTTGCCATGGGTACCGGCCACGGCAATACCGTGCCGGTAACGCATGATTTCCGCCAGCATTTCCGCCCGCGGCACAATGGGAACCCTGCGCTTCCGGGCCGCCGCCACTTCCGGGTTGTCAGACTTGACCGCAGTGGACACCACGACCACATCCGCCCGGGCGCTGTTCTCTTCCCGGTGGCCGATCTGGACCTCGACACCCAGGGATTTCAAGCGGTCGGTCACCGGTCCTTCCTTCAGGTCGGAACCGGAAACCTCATAGCCCTGGTTTTTCAGGACCTCGGCAATGCCGCTCATGCCGGCGCCACCGATCCCGACAAAGTGGATGTGGCGGATCCGGCGCATTTCCGGCACCTGATAGACCAGTGGCGGATTGGTTGCGTCAGCCATTGGCGGCCTCCAGACAGTA
>JAXHVJ010000009.1:25038-52166 GCA_034189235.1 Pseudomonadota bacterium
GCCGCTCATGCCGGCGCCACCGATCCCGACAAAGTGGATGTGGCGGATCCGGCGCATTTCCGGCACCTGATAGACCAGTGGCGGATTGGTTGCGTCAGCCATTGGCGGCCTCCAGACAGTAGTTCACGACTCTCTCCGTTGCATCCGGGCGGGCCAGCGTTCGTGCAGCCTTCGCCATATTCATGACCCTGGTCCGGTCCTTTGCCAGGTCTTGCAGGGTTTCGGCCAGGGTTGCCGGCGTCAGTTTTGGTTGTGGAATCAGCGCCGCAGCCTTCGCATCCACCATTTGCTTCGCATTGGCCGTCTGGTGGTCATCCACAGCATGGGGAAACGGCACCAGTACCGCGCCGATACCCGCCGCGCAAAGCTCGGAGACCGTCAGCGCTCCCGAGCGACAGATGACCACATCAGCCCAGCTGTAGGCTTCGGCCATGTCCCTGATAAACGGCTCGATACTGGCCGCAACACCCTGTGCCTCGTAGGCGGCTTTCGCTTCCTCCAGGTTCTTCTCTCCACACTGATGACGCACCTCCGGCCGATCCGCCTCCGGGATCAGGGCCAGGGCCTCGGGCAACTGCTGGTTAAACACCCGGGCACCCAGGCTGCCACCAACCACCAGCACCCGCAGCAGTCCGGACCGGCCTGCCATGCGGGTCTCAGGCTCAGGCAGGCTGGCCAGATCCTGGCGCACCGGGTTACCGGTGCATCGGGTCACCACTTCTGCCCCGAAACTATCCGGGAAGGCTTCCAGCACGGTGTTGGCAAACCGCACCAGAATCCGGTTGGTCATCCCGGCGATCGCGTTCTGCTCGTGGATCACCAGCGGCGTGCGGGTCAGCCAGGCGGCCAGGCCCCCGGGGCCGGTCACGAACCCGCCCATGCCGACGACACAGTCGGGGCGGATCCGCCGCACAACCGTGAAGGCTTCTCCCAGTGCCCGCATCAGACGGAACGGCGCCAGCACCAGGGCCAGCTTGCCTTTGCCCCGCAGGCCCGAAATGTGGATGAGCGACAACGGAATGTCGGTATCGCCGATCAGCCGCTGCTCCATTCCGCCGGTGGCACCCAACCAGTAAACCTCATGTCCCCTGGCCTCCAGGGCCCGGGCAGTGGCCAGCGCCGGGAACACATGGCCCCCGGTTCCGCCAGCCATCATCAGGAAGCGACGGGATTCAGTCATACACCGCCCCTCCCCGTTTCTTTGAACCGTTTTTCTCACTGGCCACGCGTGCCTTGTCCAGCCGTTCCATCTCAATGCGCACGAGTACACCGATGCACACGCAGGCAATCATCAGGCTTGACCCGCCGTAACTCACCAACGGCAGGGTCAGGCCCTTGGTCGGCAGCAGCCCGGTGCTGACCGCCATGTTGATCCCGGCCTGAAGCCCGATCAGAAGTGTCAGGCCATAGGCAAAACAGGCGCCGAAAGGCATTCCGGCCTTCTCGGCACGCCGGGCGATCACGAAGCCCGAAACCACCAGAACCGTGAACAGGCCCAATACCAGCAAAGACCCCAACAGCCCGAACTCCTCAGCAATGATGGCGAAGATGAAATCGGTGTGGGCCTCTGGCAGATAGAACAGCTTCTGGATCGAATTGCCCAGACCAACACCGGCCCACTCGCCACGGCCAAAGGCAATCAGTGACTGGGTCAGTTGGTATCCGGTATCAAACTGGTCTTTCCAGGGATCCAGGTAACTCACCACCCGTTTCAGCCGGTAGGGCTGTGTGAGCACCAGGACCGTCCCCAGGGCCACCAGGATTGCGATCAACGGCAGGAACCGGGTCAATCGGACTCCGCTGAGAAAAATCATGCCGGCTGCTGCCGCAACCAGTACCACCGTGGCACCGAAATCCGGCTGGATAACCAGCAGCACCGAGGCCACGCCCAACACCACCAGCGGCTTCAGGAAGCCGGGCCAGGTATTGAGCAGCTCGTCCCGCCGGCGCACCACGTAACCGGCGAGGTAGGCAATCAGACACAGTTTTGCCACTTCGGAGACCTGCACGTTGAACAGGCCAAACGGGATCCAGCGAGTGGATCCATTAACCGTGCGCCCCATGGGCGTCAGTACCAGCACCAGCACCAGCAGGCCGATACCCAGCAGCAACCAACCACTGCGCTCCCACCAGGCAACCGGCACATTGACCGCCACCAGGGCGACAACGCAGCCCATGGCGGCAAACAGCAACTGGCGGATCACATAGTGGTAGCTGTTACCCATGGTTTCCGCCGCCATGTCCATGGATGCGGACGAAATCATCACCACACCAACCACCAGCAATGCTGCCGCGCTGATCACCAGCGCCGGCAGAGGCTGGATCTCGCCCAGCCAGCTGCTACCGTTCGGAAGGCTGGTTCCGGCTGACATCACAGCGCCTCCACCAGAGTTCGGAACTGGTTACCGCGATCCAGATAGTCGCGGAACATGTCAAAACTGGCGCACGCCGGTGACAGCAGCACCCGGTCACCCGGCCGGGCCGCTTTCCGGGCGGCCGAAACCGCATCGGCCAGGGTCCCGGCCCACACGGTCTGAACGCTGCTGCCGATGGCATCCGCTATGCGGTCTGCGTCCGTGCCAATCAGCACCGCCGCCCGGCAATACAGCGCCACCGGCGCTTCCAGGGGGGCGAAGTCCGCCCCCTTAGCATCGCCGCCTGCGACCAGCACCACCTTGCCCTGCTCCGGAACCAGGCTTTCGATCGCCGCCACCGTGGCCCCCACGTTGGTGCCCTTGGAATCATTGATGTAGTCAACGCCCTCGACACTGCGAACAAACTCACAGCGATGCGGCAGACCCCGAAACTCCCTGGCTACCTGCAACATCACCTCCATCGGAAACCCCGCCGCATGACCAAGGGCCAGTGCCGCCATGACATTGCTGATGTTGTGGCGGCCCAGCAGCCGGAGCTCACTGGTGAGCAAGAGGTTGTCGAACCCGAAAGTGATCCAGGTACCCTGGTCGTCATCCCGGGTACTGAACGTGTCCGGGTTCACCCGGTGAAAACCGAAACACAGGAACCGTAGAGTGTCTCGGGCCATGGGTGTGCTCAGGGCATCGTCCAGGTTGACGATGGCATTCTTCGCCCCCCGGAAAATCCGTTGCTTGGCCTGGAAGTAGGCCATCTTGTCCGGATAACGGTCCATGTGGTCGTCGCTGACATTCAGAACCGTGGCAGCCAGGGCATTGAGCTCGCCAGTGGTCTCCAGCTGGAAACTGGACAGCTCCAGCACGTAGAGATCGGCGTCGCGCCCGAGCAGATCCAGGGCAGGTGTGCCGATGTTGCCTCCGACTTCCACCTTGCGTCCGGCCGCCCTTGCCATCTCACCCACCAGCGTGGTGACCGTGGTCTTGCCGTTGGAACCGGTGATGGCAATGATCGGCGCGTCCGCCGCCTCGGCGAACAGGTCGATATCGCCCCGGATGCGGGCACCGCGCTCGGCCGCGCCTGCGATGGCCGGCTCGGCAATGCTGATACCGGGGCTGACCACCAGCTCGTTGAACCCGGCGAACAGCTCGGTATCGAATGCCCCCAGGTGAACCGGCACTTCCGGCCAGTTCGAGCGCAGCTCATCCAGGCCCGGTGGCGCGGTGCGGCTGTCAGCCACCGCGACCTCCCGCCCCTGTTCGGACAGGTAGCGCACGCAGGAAAGCCCGGTCTTGCCGAGCCCTACCACCAATGTGCGACGATCCGAAGCAATGACACTCATAGCCGTAACGTTACCCTATCGTATCTTCAGACTGGCCAGGCCAATCAGGACCAGAACCACAGTGACCACCCAGAACCGCACGATAACGCGGGGTTCCGGCCAGCCTTTCAATTCAAAATGATGGTGCAGCGGCGCCATCCGGAAAATCCGGCGGCCGGTCAGGCGGAACGATGCCACCTGCAGAATCACCGAGATGGTCTCCATCACGAAGACTCCGCCCATGATGAACAGCACGATTTCCTGGCGCACGATGACCGCCACCACGCCGAGTGCAGCCCCCAGGGCCAGCGCCCCCACATCGCCCATGAAAACCTGGGCCGGATAGGTGTTGAACCACAGAAATCCCAGGCCCGCACCAACCAGGGAGCCACAGAAGATAATCAGCTCACCGGTTCCCGGCAGATGGGGAATCAGCAGGTAATTGGCAAACTGGGAATGCCCGGATACATAAGCGAAAACTGCCAGGGCTCCTGCCACCATGACCGTCGGCATGATCGCCAGACCATCGAGGCCATCGGTCAGGTTCACCGCATTGCTGCTGCCCACAATCACGAAATAACTGAGCAGAATGAACAGCACCGGGCCCAGGGTCAGAGAGACATTCTTCACGAACGGCAGATACAGTGAGGTTTCCTGGGGCAACGCGGAGCTGAAATACAGGAATACCGCTGCACTGGCACCAATCACCGACTGCCAGAAGTATTTCCATCTCGCCGGCAGCCCCCGCGGATTGCGTTCCACCACCTTGCGATAGTCATCGACCCAGCCGATGGCACCAAAGGCCATGGTGACCAACAGGGTGATCCACACATAACGGTTGGTCAGGTCAGCCCACAGCAACGTACTGATGGCAATGGCCACCAGGATCAGCGCGCCACCCATGGTCGGAGTACCCGCCTTGCTAAGGTGGGTCTGGGGACCGTCAGCCCGTACCGCCTGACCGATCTGGTACTGGCTGAGCTTTCGGATCATCATCGGTCCGATAATCAGCGAGATAAGCAGCGCCGTCAGAATCCCCAGAATCGCGCGCAGCGTCAGGTACTGAAACACCGTCAGTTCGGAAAAATATTGTGATAGAACCTCTGTCAGCCAGAGCAGCATTAGTTATTCACCTTTTCTTTAATTCCCTCCACCACGCGATCCATGGCGGAACTGCGAGAACCCTTCACCAGCACGGTGATTTCAGAATCCAGGGTACTGACGATGGCATTCACTGCCGCTTCGTGGGTTGGAAACTGCTCGGTTTCCGGCCCGAATCCATCCACATAACCTTCACAACCTGGCCCCACCACCAGCAGGCGATCGATACCTTTCTCCTTCACGGCGGCGCCGACCTCGGCGTGCAGGGCACGGGCATCCGGCCCCAGCTCGGCCATGGCGCCGAAGACCGCCACCCGCTGACCGGCCCGTTCAGCAAGTACCGCCACCGCAGCCTTCATTGAGGCCGGGTTGGCGTTGTAGCTGTCATCGATCAGAGTCAATCCGCGACCCGGCTCCAGCATCTGCAGGCGCCCCTTGACTGACCGGACGCCGGCCAGGCCTTCCTCCAGCTGTTGATCGGTGGCCCCCAGCTCCCGGGTCGCGGCAATCGCCATCAGGGCATTACTCCGGTTGTGCTCACCCGGAAACGGGACCGTCAGCGTGCAGGACCAGCCATTGGGGCCAGTCACTGCCAGTTGCTGCCCGGTGCCGGACACTCCGGCGTCCGTGGCCTGGTAATCCGCTTCCGAGTGCGCGAGGCGACTGACACTGACCACGCGGCGGTCTCCCGCCCGCGCCAGCCACTGCTCGAAAGCAGGGTCGTCCCGGTTCAGAACCACCAGGCCGCCCTCGGCGACACCCTCGATGATCTCGCCCTTGGCCCGGACGATGTTTTCATAACTCCCGAATCCTTCCAGGTGGGCCTGGCCGGCGTTGGTCAGGATCACCACCTGTGGTCTGGCTACCGCTGCGGTATGGGCGATCTCACCCGGACCACTGGCTCCCAGTTCGATGGCGGCAAACCGATGCTCCGGAGCCAGGCGGAACAGCGTCAGGGGCACCCCGATGTGATTGTTCAGGTTGCCCTCGGTTGCCAGGGTCGGCCCCATGCGCGACAGCACCGCCGCGGTCATTTCCCGGACCGTGGTCTTGCCACTACTTCCGGTGACAGCCACCAGTTGCACCTGGCTCTCATTGCGGTTGCCCTCCGCCAGCCGGGCCAGGGCTTCAACCGTATCCCTTACGACCAGCTGCGGGATGCTGATCGCGCTGTCCTCGGTGTCCACCACCACGGCCACCGCTCCGGCCTCCTGTGCCCTGGCCAGGAACCGGTGCCCATCAAAGTTCTCACCACGAAGGGCAACGAACAGATTCCCTTTCGCCAACGTCCGGGTATCGGTCGACACACCTTCAAACCGGACCGATTCCAGTGCCTGCGCGGCGCACCGGGCGCCAGTCCAGTCACAGGCCTCGGCCAGCGAAAAGGCGCGCATCATGCCACACCTCCGTTAAGCTTCAGGCAATGCCTGACCTGCTCGGTATCACTGAATGGCAGTTTCTGCCCGGCAATTTCCTGATAGGCCTCATGCCCCTTACCGGCAACCAACACCAGATCGTCCGGACTGGCCCGGGCAATGGCACTCTGGATGGCCTCGGCACGATCATGGATCACCGTGACCTGTTCCGGACGATCAAAGCCGGCCAGGATATCCCCGACAATGGCCCCCGGACTCTCCCCACGAGGATTGTCATCGGTAACAATGACCTCATCCGCCAACTGCCCGGCCTCCCGGGCCATCTCCGGACGCTTTCCGGAATCCCGGTCACCACCGCAGCCGAAAACACAGATCAGCCGGCCTGACACATGCGGGCGAAGCGCAGACAGGGCATTGGAAAGCGCATCCGGGGTGTGAGCATAATCCACCACCACCCGGACACCATTGCTTCCGGAAAACCTTTCCAGACGACCCGGCGGCGGCACCAGCCGGGCAACAGCTTCCCGGACCCGGTCCATTGGCACGCCAAGGCTCAGGACTGCCGCCATCGCTGCCAATACATTGCTGGCATTGAAGCTGCCCATCAGGGGAACCCGAATATCGAAGGCTCCCCATTCGCCATCGAGCGCGGCCTCGAATCCCTCGTCGGTCGGGCGGAATTCCCTGAGCCAGAGTTCAGTATGGGCCTCGTGCAGGCTGTACCTCACCCGGTCGCACTTGCCCTCCAGTTGCCCATACAACTGGCGCCCGAACGGGTCGTCGAAATTGATCACCGCAAAGTGCAGCTCCTCGCGCTCGAACAGCTTTGCCTTTGCGGCACCATAGGCCTCCATCGACCCGTGGTAATCCAGATGATCGCGGGTCAGGTTGGTGAAGACCGCTCCGGTCATGGTGAGATTATCAACCCGGCCCTGGTCGAGTGCATGGGAGGACACCTCCATGGCCGCGGCCCTGCCACCCTGGGCCAGGATCCGGTACAACACCCGATTGACCTGCACCACATCCGGGGTAGTGTGAGTCGCCTGCTGGAGGGCGTCTGGCATACCGTAGCCAAGCGTACCGATCACGCCGCAGGGTGTTCCGGTATCCTTAAGCAGACGCGCAATGTACTGGGAGACCGAGGTCTTGCCATTGGTACCGGTAACGCCAACCAGCCGCAGACGTTGCGAGGGGTGCTCGAAAAACCGGTCAGCCAGGCGGCCAAGCTGCTCCCGCAACCCGACCACCGGCACGATCAGTGCACCATGGTGTTCGGCACACTCCCCCGCAACGGCCGATTCCAGCAGCACCACGGTCGCTCCGGCCTCGATGGCCTTGTTGACATAACAATCCGCTGGCGTTCGCGCACCCGCCAGAGCAACAAAGGCGTCACCGGACCGGACCTCGCGGCTGTCGGTCTTCAGCCCGTGAATGGTGACATCGAAGACCGATGGCACCTCGACAATGCCATGCAACAGAGTGCTGAGAGATGCGATGCACATAGGGTTAACCTCGCTCCCCGGTCGTCTGCGACTCGCCAGGCGAGCCGGTGACTTCCAGTTCAGGCTTCACATTCAGCAGTCGCAACGCACCACTCATTACCCGGGCGAACACCGGAGCGGCAACCTCACCGCCGTAGTATTCCCCGGACTGCGGCGCATCAACGGCCACAACGGTAACGATTCTCGGATTGTCAATCGGTGCCATACCGGCAAAAATCGCCTTGTACTGGCTGTCTTCATATCCTTGAGCGCCGACGAGATGAACCGTTCCCGTCTTGCCGCCGGCGGAGTAAAAGCCGGGTTGGGCACGGGTACCGGTGCCCTTCTCGACAACCTGCTTCAGCATTTGCCGGACCTCGTGCGCCACACCCTCGGAAAGCACCCGCTGGCCCCGGGGCGGCTCTTCCACCTTGAGCAGGCTCAACGGATACCGGATGCCGCCATTGGCCAGAACCATGTAGGCCTGCGCCAGTTGCAGGGCATTCACGCTCATGCCGTAGCCATAGGACAGGGCGGCCTCCTCCACCGGGCGCCACTTGGGCGGAGCCGGCAACACACCAACGGCCTCGCCCGGGAAGCCCACACCGGTGGGCTGACCCAACCCCAGGCGGCTATAAAGATCCCGAATCACGTCACCACCGATTTCCGAGGCGATCTTACTGATCCCCACGTTACTGGATTTCACAATGATGCCGCTGAGGTCCAGCACGCCGTAATTGCGGTGGTCACGGATGGTAAAACGGCCAAACCGGCGATAGCCGGGGGCAGTATCAACGGTGTCACCCGGCTGGTAAAGGCCGGACTCCAGGGCTGCAGCCATGGCAATCGGCTTCATGGTCGAGCCGGGCTCGAACAGATCGGTAATGGCCTTGTTACGCAGATTTTCTGCCGCCAGCTGACTCCGGTCATTCGGGTTGTAGGAGCCCTGGTTGACCATCGCCAGAACCTCACCGGTGTCGACATCCAGCATGACCAGGGTACCGCCACGAGCCTTGTGGGCATTGACTACCGCTTTCAGCTCACGATACGCCAGGTACTGGAGACGGAGGTCGATACTCAGCTCGAGTTGCTGTCCCGGCTGAGCATCCCGGATCAGGATCAGATCCTTGATTACTCTGCCACGGTTGTCCTTCAGCACCCGCTTCCGCCCGGACTCCCCGGAGAGCCAGTCGTTGTATGCCAGCTCAATGCCTTCCTGGCCCTGCTCATCAATGTTGGTAAAACCGACAACGTGAGCGGTCACTTCTCCTGCCGGGTAGTAACGCCGGTATTCCTGCCGGCTGTAGATGCCATTGATGTCCAGTGCCATCGCATCCCGGGCAAGCGACGGCTGAACCTTGCGGCGCAGATAGATGAACTCCCGACCGGCGTAATCCCGTAGCCGCTCACGCAACCGGGCCTCACTGATATCCAGCAGGCGTGCCAGATTGGTCAGCCGGGGCTCGTCAGGATCGGCTTCCGAGGGGTTCGCCCAGATCGTCTGAACCGGGGTGCTGACCGCCAACGGCTCACCAAGACGATCGCTGATAACACCACGATGGGCATCAATGGTCTCGACTCGGATCGTCCTCACGTCCCCCTGCTTACGCAGGAACTCGTTGTCCACTACATGCAGGTCCACGAGCCGCCACGCCAGGGCCGCAACCACCAGCAGGAAGACACTCAGCACCGTGCCGAACCGCCAGGCTTTGAGCCCTGCAGCCACGCGTTGGCCCCATGTTGTCTGTGTTCCCTGACCGGACAATTAGATCACCCTGACGCTTTGTGAGTGTTGTTGTTACCGGCTTACCGGATCGATGCCGGCGACATCAGCGGCACCAGGACAATATCCTCGCGCCCCGGAACAACCATCCCCAGTTGTTCGGAGGCGAGAGCTTCCACACGTCCGTGGGCACTGAGCGCGCTCTGCTCGAGCAGCAACTGGCTCCATTCCCTCTGGTACTGGTCACGTTGCGCCTGCAGCTGGGACAGAGTATTGAACAACTCCCGATTCTCGTGAGCGCTCACTACCACACCGATGGACGACGCCACCAGCACAGCCATCAGCCCCAAAGAAACCATCACCCGCTTCTGGCGGGTAGCATCAAACACCCGCTGTGAAATGCGCACCGCGGTGGCTACGCCATCGCGAACCCTCTGCTTGTTCAGCCCTGTCGTATTGATCGGTTGTTCTATGGCTACCGCGCCCATGATTACGCGCTCCCCTGCGTTTTATCGTTTCTGTCGATTCGCTCAAGTACCCGCATCACTGCACTGCGGGCCCGGACGTTGTCGCTGACTTCCTTTGCTCCGGCCCTGGCGGCCTTTCCCACCAGCCGGAACGCCGATTGTTCCTGATCGGCGGTAACCGGTATTCCCCGGGGCAGCTTCGGTCCCCGCGCCAAATCCCGCATGAACCGCTTCACCAACCGGTCCTCAAGGGAATGGAAACTGATCACCACCAGCCTGCCTCCGGGAACCAGCCGCTCGGCCGCCGCCTGCAGACAGACCTCCAGATCCTCCAGCTCGCGATTGATATAGATGCGGATAGCCTGGAAAGTCCGGGTCGCCGGATGCTTGTGTTTTTCCTTTTTCGGTACGGCTTCACTGACCAGCTCCGCCAACTGCCTTGTGGTCTCGATGGGCGCTTCCTGACGGCGTGCCACAACGAGACGGGCGATACGGCGGGAAAACCTTTCCTCTCCGTATCGCCAGATGACGTCTGCGATGTCTTTCTCATCGGCACTGGCCAGCCACTCCGCAGCGCTCGGCGACTGATGCGGATTCATGCGCATATCCAGCGGCCCGTCACGCATGAAACTGAAGCCCCGGGACGCATCATCCAACTGGGGAGAAGACACCCCCAGATCCAGCAGCAGACCGTCGATTTCCTCCCAGTCACGGCGAGCCATGGCGAGAGCCAGTTCGGCGAAAGAACCATGGAACCAGGAGAAGCGCTGATCTTCGGCTGCCAGGGCCTCGGCGACCCGGATCGCCTCAGGATCCTTGTCAAACCCGAGGAGTTGGCCTTTCGGGCCCAGGCGCTCCAGGATCAGCCGGCTATGGCCGCCGCGGCCGAAAGTGCCATCCACGTATCTGCCATCGGGGTCGCCAACGAGATAATCGACCGCCGAATCCAGAAGCACCGAGCGATGGGCGTAATCCGCTCCTTCCTTCTGGTTGTGTCCGGAAGTCATAGTGAAAGCGTCTCCATTTCCGGCGGCATGTCGTCATCGCCTGACGACTCGTCCAGCCAGGCGAACCAGCGCTCCTCGCTCCAGAGCTCCAGTTTTTTGCCCTGACCGATCAGCATGAGCTTCTTCTCCAGGTGGGCGTAGCTTCGAAGTGTGGGGGGAATCAGGATACGACCCGCGGAGTCCAGCTCCATGGGTGCTGCATTACCGAGCAACAGACGCTGCAGCCGCCTGGCGGCCTTGTTCATGTTGGGCAGGGCTTCGATCTTGGGGCGCAGGACCTCCCACTCTGGCTCCGGATACACCAGAAGACAGCGCTCTTCGTCAGCATTGGCCGTCACCACGATGCGGCCACCACAGATCTGCGAGAGTTCCTCGCGGACCCTGGAGGGTATCGCCAGGCGACCCTTCGCATCCATGTTGATGGCATGACTGCCCAGAAAATTGCTCATTTACACCGTCTCGGGGTGGCTGAAAACCACAAAAAACCACTAGAAACCACTTTTTCCCACTTCTGCACACTATAGAAACACGCCTTACACAATGCAAGCGCCGCAAATGGCGTCGGTCTTGGAAAAGTTCCTTTTATGACAACAGGTTACGAGCGAAGGTTTACCCGGAGGGGGGTGTTACGGAAAAGAAACAAAAGGAAATCAAACACCTGCGGAAAGTTCTGAAGATGGCAAGTCAGGTTTAAGATTTTTTGGCTATAAAGAACCAGTATTGAGAATTGCACACTTCACAGAAGGGAAAGGAGAGCTCGCCGATAAGCCGGGTTCTGTCTTGGACAGTCATTCATCTAGGGCCTGCGTCACCACAGGCCTCAAGCAACCTACCCGAATCCAGCGCGGGCCACGCCATTGGATTCCTATTTGGTCTTGCTCCAGGTGGGGTTTACCATCGCCGTGGACTGTTGCCAGCCACGCGGTGCGCTCTTACCGCACCATTTCACCCTTACCGGCGCCCGGAGGCGCTTAGGCGGTATACTTTCTGTTGCACTTTCCGTCGGCTCACGCCGCCCAGGCGTTACCTGGCACCTTGCCCTGCGGAGCCCGGACTTTCCTCCCCCGGCGGACCGGCGGCGACTGTCTGGCGAGCTCGGGCGTGACCATACTCTGCCCGTTCCGGGCATGCAAGGAAAACCTGCCCGGCCGGTCAGCGGGCCTTGAGCCCGAGCGCCCGCTGATACAATTCGTTCTTGGAGCCACCCGTCAGCTCGGCAACGATCCTGGCTACCTTCTTTACCGGGAGCTCGGCCAGGAGCAATGCCAGCAGCTTGTCCACATCCAGCCCGGACTCCTCGCCAGCTCCGCCGGAGGCCTCGGCGCCGTGCACAACCACCACGAATTCCCCTTTGCTGCCATGGGGGTCCGCCTGCAACTCTTCCAGCACATCCTCGGCGGCACCGCTATAGAAAGTCTCGAAGGTTTTGGTCAGTTCTCGCCCCAGCACCAGCTCGCGCCCGCTGCCCAGCACTGCGACCAGATCTGCCAGGGTGTCCAGAATCCGGTGAGGTGACTCATAAAACACCAGCGTCGCCTGCTCGCGTTCAAGAGCTTCCAGCGCCGACTTCCTGCCCGTGCGTCTGGCCGGCAGGAAACCGGCAAAAAGGAAGCGGTCAGTGGGCAGGCCGGCAGCGCTCAGGGCGGTTACCAGGGCGCAGGGGCCGGGAATCGGACTGACCCGGATACCCGATGCCCTGGCCTCGCGAACGACAACATATCCCGGATCGGAAATGAGCGGCGTGCCGGCGTCGGAGATCAGAGCGAGATCCTTGCCTGCCTGCAACTCCTTCAGCACCTGGGAAACCCGCTCACGTTCGTTGTGCTCGTGCAGGGCTATCATCGGCTTGCGAAGCCCCAGATGCTGAAGCAGTCGGCCGCTGTGACGGGTATCCTCGGCCGCGACGACCGCCACCGATGACAACACCTTTTCCGCCCTCGGCGACAGATCCTCAAGGTTGCCAATGGGGGTTGCCACGATATACAGGGTGCCCGGCCCGCCACCTGCCTGCCCCGTTTCTTTCAAGGCGTCTGCCGTTTCTCTAGCCAATCTTTGCACCCTATGCCTGTTTTTGAAGTCGGACCATGACAACGTGCTCATGTCAATTGCCCCCGGAGCTGTTAAACTTGCCACCGTTAATGCGGCGTCTCAAGCCCAATCATCCGGAGTGAGCCAAGCTTGTCATGATCAAGAAGTCTATCAACCAGCCTGTTCTGGCCAGTGTTCTGTCAATGCTCCTGCTGTTGTCCGGGTGCGCCACGGTAAACCTGGACCCCCACGTTGCCCGGACCCCGAACGAAGCCCTTGAGCTTGCCGCCGGCGAAGACAACCGGACAACGGCGCAGCAGTACCTGCTGCGGATTGCCAGCCGCTTCCAGAGTGAGGGCAATCACGAGGACGCACGCACCATACTTGAAAGCCGCCAGCTGGACCAGATGGCGCCGGGACTGGAAGGCGAGAAGCGCCTGCTGGCGATGACCAGCGCCAGCGCCCTCGAAGACAGCAAATGGGCGCAAGCCATCACTGCAGGGCTCACTCCGGACGCATTCATTGGCTACGCGCCGGATCAGATGGCCGCCGCGGCAGATCTTCAGGCCCGGACCTATGAACTTGCCGGCGACCGCGTGGGCTCGGCAATGACACTGATGTTACTGGCACAGACCGACCCTGAAGCCGATGTACAACAGCTGCACGATCGAATCTGGCAACTGCTCCAGACCTTGTCAGACCAGGAGCTGGCCGAGGCCAGCGCGAAAGCAATCGGCTACGAGAGCCAGGGCTGGCTGGAACTCGCTGCCCTGGTCCGGGAACCCGGCGTCAACCTGGACGAGCAAGGGCGCATTGTGCGCCGCTGGCAGAACAATTGGCCAGGACACCCGGCGGCCCAGGTTCCGCCATCAGAGCTGCGGCTGATTGCCACACTCGCGACCAGCCGGCCGGAAAAAATCGCACTGGCGCTCCCGCTCAAGGGACCCTTTGCCAGCGCCGGGAAAGCAATCCGGGATGGCTTCCTCTCAGCCTATTACATGGACCAGTCAGCGGACCGCAGCAAGACCGATATTCGCGTCATCAACACCTCCGACGAGAATTTCGCACAAGTGTACAATGAGCTGTCATCCGGGGGTTTTGACCTGATCGTCGGCCCCCTTGAGAAAGAAGCTCTCACAGAACTCGCCGCCATGAACACGCTTCCGGTTCCGGCGCTCGGCCTGAACTATCTCCCCGAGGGCCCCACCCCGCCAGACGGCCTGTACCAGTATGGTCTCTCCGCCGAAGACGAGGCCCGCCAGATTGCAGATCGCCTCGTCGACGAGGGCCTTGATCATGTGTTGGTGCTAATCCCCCAGGGTGAGTGGGGCGACCGGGTCGAACGTGCCCTGCTATCCCGACTGCAGCGACGTAATGGTGTCGTCCTTGATATCGAGCGTTTTTTTCCGGAAGACAACCTGCGTACCGTTACCGCCGACCTGCTGGGGATCACGGCTTCCCGTAATCGTGCCATCCAGGTTGAGCGCACCATTGGCATCGACGTGGAATTCGAAGCTCGTCGGCGTCAGGATGCGGATGCCATCGTGATGGTGGCGGAGCCGACTATTGCCCGCCAGTTCAAGCCATTGTTCGCCTTCTACTTTGGCGGCGACCTGCCGGTGTACTCGCCTTCGATTGTATACGGTGGCAGCCCCAATCCCTCCCGCGACCGCGACCTCAATGGTGTCATTTTCACTGACATTCCCTGGGTACTCGGAGAGAATAACGAGCTCCGGGCCCAGGCCCGGGAACACCTGAAGGGCACCCGGGGCCAGCTGGGCAGACTGTTTGCCATGGGCGCCGACGCCTGGCAGCTGAGCAAGCGCCTGCCCCTGCTGCGTCAGCTCGATTCCGCCTCAATTGACGGCCAGACCGGCGTTCTGACCATGACCCGCGAGGGCAGTATTCACCGAAGCCAGCTCTGGGCGCGGTTCAGCAAGGGCTCACCGGAACTTCTGTCCGAACAGCGCCTTGCGGAAGATGAGCAGGCACCGGCCCGTAACCCTGATGGCGAGACTGCGCCTCGCCCCGGGACAATCTGAACCAGACGAAGACCCTCGCCATGGACGGCAAACGAGAACTGGGCAACCACTACGAGGGCGTCGCCGCACGGTATCTGCAAAGCCGAGGCGTCACCATTATCGAGAGAAATGTCTACAACCGGGGTGGAGAGATCGACCTGATCGGCCGGGAAGGAGACACCCTGGTATTTTTTGAAGTCCGCTTCCGCGGCGAAGGCAGCCTGACCGATCCGGCTGGCTCAATCACCTACGGCAAACAGCGCAAGCTGCTCAGGGCGGTCTCCTTTTATCTGCATCGTCATGGCCTGTGGAACGCCTGCAGCAGGATTGATGTAATAGGCATTGTGCCGGGGACCACCAGCAAATACCGGGTACAATGGATCAGGAACGCCATCCAGGCAGAGTAAGACACGCAATGGAAAATACCGAACAGCAGATCAGCCAGTGGTTCGCCACCCACATGGAGCACACGGCCCAGGCCGGCACCAGCGTAGCGCCGCAGATCGAGCCCGCCGCTGAGGCCTTTGTCAGCACCCTGTTGCACGATGGCAAGCTGATTACCTGCGCCAACGGCAACGCCAATATTCTGGCCCAGTATTTCTGCACAGCCCTGTTGAACCGCCTGGATCACGACCGGCCGGCACTGCCCGCGATCAACCTCGGAGCCGATGCAACCACCTATTCTGCCATCTGCCGGGACAACCGGTTCAACGACACGTTTTCACGACAGGTCCGCGCTATCGGAAAGCCGGGAGATCTTCTGTTCGTGGTAGTGGATGACGGCCACAAGGCCAACCTGATCCAGGCCATACAGGCTGCCCATGATCGCGAAATGCAAGTGGTGGTCCTCAGTGCGAGGGAAAAGTCTGATATCACCTCCCTGCTCCACCCGGAAGATCATGAGATCGCCCTCAACAATCTCGATCCGGCGGACGCGACACCGCTGCTCCTACTGATCATCACTACGCTCTGCCGGCTGGTGGACGCCAAGCTGTTCGGCGGATAAAAAAAGCCAGCTTGCACTGGCTTTTCAGATAGAAGGAATTCGCGGTTTTACTTCACCACTTTCAGGGTTGGCCTGCCCGAAGGGCGATTATCCGGGCCACCTTGTGAACGCTCGTCATCCTTGTCACCGGGGCCGTCCGGATCCGGGGCGCCCGGCTCACTGCCGAACACCATACCCTCGCCGTTTTCCTTGGCGTAAATGGCCATCACCGCCTGAAGCGGAATAAAGACCTGCATCGGAACGCCGCCGAAACGGGCACTGAACTCCAGCACGCCGTTGCCAATCACCAGACCCCGAACCGCACCGGGGCTGATATTCAGGACAATCTGACCATTGGCGACATGTTCCGTGGGCACCTGGACTCCCTGGACACCCGCATCCACGACAATGTAGGGCGTACAGTCATTATCCAGAATCCATTCGTTAAAGGCCCGCACCAGGTACGGCCGACTGGATGTCATGGCGATCTTGTTGTCAGGCACTACCAACTCCTGCTTCGCTAACCGGGTTTGCCGAAAATCAGCTGCGAATATCTTCTTCCAGGTCGGAAAGACTTGCCTTGAAGCCTTCACGAGCAAAGATGCTGTCCATATATTTCTGGATCGGTTTCGCCTGCTTTTCATTCAACTCGATACCCAACGCCGGCAGGCGCCAGAGGATCGGAGCAATACAGCAATCGACGATAGTGAACTCCTCGGAGAGGAAGAACGGCATCTCGCCGAACAGCGGCGCCGTTGCCAGAAGACTCTCGCGCAGCTCCTTGCGGGCAGCCTCGGATGCCTTGGCATTCGGCTGGGCCAGAATCTGGTCGACCAGGCCACACCAATCCTTCTGGATCCGATAGATCATCAGCCGGCTGTTTGCACGAGCCACCGGGTAGACCGGAAGCAGGGGAGGATGAGGGAAGCGCTCGTCCAGATATTCCATCATGATGTTGGGCTCGTAGAGCACCAGGTCCCGATCCACCAGCGTCGGCAGGGCGTTGTAGGGATTCAGGTCGGCCAGTTCCGCCGGCGGATTGTCCGGGTCCACATCCACTATATCAACGGTAACGCCTTTCTCTGCCAGGACAATACGCACCCGGTGACTATAATGACTGGCCGGATTGGAGAAAAACGTCATTGATGACCGCTTGGTCACAACGCCCATAGAACTACCTCACGAGTAAACAAATCGAAATAACCCTGAACCAACGCAAAAATCCAGCGGGCCTCAAGGCCCGCTGGAGCTTTCATCAGAAACGGGATTATATCCTATTTCTCAATGTACGTCTTTCCAGTACTCACGATTGAGCAGGTAGGCGAAGATAAAGAAGATCGCCACGAAGATCAGTACAAAGATCCCCAGACGCTCCCGCTGTTCCTTCACCGGATCCGCCATGTAGGAGAGGAAATTGGTCAGGTCGTACATGGCCTGATTGAACTCCGCCTCGGTCATGGAACCTTCGCTTGCGTACTGCGGGCAGAGATTGCCGTTGTTGATGTTACCACTGAGCGGTTCAACAGAAGCTTGAACCCCGACATTCGGGTGAACCGCACACAGGCCCTGCAGACTCACCATCACGTGGGGCATACCCACATTCGGGAAGACGACATTGTTGACGCCCCGCGGACGGCTTTCATCCTTGTAGAAGCCACGCAGATAGGAATAGACCCAGGACTCACCCCGCAGACGGGTCTCCAGCGTCAGGTCGGGCGGCGGAGCACCGAACCAGCCTGCCGCCATATCCTTGTTCATGGCGTTCTTCATCAACTCGCCAATCTTGGCGCCTGTGAAAATGAGGTTATTCTCGTACAGCTGGGCCGGAATACCAAGGTCTTCCGCCACCCGCTTGTAGCGGGCGTACTGCAGGGAGTGACAGCCCATGCAGTAGTTGGTGAAGAGCGCGGCGCCCCGCTGCAGGGACTCCTTGTTGGCAGGATCCGGTTGCATCGGATCAATTGGAACCCCGGCGGCACCGGCTGCCAGCCCGAGGGCCGGCAGAACCGCGAAAACGAGACCAAAAATCAGCTTTCTCATTATCCTGTCACCCTCTCTGGTACTGGCTTGGTTTTCTCCATGCGCGTATAGAACGGCATCAGAATGAAATACAGAAAGTACAGCACGGTAAGGATCTGAGCGACCATGGTGCGACCTTCTGTTGCCGGAACCAGGCCAAGGTAGCCCAGGATCACGAAGCTGATGGCAAAGATCGCCAGAGCAATTCTGCTCAGCCAGCCCTTGTAGCGGATGGAGCGAACCGGGCTTCTATCCAGCCATGGCAGGACGAAGAGAATCGCAATGGCGCCCCCCATCACCACGACACCCCAGAACTTCGCAGGCAAACCGAAAAGGTCCACCGTTACCGCACGCAACATGGCGTAGAAAGGCGTGAAATACCACACCGGCGCAATGTGCAATGGCGTTTGCAAGGGGTTAGCAGGCTGGAAGTTGGGCTTCTCAAGGAACAGACCGCCCATCTCCGGGAAGAAGAACACCACGATGAAGAAGATGAAGAAGAACACAGCCACGCCCACAAGGTCGTGCACGGTGTAGTATGGATGGAACGGGATGCCGTCTTTCGGGATGCCGTTCTCGTCCTTGTTCTTCTTGATCTCAATACCGTCGGGGTTGTTGGAACCAACCTCGTGCAGCGCCAGGATATGAAGCACAACCAGGCCCAGCAGAACGATCGGCAGTGCCACCACGTGCAGGGCGAAGAAGCGGTTCAGGGTGATACCGGAGATCAGGTAGTCACCACGAATCCACAGAGACAGGTCTTCACCGATGACCGGAATGGCACCGAACAGGTTAACGATAACCTGGGCACCCCAGTAGGACATCTGGCCCCAGGGCAGCAGGTAGCCCATGAACGCTTCGGCCATCAGCACCAGGTAGATCAGCATGCCGAAGATCCAGATCAGCTCACGGGGTTTCCGGTAGGAGCCGTACATCAAACCGCGGAACATGTGGAGATAGACCACAATGAAGAAAGCAGAAGCACCGGTCGAGTGCAGGTAGCGGAGCAGCCAGCCCCACTGGACATCACGCATGATGTATTCGACGGAAGCAAAAGCGCTTTCGGCGGAGGGGTTGTAGCTCATGGTCAGCCAGATACCGGTCACCAGCTGGTTGACCAGTACGAGCATGGCCAGGGAGCCAAAGAAGTACCACACGTTGAAATTTTTCGGCGCGTAATACTTGGCCAGGTGTTTGTTCCAGGCGTCAACGATTGGGAGACGGTCGTCCACCCACTGAATCAGTTTCTGCATTACGCTGCCTCCGGATCAAGACCAATGGTGAGGGTCGACTCGTCATCAAACCGATACGGCGGCACCTGGAGATTCAGAGGCGCAGGCTGCGCTTCATAAACCCGCCCAGCCAGGTCATAACGGGAGCCGTGACACGGGCAGAAGAGACCACCGAGCCAGTTCTCACCGAGATCGGCCGGTGCCACTTCTGGACGGTAGGAAGGAACGCAACCCAGATGCGTGCAGATGCCAACCAGCACGGCAAACTCGGGCTTGAGTGCCCGGTAGATACCGTCGATGTAAGGAGGCTGCTGAGGGGCTTCCGACTGCGGATCTTTCACCACGTCATTCAGCTTCTCGATGTTTCCCAGCATTTCCGGTGTGCGGCGGATGACCCAGACCGGCTTGCCGCGCCACTCAACGGTGATCTGCTGGCCTGGTTCAATCTTGCTGATATTGACGGTTACCGGTGCACCCGCTGCTTCCGCCTTGGCACTGGGATTCCAGGATGCCACGAAAGGAACTGCTGCACCGACGACGCCGACTCCACCCACCACGGACGTAGCGCCGATCAGGAACCGGCGCCGGCCTTGGCTCACGTCGCCATTACTCATTATGGTTTTCTCCCATCAGGCGATGCCACAGCCCGCCCGAAAGCCGGCAATGTGCATCTTAAAGGACTTCACAACCCAAAAATATAAGCGCTCAAATGGTAATGAAATTGCCTCGGGCTTACAAGTCGGAAAGGCGCCGTGCGCGGCGCTTCCCTGTTCCAGATCAATTTGACGGCAAATCACCCGGACACAAAAAAACCCGGCCAGAACGGACCGGGTTTTCGGATTCTGCAAAGCAGAATTAACGCTTGGAGTACTGCGGGCGCTTACGTGCCTTGCGCAGACCAACCTTCTTACGCTCGACTTCACGCGCGTCACGGGTAACGTAACCCGCTTTTCGCAGTGCCGGGCGCAGAGTCTCGTCGTAATCCATCAGGGCACGGGTCAGGCCGTGGCGAATGGCGCCGGCCTGGCCGCTGGTACCACCGCCCTTGACGGTGATATTGATGTCGAAACGATCGGTAGACCCGGCAACCACCAGCGGCTGACGAACGATCATGCGCAGAGTCTCACGACCGAAGAACTGCTCGATGGTGCGACCGTTGATAGTGATGTTACCGCTACCCGGCTTGATAAAGACGCGAGCCGTGGAGTTCTTGCGGCGACCAGTGCCGTAATTTTGTGCTACAGACATATCCGCCTTCCGTTAAATGTCGAGTTCTTTGGGCTGCTGGGCTGCATGGGGATGCTCAGCGCCGGCGTAGACTTTCAGCTTCTTGAACATGGCGCGGCCGAGCGGGCCTTTCGGAAGCATGCCTTTGACAGACTTCTGGATGATTTGCTCGGGAGCCTTGTCTACCAGCTTCTCGAAATTGATGGACTTGATTCCACCCGGAAAGCCGGTGTGGCTGTAGTACATCTTTGCAGATGCTTTTTTGCCGGTAACCTGCACCTGGCCGGCATTGATTACAACGATGTAGTCGCCAGTGTCCACGTGGGGGGTATACTCAGGCTTATGCTTGCCCCGCAGACGACGGGCGATTTCAGTTGACAGACGACCCAGCGTCTTGCCGGCTGCGTCTACAACGTACCAGTCACGTTTTACGGTTTCTGGTTTCGCACTCAGAGTCTTCATTGATTCCGCCTTGAACGCTATAAAAGAAACGTTAAAAACCACCACCGGTAAATGCAAGGCATCCGGAGGAGGTTCATACCTGTAATGTTGGCAGTGACACCATTCGGGGCTGAGATAGTGACATCGCCTTGAAAAGCCAGGGCGCGAAGTATACTCGAACCCACAGGGAAAACCAACCCCGCCCGACCCTGTTTCGCTATTCCCTTATTCTGGCAGATCGCTTTCGGTCCAGCCATAGAGCGAACAGACATTGGCCAGCAAATCCGGCGCAATGTCCGACGCACCCATCCCCCGGAGAGTCGCCAGAATCTCAAGTATCCGCGGCAGGTACACCGGCGAATTCTGCCCCGATTGCACACCGGCCGGGGCCATATCGGGCGCGTCTGTTTCCAGCACCAGGCAATCCAGCGGGAGCCGTGCCACCGTGTCCCGGGTCTTGCGGGCGCGATCATGGGTAATCACCCCACCGATCCCGATGTAACACCCCAGATCCACCAGCCTGGCGGCTTGCTGGTAACTGCCCGAAAAGCCGTGGATCAACGCCCGCCCGGACCAGTTGGCCCGGCGAAGCATGGCATGGACTTCATCATGGGTCTTCACTGAGTGGATAACCAGCGGCAGATCGAGCCTCGCGGCGATGGCCACCTGGCGTTCAAACCAGAACTGCTGGTCATCAAGACTTCCGTGCAGGCGATCCAGGCCGCATTCCCCCAGACCAACACACCGAGCGGGCTTTGAGGACAGCTCTTCCTCCAGTGCCTGAAGATCCTGCTCCGTGTGCTCCTGCACATACCAGGGGTGAATCCCGAGGCAGTACCACAGGCCCCGTTGAGCGCCGCCAACCTCCCGGACCCTCGGCCAATCCGGTCTGCGAACACCGGGAATAACGATACCCAGAACCCCGAGAGCCCGGGCGCGATCCAGTTCCTGTTCCCGCCGCCCGTTGAAACGGGGAAAATCAAAATGACAATGGGCGTCGATCATTCTCATGCTCACCTCCGCCCGGCACCGACTCAGTGCTCCCGGGTCTTGTGGAAGCGGATGTCCGGGTAACGCTCCTGGGCCAGATTCAGGTTGACCATGGTCGGCGCGATGTAGGCCAGCCGACCACTTCCATCCAGGGCAAGATAATCATTGTTCTTGCGCTCGAACTCGTCCAGTTTGCGCTCGTCGTCGCAGCTTACCCAACGTGCGGTGGCCACGTTGATGGGCTCGTAGACCGCAACTACCTTATATTCGCTCTTCAGGCGGGCAACCACCACATCGAACTGGAGCACACCAACCGCGCCCACGATCAGGTCGTTGTTCTTCAGCGGCCGGAATACCTGTACCGCGCCCTCTTCCGATAACTGGATCAGGCCTTTCTGCAACTGTTTGGCCTTGAGCGGGTCCTTGAGGCGAATCCGCCGGAACAGTTCCGGGGCGAAGTTCGGGATGCCGGTAAACTTCATGTCCTCGCCGGCGGTAAAGGTATCGCCAAGCTGGATGGTGCCGTGGTTATGCAGGCCGATGATATCTCCGGCAAAGGCCTCGTCGGCATGCTCGCGGTCACCGGCCATGAAGGTCAGGGCATCGGAAAAACGGACTTCCTTGCCGATGCGCACATGACGAGCCTTCATCCCCTGGGAATACTTGCCGGATACAATACGCAGGAAGGCGATACGGTCGCGGTGCTGGGGATCCATGTTGGCCTGGATCTTGAAAACGAAACCGGAAAAACCCTCTTCGGTGGGCTCGACCAGGCGCTGGTCCGTCTCCCTCGGCTGGGGCTCCGGCGCCCACTCCACCAGACCGTCAAGCATGTGATCGACGCCGAAGTTGCCCAAGGCAGTACCGAAGAACACCGGAGTCAGTTCACCGGCCAGGAAGGCCTCCTGATCGAATTCATGGGAAGCGCCCTTTACCAGTTCGATTTCATCCCGGAGATCGGACGCGTAGGCGCCGATCGCAGCATCCAGGTCCGGGTTATCCAGGCCCTCGATGATGCGCCTCTCCTGGATGGTGTGGCCCTGTCCCGACTGGTACAACACCACCTCGTCGCGCAACAGGTGATACACCCCCTTGAAGTTCTTGCCCATGCCGATCGGCCAGGTAACCGGGGCGCAGGCAATCTTGAGAACCTCCTCCACTTCGTCCATCAGCTCCACCGGGTCCCGGGTATCACGATCGAGCTTGTTCATGAAGGTCAGGATCGGGGTATCCCGTAACCGGGTAACCTCCATGAGTTTGATGGTCCGCTCCTCGACACCCTTGGCGCTGTCAATCACCATCAGGCAGGAATCCACGGCGGTCAGGGTGCGGTAGGTATCCTCCGAGAAATCCTCGTGGCCCGGGGTGTCCAGAAGGTTGATCAGCTTGCCGCCATACGGGAACTGCATCACGGAAGTAGTTACCGAGATGCCCCGCTCTTTCTCCATTTCCATCCAGTCGGACTTGGCGTGCTGACCAGACTTCTTGCCCTTTACCGTACCGGCTTTCTGGAGTGCCTGCCCGAACAGAAGCACCTTCTCGGTGATGGTGGTCTTACCGGCGTCCGGGTGGGAAATAATGGCGAAAGTACGGCGCCTGGCCACTTCCTGGGAAAGATTCGACATAGTGTAATAAGAGCTCGGAATCGGAGGATTTTGAAAACCCGGTATTATAAGCCGTAAGCACCCTCCCCGTGAACAGCACCGGTGGTGATCACTTACCCAGCGGCAAGATCATGACTCTGGCGTCTTCCCGGCCATTGGCGGCGGGATAGTAGCCCGGACGGCAGCCAATCTCACCGAAACCGGCACTTTTGTAGAGCTGTTCAGCGGTTCGATTACTCACCCGAACCTCAAGCAGAACCTGAACCATGCCATCTTCCCTGGCCTTGTCCACCAGGTGTTGGAGCAGATAGCGGCCGGCACCGGAACCACGGTTGTCCGGGTGGATACAAAGGTTCAGCAAATGGGCCTCATCCACCAGATACGCAACCACCGCATAACCGATAAGAGAACCCTCTTTGCAAAGCGCCCACAGACGATAACTGTCCTTGAAGCAGTCGAGGAAAACCGCTTCGCTCCAGGGATGGGAGTAGCCCTGGCGCTCGATTTCCAGCACCCGGGAAAGATCCGAACGGGACAAAGAGCGGACCTGAAGGGAATTCTCATCCGGCCCCGGGAATGTTTGTCCGTTATTCATTGGCATCAGGCAAACGGCTTAAGAAGCTGCCACAGTTTTTTCTTCAACCCGGGATTGCCGGCAAGTTCCGCGAGGGTATGGGGAAATACCATTTCCGGTTCCCGCCCAAGCGCCCGGGCAAACCAATGGCCCTCCGTTGCTTCCGCGCCGGAATCGGGCACACCCAGAAGGATCACCTGCTGACCATCCAGAGGTTCAAGCACACCTTGAAGAACATCGACGAGATCGGGCAACCGATTCCCGGGAAGCAGCGGATTATTGAATACCGGCCACAAAACGGGCCCCAGCACTTGGGGATCGCGATCGCCAATACTCATCAGGATATTGGCCGCCAGGGTCTCCTGCAACCGCAGACTCGCCTCTCCGGACAGATCTGATACCAGTACGAAACGGCGGCCGACCCACAAGCAAAGATTCAGTTTTTGCCGGAACGGGGCCGCTTCGGGTTCACCGGTGGACTGGCGGGAGTCATTCGCCGGGGTGCCAGCTTCCTGCCCGGACTTGGCATCAGGCCCGGTGGATGGCGGTATTGCCGTGGCACCTGAAGGCTCCGGAGCTGACCTCTCCATCAGCGCCTGAAGGTTTACAGCCCGGGGAGGCTTCGCGCTCTTCCCGGCAGGCTTGCTTGCTATCGCAGAGCTGACCCCGGCAGTCGGCTCCCGAACAGCGCGAAGCTCCCCGGTGGCTGCAGATACCTCCTCCGGGAATTCGAATTCCGGGCCAGGGGCAGCGCCGGGCAGCGGTGAGCGAGCATACCAGAGCCGCACACCGGCAACTCCCAGGTAGAACTGACGTTGTGCTTCGGTTCGGATCATCAGGCTGCCTGCGGGTTATACGTCCGCCACTTGCGGGTGCCGACGGATGCCGCCACGACTGATCAGGTTCAGGGCCTCGATGTAGGCCTTGGCCGAGGCGATAATGATATCGGTATCAGCGCCGACGCCGTTGACGATCCGGCCGCCCCGTTCGAGACGGACCGTAACCTCGCCCTGGGCATCCGTACCACTGGTGATGGCGTTAACCGAATACAGCTGCAGGTTACAGCCGGAATCCACCAGGGACTCGATCGCCTTGAAGGTGGCATCGACCGGACCACTGCCCTCGGCTTCCACCTTGTGTTCCTTGCCTTCCACCGTGAGGGTCAGGCTGGCCGTCGGCACGACGCCGGTCTCGGAACAGACTTGCATGCAAACCAGTCCATAGGGACCTTCCTCTTCCTTCTGAAGGGTATCGCTGGCAATGGCTTGCAGATCCTCATCGAAAATTTCATGTTTGAGGTCGGCCAGGGCCTTGAAGCGGGTAAAGGCTTCGTTCAGCTCGGTTTCAGTCTCGAACTGGATACCCAGCTCCAGCAGGCGGGTCCGGAACGCGTTGCGACCGGAGTGCTTGCCCAGCACCAGGCTATTGGTATGCCAGCCCACATCCTGGGCCCGCATGATTTCATAGGTCTCCCGGTGTTTGAGCACACCGTCCTGGTGAATACCGGACTCATGGGCAAACGCATTCGCGCCCACGATGGCCTTGTTCGGCTGAACCGGGAAACCGGTGATGGTGGAAACCAGCCGTGAGGCGGGAACGATGTGCCGGGTATCAATCCCGGTGTCGATATTGAACAGATCCTGACGGGTACGAACCGCCATCACGATTTCTTCCAGGGCGGCATTGCCTGCACGCTCGCCGAGGCCGTTGATGGTGCATTCCACCTGGCGCGCGCCGTGGGTGACAGCGGCCAGGGAATTGGCCACCGCCAGACCCAGATCGTTATGGCAGTGCACCGAGAAAATAGCCTTGTCGGCATTCGGCACCCGGTTCATGATCTGGTGGATGGTTTCACCGAACTGCTCCGGAATCGCGTAACCCACGGTGTCGGGGATATTGATCGTGCGGGCACCGGCATCAATGGCGGCCTCGATGATGCGGCAAAGGAAATCCAGCTCGGAGCGGCCGGCATCCTCGCAGGAAAACTCGACGTCGTCCACGTGGCTGCGGGCACGCTTGACCGCACGCACAGCTTGCTCCACGACTTCGTCTGGCTCCATCTGGAGCTTGTGCTTCATGTGGATCGGAGAGGTGGCAATGAAAGTGTGGATCCGTCCACGCTCTGCTGGCCGGATAGCTTCGGCGGCCCGATCGATATCGCTGTCCAGCACTCTCGCCAGACTGCATACCGTCGATTCCTTGATGGTCTCTGCAATCGTTTTGACGGCATCAAAGTCGCCCTGACTGGCAATGGCGAAGCCCGCTTCGATCACGTCAACGCGCAGTTTCTCCAGGGCCTTGGCAATGCGGAGTTTTTCCGCCTTGTTCATGGTCGCGCCCGGGCTTTGTTCGCCGTCACGGAGGGTGGTATCAAAAATGACCAGGTGATCAGTTGCGGCCATTGGAAGGGCTCCCGTCAGAAACTTTGGTATGGCTTTCGGAGGGAGTATATCACTTCTCCCGAACCGGAAATAAAAAAGCCCCGGCAGCAAACGCTGTCGGGGCTGTTTTATTCAGGAGCCTGACGATGACCTACTCTCACATGGGCAACGCCACACTACCATCGGCGCTGGTCTGTTTCACTTCTGAGTTCGGGATGGGATCAGGTGGTTCCAGACCGCTATGGTCGTCAGGCAAAACGGTTGATCACTGGGGGACGGGATAGAACAGTCAGTGGTTCTGGCAGTGATGATCGATTTCGTTGCGTGATCCAGTACATGGCGTCCATTACATGGCGTCCACAATTGTCTTGGGTGTTATATAGTCAAGCCGCACGAGCAATTAGTATCGGTTAGCTCAACGCCTCGCAGCGCTTACACACCCGACCTATCAACGTCCTGGTCTTGAACGGCTCTTCAGGGACCTCGAGGGTCCAGGGAGATCTCATCTTGGAAGGGGCTTCCCGCTTAGATGCTTTCAGCGGTTATCCTGTCCGAACATAGCTACCGGGCAGTGCGTCTGGCGACACAACCCGAACACCAGAGGTTCGTCCACTCCGGTCCTCTCGTACTAGGAGCAGCTTTCCTCAAATCTCCAACGTCCACGGCAGATAGGGACCGAACTGTCTCACGACGTTCTAAACCCAGCTCGCGTACCACTTTAAATGGCGAACAGCCATACCCTTGGGACCGGCTTCAGCCCCAGGATGTGATGAGCCGACA
>JAXHVJ010000090.1:0-7840 GCA_034189235.1 Pseudomonadota bacterium
CGCCGGGCTGGTGAGGTGGGCTGGTTCCATACCCTCGGCTGGTATCTCAATCACCTGTCGACCTTTTGGAGTCTTCCGTACCACTTGGTGGACTGGGAAGTGAAAAAGATACAGAAAATGAGCCGCAGGGCCCTACCGGAGGCCATGCAGCGCTGGTCTGAACCGCTACCGGAACAGCAGTGGGCCAGACCCAGCGAGGAACTGAAGCGCCAAAGCAAGCGGGCACTGGAACTGCAAAAATCGGATCCGCAAAGGCCGGTTACCGAGGTCTTTGCCCGGGTGAGTGGGGAGTTTTCAGGTAAGGCTTCGATGACTGCGTAAACTGAACGAGCGCGGCAACGTGCCCCACATTGCAACCAACGAAGACAAGGTCTGGCAGCAGATGCGGTTCCGTGAGAAGCCTGATGAACGGCTGAAACCCTTGCTGATAAACTACCATGGCTGCCGCTGGTCATCAGCAACTGGAAGGCCATCCGTGCCTGCAAAGACCAAAACCTATTTCATGCCCTGACACAGAAGGCCTGTGGTAAACTCGCCGCTCACGAAACCGGGGGCTGTAGCGGGAGGCAGGTAATTCCCGAAAGCCCGCCCTTATTGATGGTCACACTGCCAGAACTGAGCCTGCATGTCGTCGGAATCTGAAACAACGCCTGAACAGAAGCAACCGGCCAAAGTGCCCGGCCTGCTCAGGTCGTCGGGGCTTGTGGGGATGATGACCATGCTGTCACGGGTGCTGGGGCTGGTCCGGGATATGGTCATCGCCCGCTATTTCGGTGCCGGTGCCGGGGCGGATGCCTTTTTTGTTGCTTTCAAAATCCCGAATTTCCTGCGCCGGCTGTTTGCTGAGGGCGCCTTTTCCCAGGCCTTTGTGCCGGTCTTGTCATCCTACCGGGAAAATCAGTCACTCCCGGACGTTCGGCGGCTGGTCAATGCCGTGGCCGGCTCCCTTGGGCTGGTGCTGTTGGGGGTCACCCTGGTGGCCATGCTCGGCTCGCCGGTGCTGACGGCGCTGTTCGCCCCGGGCTTCCTGGATGAGGATGTGAAGTTCGCGCTGACCAGCGACATGCTCCGCATCACGTTTCCCTACCTGCTGCTTATTTCGTTAACGGCCTTCGCCGGAGGCATTCTTAACAGCTATGACCGTTTCGCGGTACCAGCGTTCACGCCGGTGCTCCTGAACCTGGCGATGATCGGCGCGGCAATCTGGCTGTCGCCGGTGATGTCCGAGCCGGTCATGGCGCTGGCCTGGGGCGTATTCATCGCCGGTGCCCTGCAGTTGTTCTTCCAGTTGCCGTTCCTGATGCAGCTCGGGCTGATGCCCCGCCCGAAGGTGGATTACCGGCATGAAGGGGTGCGCCGTATTCTCAAACTGATGGCTCCGGCGCTGTTCGGGGTCTCGGTCAGCCAGATTAACCTGTTACTCGACACCGTATTGGCGTCGTTCCTCCAGACCGGCAGCGTCTCCTGGCTATATTATTCGGACCGCCTGTCCGAGCTGCCCCTTGGCGTTTTCGGCATCGCCATTGCCACCGTGATCCTGCCGAGTCTGTCGCGCAAACACGCCGCTGCCTCGACCGACCAGTTTGCCGCCACCCTGGACTGGGCGGTGCGGGCGGTCCTGCTGATCGGTTTACCCGCAGCGTTGGCTCTGGCCCTTCTGGCCGAGCCGCTGATTGCCACCCTGTTCCATTACGGCGAAGTGACCGACCGGGATGTGCTGATGTCCGCCCAGAGTCTGCGGGCCTATTCGGCCGGCCTGCTGGCGTTTATGCTGATCAAGGTGCTGGCGCCGGGTTTCTTCGCCCGGGAAGACACCGCCACGCCGGTAAAGATCGGTGTCATCGCCATGGTGGCCAACATGGCCTTCAACCTGGCATTGATCGTGCCACTGGCCCATGCCGGGCTGGCCCTGGCGACCTCGCTTTCTGCCTGGCTCAACGGTTTCCTGCTCTGGCGTGGCCTGCGCAAGGAAGGAGCCTGGCAGAGCCAGCCCGGGTGGCCGGTGTTCCTGGCGCGCCTGCTGTTCGCCAACGCCGCGCTGGCGGCTGTCATCCTCTGGCTCAAGGCGCCGGCGGCAGACTGGCTCGCCTCCGGAGGCCTGAGCCGGGCGCGGGACATGGCCATTCTCGTGGGTTCCGGCGTCGGGGTGTATTTCGTCGCGCTGGCGGTGGCGGGCGTGCGGGTAAGACATTTCCGCCAGAGGTAAGGTATAATCGCGCGTTTTCTCCATCTCCGGCAGTGCTTCTGCGGTGCAGAAGCGTTGAAAGCCAGTTGGCAACACAAGGTTCGCATTGCATGCGTCTGATTCGAGGCCTGACCAACCTGAAGCTGCTCTCGCGCCAGGCGGATTCGCCGCTGGCGCAGGGGTGTGTGGCAACCATTGGTAATTTTGATGGTGTCCACCTCGGCCACAAGACCATTATTGATCAGGTCCGGAGCAAGGCCCGGGAGCTGGGTGTGCCTTCATTGGTGATGGTGTTCGAGCCGCAGCCCCGTGAGTTTTTCCAGGGTGATGAGGCGCCCCCGCGTTTGATGGGATTCCGCCAGAAGTTTGAAGCCCTGCTTGCCGAAGGCATCGATATTGTTCTTTGCCTGCGGTTCAATCAGGCATTTCGCAGTTATTCCGCCATGGGCTTTATCGAGGACGTACTTATCAAGGGCCTCGGGGTTTGCCACCTTGTGGTGGGGGACGATTTCCGTTTTGGCTGTGATCGCGCCGGCGACTTCGAGTTGCTGAAGAAGGTCGGGCAGGAGGCAGGATTCACCGTCGAGAATACCCGGACCGTGACCCTGGACGGCGAGCGGGTGAGCAGTACCCGGGTGCGGGATCAGCTCACCGTCAACGGGCTGGAAAAAGCGGAAGTATTGCTCGGCCATCCTTACCGCATCCGTGGCCGGGTGGTCTACGGGCGCCAACTGGGTCGCCAGATCGGTGCGCCCACTGCCAACATCCTGCTGCACCGGATGCCGGCCTTGCGCGGCGTGTACGTGGTGAGCGGCAGGCTCGATGATGGCCGGGTCTATGACGGCGTGGCCAACATCGGCGTCCGGCCTACAGTCGATGGCAAGCGGCCATCACTGGAAGTGCACCTGTTTGACTTTGCTGGCACACTTTATGGCCAGCATCTGGAAGTCGTCTTCCGCCATGGCCTGCGGGATGAAGAGAAATTTGATTCCGTCGAGGCCCTGAAAGACCGGATCGCGCGGGACATGGACAACGCCCGGGACTGGATCCGGGCCCACGGCCCGGCCCGCGGCACGCATTGAAAGCGCGGGCCCGAACCCCAAAGGTTTACTGACCAACACTGACCAGAGAGTACGCACAGAAACCATGAGCGACTACAAGCATACCCTGAATCTGCCGGAAACCGCCTTCCCCATGCGCGGTAACCTGGCCAGGCGCGAGCCGGACATGCTCAAGCGCTGGCAGGATCTCGATGTCTACGGCACCCTGCGCAAGCAGCGTGAAGGCCGGGACAAGTTCATCCTGCACGACGGCCCTCCCTACGCCAACGGCAGCATTCATATCGGTCATGCGGTCAACAAGATTCTCAAGGACATGATCGTCAAGTCCCACAGCTTCAAGGGCTTTGACGCACCGTACGTGCCGGGCTGGGACTGCCACGGCCTGCCCATCGAACACAAGGTGGAGCAGGAAATTGGCAAGGCCGGCGTCAAGGTGGACTACAAGACCTTCCGCCAGGCCTGCCGGGACTATGCCACCAAGCAGATCGAAGGTCAGAAGGCCGACTTCATCCGCCTCGGCGTGATGGGTGAGTGGGACAAGCCCTACCTCACCATGGACCCCAGGGTGGAAGCCGGTATCGTCCGTGCCCTGGGCAAGATCGTGGCCAAGGGCCACCTGGTACGTGGTTACAAGCCCGTCTACTGGAGTGTGGTAGGTCAGTCCGCACTGGCAGAGGCGGAGGTTGAGTACCAGGACAAGACCTCGACCCAGATTGATGTGCGTTTTACCGTGGTTGATCAGGCCCGGGCGCTGGAGCTGTTCGGCACCGACAAGGGTGAGGGTGATGTCTCCGTGGTGATCTGGACCACCACACCCTGGACCATTCCGGCCAACCAGGCGGTATCGCTTGGCGCCGACCTGGACTATGCCCTGGTGCAGGTGGATGTCGGCCAGGGACCGGAGCGCCTGATCCTGGCCACCGATATGGTCGAAGGCATCATGGCCCGCTGGGGCGTGGAAGACTACCAGGTGCTGGCGACCGTTGCCGGTTCCGCCCTGGAAAGGCTGCAGTTGCACCACCCGATCTACGACAAGCAGGTGCCGGTGATCCTGGGCGATCACGTCTCCACCGATGCCGGTACCGGTGCGGTCCACACCGCCCCGGATCACGGTATGGAAGACTTCGAGGTGGGCAAGGAATACGGCATCGGCACCCTGAATCTGGTGAAAGCCGACGGCACCTACACCGAAGCCGCTGGGGAATTTGCCGGTGTGCACGTCTACAAGGCCGATGAACCCGTCTGTTCCGCTCTGGAGCGCGAAGGCAAGCTGGTACGCTCAGAGAAGTTCAGCCACAGCTACCCGCATTGCTGGCGGACCAAGACCCCTCTGATCTACCGGGCCACCCCCCAATGGTTTATCAGCATGGATAAGCACCACTTGCGGGCGGACGCGCTGGAAGCGATCAAGGGCGTGCGCTGGGTGCCGGCCTGGGGCCAGAACCGTATCGAGGCGATGTTCGAGCAGAGCCCGGACTGGTGTATCTCCCGTCAGCGCACCTGGGGTGTGCCGATTACCCTGTTCATCCACAAAGAAACCCAGGAGCTGCATCCGGATACCCGGAGCCTGATCGAGAAGGTCGCCCAGGCCATTGAGACCGGTGGCATCGATGCCTGGTACGAGCTCGACCAGAACGAACTGCTGGGCGAAGACGCCGACCAGTATGAGAAGGTACTCGACACCCTGGATGTCTGGTTCGATTCCGGCGTGACCCACGACTCGGTACTGCGGGTGCGCGAGGAGCTGGGTCAGTTCCCGGCGGACATGTATCTGGAAGGCTCCGACCAGCACCGTGGCTGGTTCCAGTCGTCCCTGAAGACCTCCATCGCCATGAATGGTGTGGCGCCTTACAAGCAGGTGCTGACTCACGGCTTCACGGTCGATGGCAAGGGCCGGAAGATGTCCAAGTCTCTGGGCAACGTGATTGCGCCCCAGGAGGTCATGAACGAGCTGGGTGCGGATATCCTGCGCCTGTGGGTGGCCGCCACCGATTACAGTGGCGAGATGACCGTTTCCAGGGACATCCTGCGCCAGACTGCCGATGGCTACCGCCGGATTCGCAACACCGCGCGCTTCCTGCTCAGCAACCTGAACGGCTTTGATCCGGCCCGGCACATGGTGGCGCCGGAGAACATGATTGCCCTGGACCGCTGGATGGTGGACAAGGCCCTGCAGCTGCAGAAGGAGCTGGATGAGGACTACGGTAACTACGCCTTCCTGCGCATCTACCAGAAGGTTTACAACTTCTGCGAGGCGACCCTGGGCGGCTTCTACCTGGACATCATCAAGGACCGCCAGTACACCACTCAGGCCGACAGCCTGGCGCGGCGCTCCTGCCAGACCGCGCTCTACCACGTGGCCGAGGCCCTGGTGCGCTGGATCGCCCCGATCCTGAGCTTCACGGCGGACGAGATCTGGCAGCACCTGCCGGGCGAGCGGGCCGACACCGTGTTCTACGAAACCTGGTATGAGGGGCTGACCGAGCTGCCGGAAGACTTCGAGCTGGGCCGCGACTACTGGCGCGAGATCTACAGCGTGAAGGAAGCGGTCAACAAATGCCTGGAAGAGGCCCGCGGCCGCGGCGAGATCAAGGGCTCCCTGAGCGCCGAAGTGACCCTGTACTGCGAAGGTGAACTGGCTGAGCGGCTGAAGCACCTGGGCGAGGAGTTGCGCTTTGTGCTGATCACCTCCGAGGCGACCGTCAAGCCGGTGGCCGAAGCCGAGAGTGCGGAGCCAACCGGCCATGAAGGCCTGCTGGTGAAGGTCACGCCGGCGGCCCACGCCAAGTGCGAACGCTGCTGGCACCATCGTGAGGACGTGGGCCGTAACGTCAGGTACAAGGACCTGTGCGGCCGCTGCGTCAGCAACGTGGAAGGCCCCGGCGAAAGCCGGTCCTTTGCCTGATGGACGCCGCCATGATAGATAAGGCCACGGGCCCGAAACTGAAATGGCTGTGGCTGGCGGCGCTGGTCATCGCCATCGATCTGGGCACCAAGGCCATGGCCAGCGCCATGCTCACCTACGGTGACCCGGTGCCGGTGATGCCCATGTTCAACCTGACGCTGCTGCACAATACCGGCGCCGCGTTCAGCTTCCTGGCCCGGGCCGATGGCTGGCAGCGCTGGTTCTTCGTGGTCCTGGGCCTGGTGGTCAGTGTGGTGCTGGTGAATTGGCTGCGCAAATTGCAGCCCCATGAAACCTGGACCGCCGTCGCCATCGCACTCATCCTCGGTGGCGCCCTGGGTAATGTTTATGACCGGGTGGTGCACGGCTACGTGGTGGACTTCCTGCACTTCTACTGGCAGGACTGGCACTTCCCCGCCTTCAACCTGGCTGACACCGCCATCACCATCGGCGCCGGCATGATGATCCTGGACATATTCCGCAAATCCGCCAACGGCGGGGATGCCGAAAAGGAGTGAGCGACACTCATGAAAGATTTGCCCGTAGACAAGGGAACCCGCGTAAAACTCCACTTCGCCCTCAAGATCAGAGGCGGGGATGTGGTGGATTCCACCTTCGAGAAAGAGCCTGCCACCCTCGAGATCGGTGACGAGAACCTGCCGGAGAACTTCGAGGCACTGATGATGGGCATGAAAGCCGGTGACCGCCAGACCTTCGAGGTCTCCCCGGAGAAGGGCTTCGGCCAGCACAACCCCAACAACCTGCAAACCTTCAGGCGCCATGAATTCAGCGCCGACATGGTGCTGGAGCCGGGTGTGGTGGTGTCCTTCGCCGATGCGCGCCAGCAGGAGCTGCCAGGCGTGATCAGCCGGGTAGAAGGGGATGAAGTGGAAGTGGACTTCAACCATCCGCTGGCAGGGCGTACACTGGAATTCGAAGTTGAAATCCTCGATGTGGAACCGGCCGGGCAGACGCACTGATTATGCAAATCCGACTCGCTAACCCCCGTGGCTTCTGCGCCGGCGTCGACCGCGCCATCGAAATCGTCAACCGGGCGCTGGATGTGTTCGGTGCACCGATCTACGTGCGCCACGAAGTGGTCCACAACAAATTCGTGGTGGACAACCTCCGCAACCGCGGCGCGGTGTTTGTGGACGAGTTGGACGAAGTGCCTGACGACACCCTGGTGATCTTCAGTGCCCACGGCGTCTCCCAGGCGGTACAGAACGAAGCCGCCCGCCGCGGCCTCAAGGTCTTCGACGCCACTTGCCCGCTGGTCACCAAGGTGCACCTGGAAGTCATGCGCTACAGCCGCGACGGCCGCGAGTGCATCCTGATCGGCCACCACGGCCATCCGGAAGTGGAAGGCACCATGGGCCAGTACGACCACGGCAATGGCGGCGAGATCTACCTGGTGGAAAACGAGGAGGACGTGGCCAGTCTGGAGGTGAAAGATCCGTCCCGCCTGTCCTACGTCACCCAGACCACCCTCTCGATGGACGACACCGCCCGGGTGATCGACGCCCTGCGCGCCAATTTCCCCGAGATTCAGGGCCCCCGCAAGGACGACATCTATTGGCGCACTCAGCAAGTGAGAAACATGGGTGCCCTTGATGGTCAAACATTCTGTACTCCGAATGCTTGGGAGGAGGTGAAGAGAAAGGGTAGTGCGAGCATTGAGAAATGGAT
>JAXHVJ010000091.1:0-7604 GCA_034189235.1 Pseudomonadota bacterium
CGTTCTGGGCCGGCTGCCCCGCTCCGTGGTGGCCGATGGCGGCTACGCCAGCCAGGCGAACGTTGCCGCTGGCAGGGCCATGGGACTGAAGCATGTCGTATTTCACAAACCGGTGGGTGTCCAGCTCCGTGCCCATTTTCGGGAGCACGCTGAATTGGCTGAAAATGGGTGTTTCTGGATGGGCACTGTTATGGCTTTTTACGGATTGCATCGAGTAGCTTACGATCATCAAAAGGTCGGTCAAAATAGCCAATGTCTTCTAGCGTCTGCCTAATTTCAGCGGGGACGGACTGATAAATTGCTTGAAATTTTCGAATGTCACCAGAGAATGCCAGCACCTTGATGGCTGAGATAGCTTCTCGTGTTTGCTGCTGAAGCTCCTCATTTTCCGTGATCAAGATTGCGTAAGCGAGTTCCGTCAACTCGGGTTTTTCGCACTCTTGACGCAATAATGCGGCCTTTGACATCAATAGACGCTCGATATCACGTTGAGTGAAATCGGTCAGCTTGGCGATTATTTCTTTACTAGGCAGATCCCTACTCTCAGCGATTTGATTACAACGATCAAATGCTTGAGTGTACTCCGCGATTTTGCCAGTGATGTAGTAATGATTTCCATCCGGTGCCCCTGCCACGGACGATGACGAGAGTGCAAGCAATAGCCCAGACATAAATAGCTTTAGCATCTCAATAGCCTCCGCAGCCTTTGTCTACCGCGTCCCAAAATTGCCGCTGTTCATAGCTGAGACTACCAGTGAGAATTCGGATTTTGGCAACCTGACTAACTCTCGCACGGATCATGTCAGGGAGTGTACTCATGGCGCGGGCAAACAGGACCCAATCGGTAGAGTGGATGTTATAGGTCGCTTGTGCCGCATTATTGCCGAGGAATATGGTCGCCATCACTCCGGCAGGCATTACGACTTCGAGTAGATTCCCCGCACGCTGGGCTCTTCTGATCTCCTCAAGAGCCTCTTCATCGGCCCGGTCTAACTTCAGACTGCTAATATCGGGGCATTCCATGCCAATTTCTCCTTTGGTTTTCGAGGGTTAAATCTTACACTGAATTATCCACTGAGGGCCATAACGCCCGTAGCATACGCGGCTTTGAAATTGAGGCGAAGCCGCAATGGAAAAGACGTCGCCGTGCCTGCGATTGTTATGTCACCAAGCCTCAGGATTATCACACCGGGGGCATACATGGGTGTATGAATCAGGCCACGTTGCCATGTCTCCATTTGGCCAAGGGCAACCGCAGATATCGCAGTTCACTTCTATCTCGAAAGATTCTTCGTTTCCGCAAAGAGTGCAACGATACCCTGTAGAAGAGTCTTCACTGGGAATCATTGTATGCTTCTCACATTCAGGGCAATCGTATTCTTCCCAATCCACAAAGATTTGATGTTTAGGCCTAACACCACGAAACGCTTCCTCACGACGTTCATCAACGTCTCTCTCAGCCTCGCGCACTTCTTGAGCATACTCGTCTGATAAGATTTCAAAGACGTGAGCCTTGTCTTTGCCAATTTCATCCTCAAGATTGAAAAGGCAAAAAACATCTGCGAATTCAGCGGTGCCACGGATCAGTCGGCCTATCGCCAGCCGGACTTCTTTGGGTGTTAATCGAAACTCGAAGTGAGCAATGCTATTCCTAAGATCTTTCATCCAGTTTATGTCGTCTACGTACTGCTCTTCGACAAACTGCGCTCCCGTAATCTGGCACGATTCGCATCGCGCTAGCGATAGCGCTTTTTCAACGTCAACTGTGTGCGGATTTGGCTCATTTTTAATTAACGAAGTGAAGTCAAAGCCCTCTCTCTCCAACGCCTTATAAGCTGTCAGGGGATCAGTGTTATCCGACTTCGCCCTCTTGTTTATCTCTTTAAAACATTTAGAGAAGACTATGTTTTGGTTGACGCTAGTGAGATAAAGTTTTAATACGAGCTCCACGAAGTGAGCCATATGTAGGATGGCAAACTTATAGGATCGCAAGTCTCCTTGCTCGCCGAGTTCGAACTTAGCAAGTCCCTCGTTGAGGCTATCTATTGCGTTTTCCTTAACATTTAAGCCAAACTCCATACTCTCTCCGAGACATAACAGTTGAGTCGGACACTGCACCCCTCCCGGCGGTCAGGCCGGTCGGGAACATTTCCTGACTCTCAACATAGCAGGCGCCATTCAAAATGTGGCATTTCTCACCTGACACCACACGGACCTGGTGGCAGATCCTCTTCCAGAATCCCCTGCCAGGCCCGAGCTTCTTCCCGGGAAACAAAGAGCCCCCGTAACCTACCGTTATCGATAGGAACCCACATCGTGGCCCGAGTGAACTGGCGACCGTCCACCTCAATGCGACTTGTTCTTCCGATATTTGCAGCAGTGAATGCTTCAAAGCTCTCGGCTCCGGCCTCCGTCAGTTTGACATAAACCGGCCACCCACCCCGGGCTGCCGGCTCGCCCACCGCAGATTTCTCCACGTAGGGCGCGCATAAATCAAACACCGGTTCGGCTTCGGCGTTTGCCAAACCGGATAAGCCCACAAAAAGCGCGGCGAAAACCCGGGCGCTGCCAGATTCAGACAAGATCAAATGAAAGCTTTTCACCGCCAAGCTCCGAAAGAGTTTTCCCATGAGAAGGATTATTCATGAAACTGACAAGCCGGTGCAATCTTCACGGCTCAGGCTCGACAGCAATACAGCAACACATCCACAAGGGCGGAAACCATGACCTATTCAATCCGGCGCAATGCGGGGCTGCTTGGCCTGCTGATCGTTGCGCAACCCGCAGGCGCACAGGTGGTCATCAACGAGGTGCTGGGCAGCACCACCGGTGCGGACAGTGAATTTATCGAGCTGTATAACGCCGGGCCGGGCGCTGTCGAGATCGGCGGCTGGCAGGTGGAATTGTGGGACAGTGACGATGGTACCGACATGGGCAGCGCCGACGGCAGCAGCCCCTATGTGGTCCCCGCAGGGGTATTGCTGGAGGCCGGCCAGTTCTTCCTGTTCGTCAATACCCGGGGCCAGACGACCTATAGCGTCAGTGGTGACGTGACACTGCCGGACAACGCCATCGAGAACGGCAGTTACACTCTGGCGTTGCGCAATGCGTTCGGCGATCTGATCGAGAGCATTTTCGTCACGGATGGCGGCGGCGGTGATCTGGCCAATATCGACGGCAACCTGATCACCCCTGATCTCAGCATCGGCCCTGACGGCGGTTTCCTGCCGGCCGGCTTCTTCCGCGTTCCGGACGGCGGCAGCCAGCTCGCGCTGTTGGAATTCTCGCCCCAGCCGGCTCCCTCGGCCACGCCCACCTCCAGCCTGAGTCAGCCGCCGACGGCTCCGCAAGAGCGCAGCATCAGTGAAATCCAGGGCCGCAGTCATACCTCGCCCTACCTGGGGGAGACCGTGAGCACCCAGGGCGTGGTGACGGCGATCGCTGGCAACGGTTTCTATGTGCAGGACCCGGTCGGCGACGGCGATCCGGCCACCTCCGATGGCTTGTTCGTGTTCACCGGCGGTGCGCCCGGGCTTGGCATCGGGGATCAGGTCGAGCTGACTGGTGAGGTGTCGGAATTTACCCCGGGGGGGACGGCTACCCGCAATCTCTCCACCACCGAGATGACCTTTCCCGAGATACAAGTAACCGGCTCAGCAACGCTACCGGAACCGGTGCTGATCGGCCAGGGTGGCCGCGTGCCACCGGCATCCAACATCGATGACGATGCCTTCGCCAGCTTCGATCCGGTAACCGACGGCATTGATTTCTTAGAGTCCCTGGAGGCGATGCGGGTGCGGGTAGCCGCGCCGCTGGCCGTGGCACCCACCAACGGCTTCGGCGAGATCTTCACTGTGGCCGACGGCGGTGCCGGTGCCAGTGGCCTGAGCAGCCGCCAGACGATCAATATTGCGCCGGACGACTTCAATCCCGAGAAGATCCAGATCGACTTTGACGAGGGTATCCTGCCGGGCTTTGCCTTTCCCGCTGTGGACACCGGCAGCAGGCTCACTGACGTGACCGGTGTGGTTGGCTATGACTTCGGCAACTTCCAGGTGCATCCCACCGAAGCCTTCGATGTCACACCCGGCGGGCTCGCGCCTGCGACCTCGCGCATCCAGGGCAGCGACAGCCGTCTCACCGTGGCCAGCTACAATGTGCTCAATCTGGATCCGCAGGTGGAGCGCATCGAGCAAGTGGTCGGACAGCGCAGCAGCGAGATCGACGACGACCTCGGCCTGGGCCGCTTCGACGCGATCGCCGCGCAGATCGTCTCGGCACTCAACGCGCCGGACATCATCGCCCTGCAGGAAGTGCAGGACAATGACGGTGCCGAGGTAAGCGAGGTGGCCGGTGCCGATCTGACCCTGCGGACCCTCGTCGAGGCCATCGAGCGTGCCGGCGGACCGGGCTATCGTTTCCTGGACACGGAGGGGCTGGTGCCGGCCTTCTTCACCGACGGCGGCGTGGTCAGCCCGGTCGGTGGCCAGCCCGGCGGCAATATCCGTCCGGCTTTCCTCTACAACCCCGAGCGCGTCAGCCTCATCGGCTCCGCCGAGCCCCTGACCGATCCCGCGGATCAGGCCGTCAATCCCGACAACCCCTTCTACCGCAGTCGTATCCCGCTGGTGGCACGTTTCAGCTTCAACGACCGCGAGCTGACCCTGGTCAATGCGCACCTGTCCTCCAAGGGCGGCAGCGCGCCCATCCTGGGCACCGAGCAGCCCTTCGAGGCGCGACAGGAAGACCCGACGGTCAACGGCTCACTGGATGAGCGCAGGCGCCAGGCTCTGGCCATCCGTACATTCGTCGATGAGCGACTGGCGGCCGATCCGCAGGCCCGGATCGCGGTGCTGGGCGACCTGAACGAATTCGAGTTCGTCTCGCCGGTGCGCGACATCCTCGGCGAGCAGCTGCACAACACCACCGCCGCGTTGCCGGCCTCGGAACGCTACAGCTTCATCTTCCAGGGCAACTCGCAGCAGCTCGACCACATCCTCCTCAGCGATGCCCTGAACCAGGCACCGGAATTCGACATCGTGCATGCCAACAGTGAATTCCCTGAAACCCCGGAACGCGCCAGCGACCACGATCCGTTGCTGGCCGGCCTGTTCATCCCGCGCCCGGAGGACCAGGACGCAGATGGCGATGTGGACCGCGATGATCTGCGGCAGCTGCGGCGCAGCATGGGGGCCAGCGAGGGCGATCCGCGCTTTGATCCACGGGCCGATCTCGATGCCAACGACCGGGTCGACGGGCGGGATCTGCGCCGCGTACTGAGCCGGCTGCCCCCGGGCCAGGCTCTGGCTCCCTGAACCTTTTTCCAACCAGGCTTCCAACGACGCCTTCGGCGCCAACGGCCTGGGCGATATCCTGATGTACAACGCCATGGACGTGCGGGCCAATGGCATGGTAACCACGAGTTCGACGGCGGCATCAACGATTTCGCCCGCATGCTGGATGCGGCTGAGTATCCCTTTATCGCCGCCAATCTCGACTTCAGCCAGGTGCAGTTGGAGGAGGGCGCGCCCGCCATCCGCATCGGCCGCGATGCCGGCCGCTGCGATCTGAATGGCGGCAAGGTGGTCAAGAGCTGCTGGGTGCGGATCGGCACCGAACGGGTCGGCCTGATCGGCCGCGCACCGGCAGACTTCTTCAATGTTATTGAGAATCCGGCCAACACCATTCCGGGGCTGGATTTTGTCGGCGGCCGTGACGAGGCGAACCAGCCACGGGTCTCGGCCCTGGAGCAAGTGTTGGAACAGGTCGATGCACTGGAGCGCCGCGGTGTGCACCGGATCCTGCTGGTGGATCATGCCCAGGACTTCGCCGCCGGGTCCACCGGCTTCATGGCCCAGTCGGTCGCGGAGGGCCCCTTCAATCTGCTGCGTCCCGGGGACAGCGCCGAGCCCGACTACCCCACCCGCCGCGTCGATAGCGAAGGGCAGACCGTGTTGGTCGTCAACAGCGACCAGCTGTACCGTTATGTAGGCAACCTGATAGTCCGCTTCGATCGCGACGGTCATATCCAGGATGTGGACGAGCGCAGCGGCCCGGTGGCCACCACGGCCGAGGGCGTGTCCGCTCTGGCCGCGGTGCTCAATCTCGACACGCTGGAACCCGATGCCAAAGTGGCCGAGGTGTTTGCCGCACTCAAACAGACCCAGCTGATCCAGGACGCCTTCTTCGTGGTGGGCAGCACCGACTATCCGCTCAACGGCCAGCGGGCGGACGTGCGCAGCCGGGAGACCAACCTGGGTAACCTGGCGGCCGCGCCACCTTTACCAACGGCCGTTTCCCGCAGATTGCCGGTATGCAGCTGGCCTTCGACACCGGCTTCGAGCCGATCGAGGCCGCCACCGAGGTGAGCGAGCCCTCACGCGTGCGCGAACTGACCATCGCCCGTCAAGATGGCACTCAGGTCGTGCTGGTCAGCAACGGTGTGGCCAATGCCGCGGCATTGAACGACACCTTCGTACTGGCCACCAACAGCTTCACCGCCACCGGCGGCGACGGCTACACCGCCTTCGCGGCCGGCACGGTGTTGGGAGCGACCAGCGTGGGCGAGCAGGCCATCCTCAAGGACTACATCATCCAGATCCTGGGCGGCCGGGTGCAACAGCCCGCTGACCCCGCCAATCCGCAGCGGGTGATCCGCCTCAACCCCTGAGCCGCAAGAGAGAAAAACACAGGCCGGGCGTCTTACGGCGCCCGGCCTGTGTTTTCCGTGGGATGTCAGGGCTTCACAGCGTGCCGGAGTGCCAGCGTAGGTGCGTCCGACAACAGCGATTTGCTGCGTAAGACCCGTGAACTGAATATTAACCTGTCTGCCACCCTGGAGCGGGCACTGAGAGAAGAGCTCTCCAGACGCGAAGCAGAACGATGGGTTGACGAAAACCGCGCTGCGATAAAAAGTTACAACGAGTATGTCGAACAACATGAATGCTTCGGCGACGAATTCAGGGAATTTTGATGGCGCAGTTCGATGTATACCCCAACCCAAGCAAAACCAGCAAAGCGCATTACCCTTACCTTGTCGATATTCAGAGCGGCCTGCTGAGCGAACTGGCAACTCAGATCGTTATCCCTTTGGGGAAACGATCCACATTTGGTGGTAAAACCATGCAAGGACTCACGCCGGAAATCAGCTTTGCAGACCAGGAGCTTCTGCTGCTGACTCCGCAAATCTCCCCTGTTTCTGAAAAACATCTCAAAAACACAGTGGGTTCTCTATCACATTTCAGAGACCAAATTGTTGGAGCCTTGGACATGGCTATCACAGGCATTTTTAACGCCAGCCAGCATGCGCGCCTACGGAATGAAGCCGAAGGCGCAATAGTAGTAGGCGTCGCCGTGCCTGCACTGTTTAGCACTTGTTGACCCATGCGTATATGTTGATAATATACTTTCATGATCAATTGGGCACAAGTTACTGGCTTTGACTGGGACGAAGGCAACTCCCGAAAGAACGCGGAGAAGCATGGCGTCAGCCAGTCCGAAGCGGAAGAAATTTTCTTTAATGAGCCGCTTCTGGTGCTGGAAGACTCCAAACACAGCCAGACTGAGGCCCGTTTTCATGCCCTTGGTGAAACCGATGATGAGAG
>JAXHVJ010000092.1:0-7554 GCA_034189235.1 Pseudomonadota bacterium
TGAACCTGCGGTTTCACCTCGTCCCACTCCCAGTTCTTGCGCATGTAGGCGGTATCGATCTCGTTGTCGAAGTGGCCGATGTTGCACACCACGGCGCCGCTCTTCAGGGCCTTGAGCATGTTGGCATCACACACGTTGACGTTGCCGGTGGTGGTGACCAGCAGGTCAGTACTGCCCAGCAGCTCCTTGTTGATACCCTGCTCGGTGCCGGTGTTCACGCCACCGATGTACGGGGACACCACTTCAAAACCGTCCATGCACGCCTGCATGGCACAGATCGGATCCGCTTCGGTCACTTTCACGATCATGCCTTCCTGGCGCAGGGAGGCGGCAGAGCCCTTGCCCACGTCGCCATAACCGATCACCAGTGCTTTTTTGCCCGCCAGCAGGTGGTCGGTGGCGCGCTTGATGGCGTCGTTGAGGCTGTGGCGACAGCCGTACTTGTTGTCGTTCTTGGACTTGGTCACGGAATCGTTCACGTTGATCGCCGGCACTTTCAGGGTGCCTTCCCGCAGCATTTCCTGCAGGCGATGAACGCCGGTAGTGGTTTCCTCGGTGATGCCGTGACATTTCTCGAGAATCTCGGGGTGTTTTTCATGGAGCAGGGCGGTGAGATCGCCACCGTCGTCCAGGATCATGTTCGGCTCCCAGCCGTCAACGTCCGCACCCACGGTGCGTTCGAGGCACCACTCGTACTCTTCCTCGGTCTCGCCTTTCCAGGCGAACACGGGAATGCCCTGGGCGGCGATGGCTGCGGCGGCCTGGTCCTGGGTGGAGAAGATGTTGCAGGAAGACCAGCGGACGTTGGCACCCAGCTCGACCAGGGTTTCAATCAGCACCGCGGTCTGGATGGTCATGTGGATGCAGCCCATGATGTTGGCGCCTTTGAGAGGCTGCTCTGCCTTGTACTTGTTGCGCAGAGCCATCAGGGCGGGCATTTCGCCTTCGGCGATCTTCATTTCTTTCCGGCCCCAGCCAGCGAGTTCGATATCGCGGACTTTGAAGTCTTCGAAGTTGTTCGGAGTGCCCATGGTGTTCTCCTGTTATTTCTAAAGAGTTTGAGGGCCACGGAAGAGCACGGAAGGAAAAAACGAAAAAAGATGAAAAGATATTTGGCCACGAAATCCACGAAAGAACACTAAAAGAAGATTAATTGCATACAGATCTTTATTTTTAGTTTTCCCTTTTTTCTCTTTTTTCGTGGATTTCGTGGATTTCGTGGCCAATAGTCCTTTTCTTTATCTTTTTCCCGTGTTCTTCCGTGGATTCCGTGGCAAAAAAGTCTTTTCTTTCAGATGCCAGCGGTATCCTTCAAAGCCGCTGCCCGGTCGGTTTTTTCCCAGGGGAAGGCGGTGAAGGTCTTGCCACCGACGGTCATCTCATGAGGCTCGCGGCCGAAGTGACCGTAGGCTGCCGTGGCCTGGTACATCGGGTGCAGCAGGTCCAGCATGCGGGTGATGGCATACGGACGCAGGTCGAAGTTCTGGCGGACCAGTTCGATGATCTTGTCGTCGCTGATCTTGCCGGTGCCGAAGGTGTTCAGGGAGATGGAGGTGGGCTCGGCCACGCCAATGGCGTAGGAGACCTGGATCTCGCACTTGTCGGCCAGGCCGGCGGCGACGATGTTCTTGGCCACGTAACGGCCGGCATAGGCTGCGGAACGGTCAACCTTGGACGGGTCCTTGCCGGAGAAGGCACCGCCGCCGTGACGGGCCATGCCGCCGTAAGTGTCGACGATGATCTTCCGCCCGGTCAGGCCGCAATCACCCACCGGGCCGCCGATGACGAACTTGCCGGTCGGGTTGATGTGGAATTGGGTATCCTTGTGCAGCAGTTCAGCCGGCAGGGCGTGCTTGACGATCAGCTCCATCACGGCTTCTTTCAGGTCTTCCTGGCTGACGTCCGGGTCGTGCTGGGTCGACAGGACCACGGCGTCGATGCCGGTAACCTTGCCGTTCTCATAGCGGCACGTGACCTGGCTCTTGGCGTCCGGGCGCAGCCACGGCAGCAGGCCGCTCTTGCGGGCGTCGGCCTGGCGCTGGACCAGCCTGTGGGAGTAGGTGATCGGAGCCGGCATCAGCACGTCGGTTTCGTTGCTGGCGAAGCCGAACATCAGGCCCTGGTCACCGGCGCCCTGGTCTTCGGGCTTCTGGCGGTCAACGCCCTGGGCGATGTCCACGGACTGCTTGCCGATGATGTTGATCACGCCGCAGGTGCTGCCGTCGTAGCCCACGTCAGAGGAGGTGTAACCAATGCCATTGATCACGTCGCGAACCAGGTCTTCCAGATCGACCCAGGCGCTGGTGGTGATCTCGCCGCCGATGATGGCAACACCGGTCTTGACCATGGTTTCACAGGCCACGCGGGCGTGCTTGTCTTCGGTCAGGATGGCATCCAGGACCGCGTCGGAGATCTGGTCCGCCAGTTTATCCGGGTGGCCTTCGGAGACCGACTCGGAGGTAAAGATGTTGTAATCAGACATAGGTCCTTGCTCCTCTGTGAGCGCTTCAAATTCACGCCGGGGTCAGACGTGACCGTTGCCGGCTGCCTGGTTGTTGATGGTTGTCAGGGCATACGTAAAACTACCTGCACCCATATCAAAACTTTTTGATATTCCTGTTTCGGCCATTCCCTCAGGCCGGTCCGGAGGTTTTCCAGAATTCCCGTACCTGTACCTGGAAGCCGTTGCGCAGGCCGATAAACAGCTGCTCACCGGCCACCAGGTCAGCATCCGCCGCCCAGCTGGTCAGTTCCTCGGGCTCGAAGCCGAGCCAGAGATCGCCGCAGTTTTCCCTGGCCCAGTCCTGGTCGTGGCTGCACAGATCGCTGATCACGAAGCAGCCGCCGTTATTCATCAGCGCTGCGGCGTCCAGGAAGATGTCCGCCGGGCTGGGTACGTGGTGCAGCACCATGTTGGCCACCACCAGATCGAAAGAGTCGCCCCGGGCCAGCAGGGTGTCGGTCACGCCCTCGATCAGGTCCACGTTGTTCAGTTTTCCATCGATGCAGGTGCGTGTGGCCCTGGCCAGCATGTCCCGGCTGTTGTCCAGCGCCACCACGTGCCCGAACAGACCGGAGAGCACCGGCAAAAACGCGCCTTCGCCCGGCCCGATTTCCAGTACCGTTTGCCAGTCCTGCTTGCCGGCCCTTTTGCGGATCAGTTCCGCCGTGGGTTCTGCATACAGATCAAACGCGGCAATCAGTTCCTGCTGTTCCCGGAACTGTTCGGCGTGCCGGGAGAAGAAGGCCTGGGACTGGTCCGCCCGTTGCTCGCGAATCGCCTCGATCTTTTTCTGTAGCGGTTCGGCCAGGGGCACGCGGTCCACCGCCTCGAAAATCTGCCGGATGGTCTGATCGGTGAGCTTGTCGCTGTCGAGGTGCAGGGGGCGGCGGTAGAAAATCGCGTTACCCTCCCGCTGCGGCTCCAGCAGCCCGGCCTTGTGCATCACTTTCAGGTGATGGCTCATGCCGGACTGGCGCATGTCGAACATCTGGCTCAGCTCCAGAACGCCAAAGGTGTCCCGGCGCAGCACACGCAGGATCTCCAGGCGCAGCGAATCGCCGCTCGCCTTGAAAATCGGGGCCAGGGCATTCACCGAGGCCAGCTGGTTCGCATGTGCGTTCAATGAGGTCATGGTTGCGAAGTGTAGGTGGGTTCGGCTGGTCAATCAACGGGAATATCAAAAAAATTTGATATAGATTTGTGGCGCCCTGGAACCAGCCATTTCGGGAATCCACAGGCGAACAATCGCGAAAAGGAATCAGGCTGATTTGCCCCGGCACACACTAATCGGCGAAAATACGCGCCTTATTTTTGATCACCCTTTTAACCACCACGAATTCTTTTCCTGCAAAACACTGGAGAAACGTTAATGCCGTCTCGTAAAGATCTCGCCAACGCCATTCGCGCGCTGAGCATGGATGCGGTTCAGAAAGCCAGGTCCGGCCACCCCGGTGCGCCCATGGGTATGGCAGATATCGCCGAGGTGCTGTGGAACGATTACCTCAGTCACAACCCGGCCAACCCGCATTGGGCCAACCGTGACCGCTTCGTGCTGTCCAACGGTCACGGCTCCATGCTGCAGTACTCGCTGCTGCACCTGAGCGGGTACGACCTGAGCATTGACGACATCAAGAGCTTCCGTCAGCTGCACTCCAGGACCCCGGGTCACCCGGAATACGGCTACACACCGGGTATCGAAACCACCACCGGCCCGCTGGGGCAGGGCATCGCCAATGCTGTCGGTTTTGCCATTGCCGAGAAGTCTCTGGCCGCGCAGTTCAACCGTCCCGGTCATGACATCGTAGACCATTACACCTACGCCTTCCTGGGTGACGGCTGTCTGATGGAAGGCATCTCCCACGAAGTCTGTTCCCTGGCCGGTACCCTGGGCCTGGGCAAACTGATCTTCTTCTATGACGACAACGGCATTTCCATTGACGGTGAGGTCGAAGGCTGGTTCACCGACAACACCCCGCAGCGTTTCGAGTCCTACGGCTGGCAGGTGATTGCGAATGTTGACGGCCACGACGCCGAGGCCATCCGCGCCGCCATCGAAGCTGGTCGCGCCAACACCGGGCAGCCCACCCTGATCTGCTGCAAGACCATTATCGGCTTCGGTTCCCCCAACAAACAGGGCAAGGAAAGCTGCCACGGCGCACCGCTGGGTGACGACGAAATCGCCCTGACCCGCGTGCAGCTGGGCTGGAAATACGGCCCGTTCGAAGTGCCGGAAGAGATCTATGCGGCCTGGAACGCCAGAGAGAAAGGAGCAGAAGCCCAGAAGGCGTGGGAAGAGAAATTCGCCGCCTACGAAAAGGCCGAGCCGGAGCTGGCCGCCGAGTTTACCCGCCGCATGGCCGGTGAGCTGCCCGCCGACTTTGCCGGGAAGGCTGAGGCCTACATCCGGGAATGTCAGGACAAGGGCGAGACCGTCGCTTCGCGTAAGGCTTCCCAGAACACCCTGAACGCCTATGGCCCGATGCTGCCGGAACTGATGGGCGGCTCCGCGGACCTGGCCGGCTCCAACCTGACCATCTGGGACGGGTCCAGAAGCCTGACCAAAGAAGATGCCTCCGGCAACTACATACACTATGGCGTGCGCGAGTTCGGCATGGCCGCCATCATGAACGGCATTGCCCTGCATGGCGGTTTCGTACCCTACGGGGCCACCTTCCTGATTTTCATGGAATACTGCCGCAATGCGGTGCGCATGGCCGCACTGATGAAGCAGCGCTCCATCTTCGTGTTCACCCACGACTCCATCGGCCTGGGCGAGGACGGCCCCACGCACCAGCCGGTCGAGCAGCTGGCGAGCCTGCGCACCACACCGAACATGAGCACCTGGCGCCCGGCCGATACCGTGGAAACCGCGGTGGCCTGGAAAGCCGCTCTGGAACGCAGGGACGGACCGACCGCCATGGTCTTTTCCCGTCAGGGGCTGCCGGCCCAGGCCCGCAATTCCGGGCAGCTGGCGGATATCCCCAAAGGGGCCTACATCCTGTCGGACAGCAACGGCACCCCGGACCTGATCCTGATTGCCACCGGCTCTGAAGTCGCACTGGCCCAGGATGCCGCAGACAGGCTCAGGGAGCAGGGCAAGGCCGTGCGTGTGGTCTCCATGCCATCCACCGATGTCTTCGATGCCCAGCCGGCGGAATACAGACAGCACGTTCTTCCGCTGGAAGTGACCAACCGCATCGCCATCGAAGCCGGCATTGCCGACTACTGGTACAAGTACGTTGGCCTTGACGGCCGCGTAGTGGGCATGACCACCTTCGGTGAGTCCGCACCGGCGGGTGAACTGTTCAGGGAGTTCGGCTTCACCGTCGACAACGTCCTGGAAGTGGCTGACGAACTGCTGGACGCCTGATGAGCAACTCAAAGCCCTTTCGTATTGCCATCAACGGGTACGGCCGGATCGGCCAGTGCGTGTTGCGGGCGCTTTATGAAAACGGCTATCGCGACCACCTGCAGGTGGTCGCGATCAACGAGTTGTCCGATATCGACACCATCGCCCACCTGACTCGCTATGACTCGACTCACGGTCGATTTCGCGGCCACGTCGACGTGGATGGTGACGAACTGGTTGTGAACGGCGACCGGATCCGGGTTCTGCGGCACCCGGACCCGGCTGACTTGCCCTGGCGGTTGCTGGATGTGGATCTGGTGCTGGAGTGCTCCGGAGCCTATTCCGACCGCGCCACCGCCGAAAAGCATCTCGACGCCGGGGCCAAAAGGCTGTTGTTCTCGCAACCGGCGGAAGCGGATGTGGACCGGACGGTGGTGTTTGGCATTAATGATGATCAACTGAACCCGGACGACCGTATCGTTGCCGCCGGTTCCTGTACCACCAATTGCCTGGTGCCGGTGGTCAGGGTACTGGATGAGGCGTTCACCGTCGAACGGGGATGCACCACTACCATCCACGCAGCCATGAACGACCAGCCGGTCATCGATGCCTACCATCACCAGGACCTCCGCCGCACCCGCAGCGCCCTGCACAACATCGTGCCGGTGGAGACCGGCCTGGCCCGCGGCATCGAACGCCTTTTGCCCCACATGGAAGGCCGGTTCAGTTCCGTGGCCATGCGCGTGCCCACCCTGAACGTCTCGGCCATCGACATGGTCTTGGACGTTACAACCGCGACTTCGGTGGGTGAGGTCAACCGCTTGCTGGCGAAAGCGGCAAACGGCCTCTTAAAAGGTATCCTCGGCTATACCGATGAACTGCTGGCCAGCTCCGACTTCAACCACGACGCCCACTCCGGCATCGTCGATGGCGGCCAGACGAGAGTGACCGGTGGCACCATGGTGAAAGTGCTATGCTGGTTTGACAACGAGTGGGGATTTGCCAACCGGATGCTGGACGTCAGCCGGTGCTGGCTTGAAAAAACTGATTGATTTTATTGGCCACGGAATCCCCGGAAGAACACGGAAAGAAAAACGAAAAGAAAAGATGAAAGAATTTTCAGCCACGGAATCCGCGGAAGGGCACGGAAAGAGAAACGGAAAGAAAAGATGAAAGAATTTTTAGCCACGAAACCCACGAAACCCACGGAAAAAAGATTAACTGCATTAAAAGTTTTTTCTTTCGTATTCTTTCGTGGGTTTCGTGGGTTTCGTGGCAAACAGTCCTTGTAGTTGTTTTTTTCGTGTCCTTCCGTGAATTCCGTGGCAAAAAAGTGTATTCAACCCTGTAGAAAATGGAACTGCGACTATGGCCATCAAGAAAATGACTGATCTGGACCTCGCCGGCAAGCGGGTCCTGATTCGCGAAGATCTCAACGTACCGGTCAAGGACGGCAAGGTAACCAGCGACGCCCGCATCCGCGCCTCCCTGCCCACCATCAAGGCAGCGAAAGACGCCGGCGGCAAAGTCATGCTGATGTCGCACCTGGGCCGCCCGGAAGAAGGCGTCTACGACGAAGCTTCCTCCATGAAACCCGTCGCCGACTACCTGACCAAAGCCCTCAACCAGGAAGTCCGCCTGATCAAGGACTACCTGGAAGGCGTGGACGTAGCCGACGGGGAAGTCGTCCTGTTCGAAAACG
>JAXHVJ010000093.1:0-7450 GCA_034189235.1 Pseudomonadota bacterium
TCTGTGGGATCACAACTGAAACTCGCGAACTTCGCCCGGCCTGAATTCGTGGATATCCGAGACGATACCAATCCGGATCGGCTTTTCTTCGCAAGGCTCAGTACTGACCCGCAAACGGCTGGGTGTGAGATACAATCTCAGCAGATGCTACCGGTCCAGTCCTCGGCATGAATGCTGGTTTCCAGGGCAGCGAGGTGCGGATGTTCTATGGAGACCAGGCGCCGTTGGTTGACGCGGGTATGCCGCCCGTCCGGATCGCGAAAGCGAATCGTCCGCGTGAGAATGGCCTTTTTGATATCCAGCTCTTGATGACAGGAAAGGACATTTACGAACCAATCGCCGTTTCCGATGCGGAAAGTAAGCGCCCGCCGACGACTCCGGCACGGCACCGCGGCTGGCGAAGTAGCCATTACCCAGTGTGCACAATGCCTCTCGCAGCCCCTCCTGTTGAGGATTGAATTCCTTTTTCGAAACATTATCGCGTGGCGGACCACACTGGCCATTGAAAAAATCAATGGGAAGAGATTAACTCGTCAAGGTGCATATTCCGGCGAACGTGAACACCCAGAGGAAAGACAACGATAGAAAAGTCGCCAGCAGGGTCAGGAAGCGGCGCCTGGGAAAATCGCGTTTAGGCATGGCGAAGCTACTGTTCTTGAGCGGATTCGGAAATCCCGTGGGATGCTTGTAAAGGTCTATTTATTCTGATTTTCTGTAGAAGTCGTCGTCCATAATGGATTTAAGCTCAAGAGGAGAATTCAAATGTGTATTGTCTTGAACGTGTAAAAGATCAATAAAAATATTCGTTTTCTTGAAGAAACTCACGCTATTACAAAAGGAGCAATATGATGAAGACCATAAAGTTACCCGATAATTTTATCGGTAAACAGGACTGCGGGAAACTGGAGGCCTTTGGCGGGCATACCATAGCGCATGGACGTGCCACTCGCTGGCATTGGGGCAAAGATGCCGATGGCGATGACGTGTTCGAGATTTTCCGCGGCGGCGAGAATGAGCAACTGGCTGCGAGTGTTCAGCGGGACAGGCAAGTGGACGCTTTCTATGCCCTTGACGCCGGAGGTCATCCAATCGGGTCGGGTGATCTTGAGCATGTCATGGCCGAGCTGGAGAAGTACTTTATACGGCTTGCATAGTGAGGTGCCTGACACCAGCAGCCTGTCGGACTTAAGGCTGATCTACTGTGCCGATGGGAAAACGGCTCAAATTTCCCGGCTTTTTCGTTGCATAGAACCACTATGCGCCTCAAAATCCAGAAAATCCGCGCTCGTTGTCCCACCTTGCTCGTGATGATCGCTTAAGTCCGACAGGCTGCTGGCTCCTGATCATTATTGCTAATCAAGAAAAAGGGTGTCGAGGGGCTTGTCCGCGACATGGCGCGATTCGAACTGGCGCACTAATCCGGCTGCTGCATTGTGGGGATTGGCGAACGGCTCGTCACCACATTCCACGCGTCGTTTGTTGAAGGCCGTGAAGCCTTTTCTGGGCATGAAGATTTCACCGCGCACGGGCCAGCAAAGGGGGGATGTTATCCAGGTGCTGCAGCGAGAGGGGGAGGCGGGCGCGGATGGTCTTCAGGTTATGGGAGATATCCTCGCCTTGCCGCAGGGTCATGTGAAGCGTCGGTTCAGGAACGAGGCACGGTTCCATCTTCATCGGGCGGGAGCGTTGGGTCATTGATATTTTGCAATGCGTAGAGTGATCAAGGTCAGTAACTTAACCATGAAGCATGGGTGCTGACCGGGGCAGGAAGGGGTTCAAAAGTTGGCGGATTCTTACGATCAGTTGCTGGCGACACTCAAGAGCGGCAGTGGACACCCTCAGCCGTCTCGCATCAGTACCTTTTTCAGATCTGCGAGTCCGAGGGTGTTGATGACATCTTTCGCTTCCAGCCAACCGCGGCGTGCCTGGTTGATGCCAAAACGCATGAAATTCAGATTCGAGGTGCTGTGGGAATCGGTAGAGATGGACATCTTTACGCCCACCTCCCTGGCCATCATGCAGCTTTCGTCGGTAAGATCCAATCGGTACGGGTGGGCATTGAGTTCCAGGATACAGCCGCGTTCATTGGCCACTTCCATGATCTTTCCCAGATCAATTTCATAAGGCTCCCGTTCATTGATGAGACGACCGGTGGGATGAGCCAGAATATTGAAATAGGGATTGTCCATGGCGCGCAGAATGCGCTGAGTCTGTTTGCTGCGTGACAGATTGAATTTGTAGTGGACGGCGCAGACGGTGAAATCCAGTTCCTTGAGTACACTGTCCGGAAGATCCAGCGAGCCGTTTTCGAGAATATCCAGTTCGATCGACTTGAGCAGCACTATGCCGTCGAGCCTTTCGTTCAGTTTGTCGATTTCCCTGATCTGCTCGAGCAATCGTTTCTTGTCCAGTCCATGGGCGACGGTAACATGTCTGGAATGGTCATTGATGGACAGGTATTCATAGCCGCATTCGGCCGCTGCCTCCGCCATCTGTTTCAGGCTATGTTGTCCATCGCTGGCGTTACTGTGGCAGTGCAGGTCCCCGCGGATATCTTCCAGGCGGACCAGTTCAGGCAACCGGTCTGCCCGGGCGGCCTCGATTTCACCACGGTTTTCGCGCAACTCGGGCGGGATGTAAGGTAATCCGACCTGCTCGTAGACCTCTTCCTCGGTTCTTCCGGCAATGCGTTCGTCGTCCCGGAAGACCCCGTATTCGTTAATCTTGCAGCCTTTTTTGAGGCCTAGCTTGCGCACGGCAATGTTGTGGGCTTTGGAGCCAGTGAAGTAGTGCAGGGCGGCGCCATAGCTTATCTGTGGCACAACACGCAAATCGACCTGCATGCCGGAACGTAAACGCACTGTGGAGCGGGTCTTGCCCTTGGAGACGACCTCGTCCACTTCATCGTAGTCGCTGAACCGATCCATCACCGGGGAGTTCCGGCCGGTGCTGACCAGGATGTCCAGATCGCCCACCGTCTCCTTGCGGCGTCGGTAGCTGCCGGCGACGATGACATCCTTGACACCCTCGGTATTCCTCAAATAGTCGACCAGGGTAGCGGCGATCTCCTCCGCCTCTATCAGCCTGGTGCGAGGCGCCCCTCCGGCGAAATGCTCCACCCGCTCGCGTATAAGCTGCTCGGTCTTCCGGCCAAACCCCCTGATCTCGCGGATCTTTCCGCTGCGCGCGGCACGTTTGAGGTCATCAAGGCTCTGTATGCCGAGCTCCTTGTGGAGGATCTTTATACGCTTGGGCCCCAGCCCCTCGATCTTCATCAGATCGCTCAATGCCGGGGGGGTACGCGATTCGACCTCCTCCAGCGCCGGCAGCTTGCCGGTCTCTACGATGGTCCTGATCTTTTTCGCCAGATCCTCGCCGATGCCGGGCAGTGTGGAAAGATCCTTCTGCTGATTCAGCAGATCGGACATGCTCTTGCCATAACCGCGCACCGTGCGTGCCGCATTACGGTAGGCACGCACCCGGAACGGATTGGCGCCCTCGATTTCCAGCAAATCGGCGAGTTTCTCGAAGAGGGCGGCGATTTCATTATTATGAACTGGCATTGGAAGTCGGGCCCTACCCGTTGAAGAACAGACGGTTAATCCAGCTCGAAGGATATCCTGGCAGCCTGTCGGGCTTAAGCAATCGTCGCGAGCAAGGTGGAAAAACGGCGCAGTAGATTAGCCTTAAGTCCGACAGGCTGCTGGCGGGTCGTTGAGCACCTGCATTCAGGAACGTTTGGCGAAAACGTCCCACCCTGATACAAGTGATGCTAAAGGTCACGGGCCGGGCGTCATTGAAAAATTTCAATGAACAAGGTGGTTGCGCTGATCAATAATTTTGGCAGGAGAGATGGATGTGCATCTGCGTTGATGCCGTTAATCAGAGGCTCCTTACTTAAAAGGGGCTGTACCCCCCCCGTTCAGTTGGCTGATGGAGTGGCTGCAAAAAATGGTAGACCAAAAACAACGAGTCTGGCCGGGGATTCCTTATCCCTTGGGTGCCACCTGGGATGGCTCGGGTACAAATTTTGCCTTGTTTTCTGCGCATGCTGAACGAGTTGATTTATGCCTGTTCGATAAAAAAAGCCAGCGCGAGACCGCACGCATTCCATTGCCTGAGTACACCAACGAAATCTGGCATGGGTACCTGCCCGATGTGCGAGAAGGTCAGCTCTATGGCTACCGGGTCTATGGACCCTACGAGCCAGAGCAGGGGCATCGGTTCAACTCGCACAAGTTGCTGCTGGATCCCTATGCCAAGCGACTGCGTGGAGCGCTCAAATGGGATGACGCCTTGTTTGGCTATGTTGTGGGGCACGAGCAAGAGGATCTGTCATTCGATACACGGGACAGCTCTCCGTTCATGCCCAAATGTGAGGTCATTGATCCCGCTTTTACCTGGGGGTTGGACAGGGCTCCGGCGCGGCCGTGGCACGAAACGATTATCTATGAGGCGCATGTACGCGGCTTTACTATGCGCCATCCTGCGGTTCCGAAAGCGAGGAAAGGTACCTTTGGCGGTTTTGCCGCCCATGAAATCCTCGATTATCTCAAGGAACTGGGGATTACAGCGGTCGAATTACAACCCGTGCATGCCTTTCTGCATGAGAGGAATTTGATTGAAAGAGGCCTCCGAAACTATTGGGGTTATAACTCCATTGCCTTTTTTGCGTTACACCCTGAATACGTGGGCGTTGACGGTGTCAATGAATTCAAGACGTTGGTACAGCTGCTGCACAAGGCTGGTATCGAAGTCATCCTGGATGTGGTTTATAACCACACGGCGGAGGGGAATCATCTGGGGCCGACCCTGTCTTTGCGTGGCATCGATAATAAGTCCTATTATTATCTTATGGACGGAAACCCGCGCTATTACCATGATTTCACCGGGACCGGCAACGCCCTTGAGCTACGGCACCCCTATGTCCTGCGTATGGTGACCGATTCGTTACGTTACTGGGTCGAGGAGATGAGAGTGGATGGTTTCCGGTTCGATCTGGCGACCACCCTGGCCAGGGTCAACGGCAAGTTCGATGAACATGCAAGTTTCCTGGATTCTGTGGCGCAGGATCCTCTCCTGTCGACTGTCAAGCTCATCGCCGAACCGTGGGATACCGGTCACGATGGATATCAGTTGGGCCGATTCCCGCCGGGCTGGGCGGAGTGGAATGATCGTTACCGCGATACGGTGCGACAATTCTGGCGCGGTGACGGCGATAAATTACCGGAGCTTGGGTCGAGATTGGCCGGTTCCAGTGATATCTATGGTCAGCGTGGCCGGCGGCCCTGGACAAGCGTGAACTTTGTGACGGCCCACGACGGTTTCACATTGCATGATCTGGTGAGCTACAACGACAAACACAATGAAGCCAATCAGGAAGACAATCGCGATGGTGTGAAACATAACTATAGCTGGAACTGCGGCGTGGAAGGACCGACAGAGGACCCTGCGGTCTTGCGACAACGGGAGCGGCAAAAACGCAACTTTCTGGCAACGCTGTTGCTCTCGCAAGGAGTGCCCATGCTACTCGCGGGTGACGAGTTCGGGCATACCCAACAGGGGAACAACAATGTTTACTGCCAGGACAATGAAACCAGCTGGCTTGACTGGTCGAAGACCAATAGTGAAGGAAAAAAACTGCTGGCCTTTGTGCGATCCCTGACCCGATTGCGGCGTGAGCATATTGTTTTTCATCGTCATCGCTTCTTTCAGGGACAGGCAATACCGGGTACGAATACCAAGGACATCACCTGGCTCCGGCCGGATGGTGAAGAAATGGAGCAAAAAGACTGGGGTGACGGTGCAGCAAGATCATTGGCGTTGCTGATCAGTGGTGAGGCCGGCCAGTACCACTTGACGGAGCGTGGCGAGCGGGAGCCCGACAATACCTTTTTGCTCATACTCAATGCATCGGATGGGATGGTCGAGCACGCTTTGCCGGAGCTGGAAAATCTCCGGTGCCCGGCACTTGTGATAGATACCTCGCTCAACCCGCAGGAGGTTGCAGGTAAAGTTGTGAAAAGCCCGTTGAGCGTCGAGCCTTATTCTCTGGTTCTTGTCAGGTATGGTAATGATACTTCAGGCAGACACGATGCCGATCATTCGCCAGCAGCCCGTTGGACTTAAGCCAGCAGCCTGTCGGACTTAAGACTGCCGGGCTGAAATCAATAAGGCCGTGGGGAGCCGGGCTCCCCCTATGCCGATGCCGGTGTTATCGCAGTATCTCGCGAGCCTGCCTTACCATCTGAGAGACATACCCCCACTCGTTGTCATACCAGCTCATAATTTTTACAAGGTCTCCATCGACGACCTTGGTTGCAGTCAGATCTACGATGGACGCCCTTGGATCCTGGATAATATCCGATGAAACAATTGGCTCTGAGGACACTCCCAGTACCTTTTGGTAACGACCGGACTGGGCTTCGTCGCGAAAGATGGTGTTTATTTCGTCCACCGTGGTGCTGCGTTCCGTGACGAATGTTATGTCAGCGATCGAGCCGACTGGAATCGGGACGCGCACGGCCATTCCGTCAAAGCGTCCCTTGTATTCTGGCAGGACCTCCCCTGTGGCGCTGGCGGCCCCCGTGGATGTGGGAATCAGGTTTATCCCTGCGGCGCGGCCACGCTCTGGCTGTTTACTGGGAGAGTCCACCACACCCTGACTGGATGTGTAGGCATGGACGGTGGTCATTACCGCTTTGCGCACACCGATTCTCCTTGCCACGATTTCCGCGACGGGGGCAATGCAGTTGGTTGTGCAGCTTGCGGTAGAAAAGATGGATGAGCTTGCTTCGTCGAGCTCGTTGACACCAAAAACGACGGTGGGCAGGTTTCCCCCTTTACCGGGAGCCGATAAAACCACATGGCGAGCACCTGCATCAAGGTGTTTGGCGAGATCATCCCGTGTTCGAAAGGCACCTGTGCATTCGAAAACGATATCGATATTCATGTCCTGCCAAGGCAAATTGTTCGGGTTCTTCTCATTGAATGTGCGAATCCGGCGTCCATCAATCAGAAGGTCGCTTTCCGAGATATCGATGGCACCGTCAAACCGACCGTATACCGAATCATAGCGCAGGAGATAGACGAGATTATCCAGGGGCGTCAGGTCATTGATGGCCACGACCTCGAAATCATCCGTTTGCTCCAGTAGCTTCAAGGCTGCCCGGCCAATGCGTCCCATACCATTGATTGCAACGTTTATCATGAAAAACCCTCGTTAAGCTGGTTCGATTTGTCAGGGAACCGGTACCCGCTTCCGGGCGATCCTCATCAGAGGAATCCCCCCAAAACCTGACCTGTCAATCCATGTTAGATAGCGGGGGGGAGATGTCATTGATAAAATTCAATGAAGGAGTCAGTCATTCGTGAGCAAGGCCACAGGGAAGTGTCTGAACAAATCAGCGGCCTCGATCCAGGTTCCGTCTTCGAGCTCGTGAGCCTTGAC
>JAXHVJ010000094.1:0-7118 GCA_034189235.1 Pseudomonadota bacterium
CATCTCCCGGGGGCGGACCATCCGGGAGTTTGTCGCCGGTGTCCTGTTCGCCCCCTCCGCCTTTACCCTGGTGTGGTTCGGGATCTTTGGCTTGTCTGCCATCCATGTCGAGATGAACGGTGCGGTGGCCCTGGCCGAGCAGGTAAAACAGGATCCTTCCGTGGCCATATTCGCCTTTCTGGAAGCCTTCCCGCTGGCAGACGTGGCGTCGGGGCTGAGTGTCGGCATCGTCGTGCTCTTCTTTACCACCTCCTCGGATTCCGCCTCCCTGGTCATCGACCTGCTGACCCGCCGGGACGATCAGCCTTCCCTGGTGCGCCAGCGGATTTTCTGGGCGGTGGCGCAGGGTGTGATCGCCGCAACGCTCCTGCTGGCGGGCGGGCTGGATGCCCTGCAAAACGTCATTACCTCGCTGGGCCTGCCTTTCTGCATATTGCTGATCTTCATGGCTGTGTCACTGTTCCGGGCTCTCAGAGCGGATTACCGTGGTTACAGCGTCGAAGCCCTGGTCCAGGGAAGAGCCTTCCCGGAAGTGGAGGCCACCGCCGAAACCAAACAGGAGGACGAGTATGTATCGGAAGCTGTTGATCGCCATTGATCCGGAAGATGACGGCGAGGGCAAACGCGCCCTTGAGGCCGCTGTGGATCTGCTGGCCGAGGACGGGGAGCTTCACCTTGCCAGTGTCTATAGCCCCGGCGGTGGCGGATTTTTCCCCCACGTGACCGAGGAAGCACCGGAACAGAAGGAAGCAGAGGTCCGCGAAATGCTGGATCTGCTGGCTCGCAAATACCTGCCCCTGAACCGTAACGCCAGCTTTCATGTGGTGGCGGGCACCGCCGGCGACAAGCTGGTGGGACTGGCGGGCCAGTTGGGTGCTGATCTGATGATTCTGGTATCCCGTGGCGGTGGCGGCCATTGGCCCCTTCGCCGCGCCACGGTCGAGTATGTCTCGGTGAACGCCCCGTGCCCGGTTCTGGTGCTGCCTTCACTGGAGAAAACGGAACCGGAGACAAACGAAGAGGAAGGTGACTGATCGGTCAAAAAGTGACGGCTGATCCCGGGTACGCCTCTATACACCAGGGATACGGGCGGGAATCAGCCTGTGCTCAGCAATAGGCCATGTTCGGGCAATGACTGGCGACCCGTTCCCACTGGATGGTGACATGCCGGATATTGAAGTCGTGGCCCAGCATCTTGACGGCCTGCTCCAGGACCTTGTCGTCATCCCTTGGATCCGGTTTGACCAGATGCACGGTGAGCGCATTTTCCGTGGTGCTCAGGCCCCAGATGTGAAGATGATGCACCGATTCGATGCCCGGGAGCTGGCTGAGGCTGGCGAATACCTCCCCGGGATTGATGTTCCTGGGGACTGCATCCACCGCCAGGTTCAGGGAATCCCTGAGCAACTGCCAGGTCCCGATGAAAATGACGGCGGCGATTGCCAGGCTGACGACCGGATCAATCCAGTTTGCCCCGGTGTACATGAGGACCAGCCCGGCGACCACGACACCGACCGAAACCGCGGTATCCGCGGCCATGTGCAGGAAGGCGCCCCGGATGTTGAGGTCGCCCTCCTGGCCCTTCATGAACAGCATCATGGTAATGCCGTTGATCAGCACGCCGATTCCGGCGACGACAATCACGGTCATGCCCGCCACCTCCGCCGGCTCGCTGAAGCGGCGGATGGCTTCCCAGGCAATGCCGCCAACTGCCGCAATCAGGAACAGGGCGTTGAACAGCGCGGCCAGGATGGTGGATTTTTTCAGGCCGTAAGTGTTCCGATCGGTGGCCTTGCGAGTGGCCAGCCAACTGGCTGCCCAGGCCATGATCAGGCCCAGAACATCACTCAGGTTATGGCCGGCGTCGGCGAGCAGTGCCAGTGAACCGGACAGCAGGCCGTAGACAGCCTCAATGGCAACAAAGGCAATATTGAGCCCGATTGCCAGTGCGAAGGAGCGGCTGTGGGTATCGAAATGACTCGCGTGGCTGTGCCCGTGGTCATGGTGGCTGTGCATGCCTTTTCCCCTGGTCTGAAGATCTGGCAGGGAGTTAAAAGCCTGTAGTTACTACAGGGTCAAGTCTCAGCTGCGGGACTCCGAGGCCAGGTGCGCCAGATCCTCACTGACCTGCTGCGGTGTCAGTCCGGGACGGAGCAGCAGGCGGGCGTTGCCGGAACGATCAAAGACATAGACCGCACTGCTGTGGGAAACGTTATAGTTGCCATCGGCATCCGGCTCGTCATAGCCGAACGTGGTTCGATAACGTTTGGTGAGGTCGCGCAGTTCCGGCTCGGCGGCGGTCAGGCCCACTACGTGATCGCCGAAAAAGCTGGCGTAGCTTGCCAGGCGTTCCGGGGTGTCCCGCTCGGGATCGACACTGACGAACAGCGTCGTGATGTCGTCGCGGTAGTCCGGGGGTAACTGGTTCACCGCCTTGCGCAGATCGGTGAGGGTCGTGGGGCAGACATCAGGGCAGGAGGTGAATCCGAAGTAGAGCAGCCGGATGTTGCCGGCGGAATCCTTCGGCGTAACCGTCTGGCCGCCTGAGCCGACGAGCTCGAATCCGAGTTCCGGCATCAGACCGGAGATATCCTTGCCATGCCATTGCTCGTCATTTCCGAAGCAGCCTGTCAGCGCCAGGACAGAAACAGTCAGGATCAGGGGCAACAGGCGTTTTGTCATGAGTTCTCTCCCGCCAGTCTTGATGGCTTCACAACTCTGCCGTCCTCGTGCATGGCCCGGCGCAGGATCAGCAGGATACCGATTACGCTCATCATCGCCGGGGGAATCCAGGTGAGCAGACCGCCCAGCAATTGGTCGGTTTCCGGTGCCATGGGCCAGGCCCGGCCGCATACCTCGTAAACGTCATACACCATGCCCCGGGAAAACACGATCCAGGCACCGAGAACCATCTGGGGAATGGCCACTGCCGCCAGTATCAGGATGCGTTTGCCGTAGCCCGGCGCATTGGTCAGAACCGGTGAGCGGGGATCGAACATCAGCCACCAGAACAGCAGGCCATCCAGCAGCATGCTCCAGTTCATGGTCCAGTAGAGTTGGCGCGAGAGCATGGCGTCGAAATGGATCGGTGGCCACAGCCAGAAACAGATCAGGCCGACAAACAGGACAGCGGCAATCACCGGCTGCTGCAGAATTCGGTAGACCCGGCCCGGTGGGCGTAGCCAGGAGCGAAGGGTGGGCCCCATTCGTTCGTGCCAGAAACGGAAGATCGGTAACGGATTGGACAGGGCTATCAGGAACGGTCCGAGGTGATGCAGGATCAGGTGCTGGCCCCGGTGTACAAAGAACATGTACTGGGAATAATAATCAAACCGGGTCTGCATGACGCCGTAACACAGCAGTACCCCGACCACGAAAGTAACGATGCGCACGGAGCCGGGGCGTTGCCCGGGTGCCATGTGCAACAGGGCGTAGCCGTAGCCTGCCAGTACCAGCGCGAAACCGAGTATGGTCAGGGGTGAGAAATCATAGGGGGCCAGGAAGCTGATATCGGGCATGGAAACCACTCTGTGTGCAATCGCAGCCAACCGGGTTTATCTTTTTGTTATACAACTGTTATACAACACCAAGTCTTAACCCCTGCAGTCCGGATTGCAAGGGTAAAAACCGTTCCAGTGCGGAGACTACAGATGGCGCGATTCAACGAGGCGATACCGGCTCCTTCGGTCCTGATTTTCGATTGGCACGGCACCCTGGTGGATACCCACGATGCCATGTTCAGCGCCATGGAGGAGATGCTGCCGCAGTTGGAAGAACTTGGCCTCGTGGAGCGCTTGTTGCCGGAGGACCAGTGCCGCACCCGGGATGATGCCCGGCTGGTACGTTACATCCGGATTTTCCGGCGCCTGCATCCCCGTATCCTGGCCGAGCGCCGGGTCTCGCGAACCGACATCTTCAATGCGATCTTCGGTGAAGACAAGGAAGCCAGGCTGATCGCCCACCAGGCCTACAATACTGCCTATCGCAAGTATTTCGGCCAGGTGAGGCCCTTCCAGCCGGGCGCCTATGAATATCTGTCGGCATTGAAAGCCATGGGCATCCGGTTGGCGGTATCCACCAACCGCAACCGGGAGTTTCTGGACAAGGAACTGAGGACGGTGGACGAAGGCCGTTGGCAGCACCTGTTTGACGCCACGGTGTGTGCCGACGACGTTACCGGGTACAAACCGGACCCCCAGGTGATCCTGAAGGCCCTGGAAAAGCTCGGGCTGCCGGCGGACAGCCGCGCCTGGTACGTGGGTGACAGCTACGTGGACATGCTCACCGCCCATAAGGCCGGGGTCTCGGGCGTGTTCTACAATGGCACCTGCTGGGAGCAGGACCGCATCGACAGCTGGTTCACCAGGCGGGATGCCCCGGTGGCGATCCTGGACAGCTTCGAGGATCTGCTCAACCTGCTGGCGTTGCTGGAACGCCGGGAACCGGATGCCTTTACCCGGGCCCCGGCCGAGGTCCGGCCCCGACCATTCCCACCCCCGGAACGCCCGGAACCGAGAATCGAGCCGGACTGGCACCCGGCCTTGGTCCGGTTGATTCGCCCGGCGGTAGTGCTGTTCGACTGGCATGCCACCCTGGTGGATACCCTCGACGCCATGTATCACGCCGTGGACGACATGCTTCCGGATTTCCACAAACTCGATCTCATGGACCGGATGGTGGCCCCGGAGGACAGCAAGACCCTTGAGGATGCCCGGTTGGTATCCTACGTGCGTGAATTCGCCAAACTGCACCCCAAGGTCAAGGCAGACCGGAAGATTTCCAGGACGGATATCTTCGAGGTGCTGTTCGGAGAGGATCAGGAAGCCAAGCAGGTTGCCCACAAGGCCTTCAACCACCATTACCGGAACCACTACGGTACCGTTAAGGCCTTTGAGCCGAGGGTCCGGGATGTGCTCGAGGGCCTGAGAAAACTGGATATTCAGGTAGGGGTGATCACCAACCGGGACCGGGAGTTCTTCGAGCACGAGCTGGATGCGGTGGAGGGCACCGGCTGGTCCAACCTGTTTGATGTGGATGTGTGTGGTGACGATACCCCGTTGCGCAAACCCCACCCGGACCAGTTGCTGCTGGCGGTCCAGAAGCTGGACTACCCGCCGGATCCGAGTGTCTGGTATGTCGGAGACAGCACCACCGATGTGATCGCCGCCAAGCGGGCAGGGATGACCTCGGTGTTTTTCAACGGCGCCCAGTGGGATCAGCCCTGGCTGAACAAGATCTTTCCGGGTACCCATAAGCATCCCGACAAGCCGGACGTGGTAGTCAACGATTTTTCCGAGTTCTGGGCGCTGGTGCTGGCCTGCGAGGTCGGGCCGCCGTAAGGGCTGATTTCAATACCATTCTTCCAGGGTTACGGGATCGCTGCACAAAGCCGCGGCGTCCGGTTCGGTGGAGGCATCAAGGGCAAAGTAGCCGTCGACCAGGTTCCTTCGCAGCTCATACACCGCCCGACTCTGTGGCGCCAGATGAATCTCCGGCGCCCAGCCCGCTGCACGGGCAGCGCAGGTGACGGTTTCCACGGTATCACCAGCCACCGATACCTGCTGAGAAACTTATGATCAGCTGACCCGAATCAAACCTTTCAGGGCCGGAGTCAGCGATAATGTGACTGGAAATGAAAAAGGGGCACGTGAAAGCTTTCATCTGACCCCGAGCTGGACATCCACTCCCGACTCCACCGACCAACCCGAGTTACCTATGGCCTCCAACACCGCGACCAAGAACGACCTGCCCGCCTTCATCTGGGACGACGCCCTGATCCGGCGTTACGACCTCAGCGGACCCCGCTACACCTCCTATCCGACGGCGGTGGAATTCACCCCGAACTACCGGGTAGAGGACATGGTCAGGGCGGCCGGTCGCAGCAAGGCTGCGGGTGGCCCGATCTCCCTGTACACCCACCTGCCGTTCTGCGCGCACCTGTGCTACTACTGCGCCTGCAACAAGGTGATCACCAAGAAGCGTGACAAGGCCATGCCTTACGTGGAGCGGGTGCTCAGGGAAGCGGCGATCCAGTCGAAACTGTTCGGCGCCGACCGCCCGGTCCGGCAGCTGCACTGGGGCGGTGGCACGCCCACCTTCCTTCCGAAGGACGTGATGCAGCACCTGATGGCAGGATACGGTGAACTGTTCAACCTGCAGACCGGCGGCGACCGGGACTACAGCGTGGAGATCGATCCCCGGGAAGTGGACCAGGACACCCTGCCGACCCTGTGGGAGCTGGGCTTCAACCGCATCAGCCTGGGCGTTCAGGATGTGAACCCGCAGGTGCAGAAGGCGGTCAACCGCATCCAGCCCCGGGACATGACCGAGGCGGTGCTGAATGAGGCCCGCAGGATCGGCTTCCGCTCCATCAACCTGGACCTGATCTACGGCCTGCCGTACCAGACGCCGGAGAGCTTCGCCGAGACCCTGGAAGCGGTGATTGAAATGTCGCCGGACCGGCTCTCGGTGTTCAGCTACGCCCACCTGCCGGCCCGTTTCTACCCGCAGACCCGGATTCAGGGTGGCACCTTGCCCAGCCCGCAGCAGAAGCTCACCATCCTGCACAACACCATCAACCGCCTGCTGGAGGCCGGTTACGAATACATCGGCATGGACCACTTCGCCAAGCCGGATGACAGTCTCGCGGTGGCCCAGCGGGAAGGGCGGTTGCACCGGAATTTCCAGGGCTACACCACCCATTCGGACTGCGACCTGGTATCGCTCGGTGTATCCGCCATCGGCCAGACCGACGATGCCTACTTCCAGAACAACCATGACCTGGCCGCCTGGGAAGCGGCCATCGACGCCGGCCAGCTCGCCACTGTCCGTGGTGTGAGCCTGAACCGCGACGACCGCATCCGCCGCTGGGTCATCGGCCAGTTGATCTGCCAGTTCCGCCTGGACCGGGCGCAGTTTGCCGATACCTGGAGCGAGGACTTCGACCGCTACTTCGCCGACGAATTCAACCGCCTGCGCCCGATGATCAAGGACGAACTGGTGGCCGACGAGGGCCAGGTGCTCCGGGTTCAGCCTGCCGGCCGGTTGCTGATCCGCGCCATCTGCCAGATCTTTGACCTGTACCGCAAGGAGGGGGCCAGCCAGCGGTTCTCCCGGAT
>JAXHVJ010000095.1:0-7014 GCA_034189235.1 Pseudomonadota bacterium
TTTTGGCTTTTTTGTTTGCACTTAAAATATACCAGAACCAAGAGGATTTTTTTATCTATTCTCAGAATTTTTAACCGAAAATCAGCCGGTTATTAGTTTCTGGATGGGCACTAGTTAATAGCGCCCGTCCAGGATATCCACGATCTCGCGGGTATCCTTGATGATGGTGTACACCTTGCCCTCAATCTCGACCCGCTGGCGGCGACCATCAATGTCGTAAACCCGACCGTAGCGCAGCAGCTCCCGATCGAAGTAATCCCCCCGGCGATAATCCAGCTTCTTCTGCCAGCCCGGTGGCAACGGCTGACCGCGCTCGACCTTCTTCTCGAGGCCCGGCGGCAGCCCATTGTTATGGGGCGGCTGGGCCATCACCGCCGCGGGCAGGATGGCACTGACGAGCACAACGGATTTCAACAACACCTTCATATCGCATCCCTGGTTGGAAGTGGATATTTCAAATAGCCTACTACAAGGACGTTCCGTTGCCCTCACGCGTTCCTTACCATCTGTTCAGATACTCTCCGGGCCGCGATCAACGCGGTGATGGTCCGCCAGCTGCCCAAACAGCAAGCCACCGTCCACAAACTGTTCCAGAGCTACCTGCTGATCCTGATCGGATTACGGCACCGGCGCCGCTCACCGGCCCGGGGGTTCAACCCCGACACCCGGCGAGCAGCCAGGAGAGAGCGGAAGGCCCGCTTCAACGACGGGACTCGTCGATTAGCGCATGAGTGTGGCGAATGATCCGGGCAACCCGGTGCTCCGGCGTCAGGTGATCATCATACCGCAGATTTGTACGGTAACCATCCCGGTAACGATAGTGATCGTGATGGAACAGGAAGCGAATGGTGCTTGCTCAGACAGGTGCTGGAAAACGGTTCAAACATCAGGAAAGTCCGGTCGGAAGAACGACAAGCATGGCGCCTGATTTCAAGGACTTCCGTACGCAACAGAAAGTACTCCGCCCCTATCTCCGCAATTGTTAAGCATATATACCTATGTTTATGGTATTATTGCCAGCTCTTTTTGGAACGATTGAGAACAAACAGCAAACCGGAGTCACCGTGATTACAGCCCCCCGAATTCTCTGCCCCCAACTGCGTGAGCGCATCATGAGCGCCAAGCAAGCGGCTGCCCTGATCCCGTCCGGCGTCAATGTCGGCATGAGCGGATTCACCGGTGCCGGCTATCCCAAAGCCGTTCCCCAGGCCCTGGCCGGGCATATTCGGGAACACCGCGAGCGCGGAGAGAACTACCGCATCAGCGTCTGGACAGGGGCCTCCACCGCGCCGGAACTGGACGGTGCCCTGGCCGAGGTGGACGGCATCGAAATGCGCCTGCCCTACCAGAGTGACCCGGTGTGCCGGCAGAAGATCAACGAAGGACGGATGGAATACATCGACATCCACCTCTCCCATGTGGCCCAGCACGCCTGGTCCGGCTTCTTCGGCAAGCTCGACGTGGCGGTGATCGAGGTGGCGGGCGTGACCGAGGACGGCAAACTGATTCCCTCTTCCTCCATCGGCAACAACAAGACCTGGATCGACCAGGCCGACAAGGTCATCCTGGAAGTGAACCACGGCCAGAGTTCCGGTCTGGAAGGCATACACGATGTCTATTACGGTACCGCGCTGCCTCCGCGCCGCAAACCGATCCAGATGACCGCGCCCGACGACCGGATTGGCGAGAAATATCTGCTGTGCCCGCCGGAAAAGGTCATCGCCGTGGTGGAAACCAACGCCCCGGACCGCAACTCCCGGTTCAGCGACCCGGACGAAAATTCCCGGCGCATCGCCGGGCACCTGCTCAAGTTCTTCGAGAAGGAAGTGGAGGATAACCGGCTACCCAAGAACCTGCTGCCCCTGCAGTCCGGGGTGGGCAACATTGCCAACGCCGTGCTCGCCGGCCTGAACGACGGCCCGTTCGAGAACCTCACCGCCTACACCGAGGTCCTGCAGGACGGCATGCTCGACATGCTCAAATCCGGCAAGCTGCGCATGGCTTCCGCCACCGCTTTCTCACTGAGCCCCGAAGCCAACCGGGAACTGGCACAGAACATTGATTTCTACCGGGAGCGCATCATTCTGCGCACCCAGGAAATCAGTAACCATCCGGAAGTCATCCGCCGGCTGGGCATTATCGCCATGAACGGCATGATCGAGGCGGACATCTACGGCAACGTCAACTCCACCCACGTGATGGGCAGCCGCATCATGAACGGCATCGGCGGCTCCGGCGACTTCGCCCGCAACGGTTATATCTCCGTGTTCATGACCCCGTCCACCGCCAGGAACGGCGCCATTTCCACCATCGTGCCGATGGTCTCCCACGTGGACCACACCGAACACGATGTCCAGATCGTTGTGACCGAACAGGGCCTGGCCGACCTGCGCGGCCTGGCGCCGCGGCAGCGAGCCCTGAAAATCATCGAAAACTGCGCCCATCCGGACTTCAGGCCAAAACTACTGGACTACTTCAAGCGGGCCTGCGCGAGTGGCCGGGGCATGCATACGCCACATCTGCTGGGCGAGGCGTTGAGCTGGCATCAGCGGTTTGAGGAAACCGGGCAGATGTGATTGCCCGACCCGGCCGCCAGGAGGCAGCCGGGCTCATCGGGCGATCCGAGCCGACACTGGGCAGGGGCCAGGCAAAGTTCACCTGTGGCAACGCGGGAGATCAAGATCAGGTACTGGTGAACCGCCTGGCGCGGGGTGCCAGGCAGGTTAACCAGCCATCGCCGTCTCTCTGTGGGCCTGCGTTCCCGCCACTTCCTCGCAAACATATTGCTCGGCATCAAAGCGCTTTGTCTGCTGACGGAACTGCCAGGTGAAGCCCGGCCAGAGGGTAGTGTTCTTGCCGTTTTCATTCACGTACCAGCTCTTGCAGCCGGTCTGCCACACCGAGTCGCCGAGTTTGGCGTGAAGCGAGGCGTTGTACTCACTGAAGGCCTCTTCCTTTACTTCCACACTCTTCCAGCCCCTGTGTTGCATCTTCCTGAGGGCATCGAGCACGTACTGCACCTGGGATTCGATCATGTACACCATGGAACTGTGGCCCAGGCCAGTGTTGGGGCCCATGAGCATGAAGAAGTTCGGGAAACCGGCCACGGTGGTGCCCTTATACGCCTCGGCGCCGTCCCGCCAGGCATCGAGCAGGTCCTGGCCGCCACGACCGAAGATCATCCTCCGGGGAATGGGCTCCTGGGCCTTGAAGCCCGTGCCGTAGATGATGCAATCCACGGAACGCTCGTTGCCAGTGTTGTCCACAATCAGGTTACCTTTTACTTCCCGGATGCCGTCGGTCAGCACGTTCACATGATCCTGGTCCAGGGTCGGATAGTAGTTATTGGACATCAATACCCGCTTGCAGCCGAAGTGGAATTCCGGGGTAACTTTTTTACGCAGCTCCTTGTCACTGATCTGGCTGCGGATGTGTCGACGCGCCTGCAGTTCCCCGATTTTCAGGATCCGCGGGTTGCCCACAAACCCGAGCACCCGCCCCTCCAGCATCCAGTAAATACTCTGGCGGAACGCGTTCAGGGTTTGCGGAAACTTTCGAAACATCATTTTCTCAAGCGGGCGAATCTCCCGGTCCGGCTTGGGCATGATCCAGGGCGGGGTACGCTGGTACAGGTCCAGCTGCGCGACTTCTTTGGCGACTTCGGGCACGAACTGGATGGCAGAGGCACCAGTGCCGATAACCGCCACGCGCTTGCCCCGGAAATCATAGTCATGATTCCAGTCCTGGGAGTGGAAACTGGTACCGGTGAAGGTCTCGATGCCCTTGATATCCGGGTACGATGGTGTGCTGAGGCCTCCCATGCCGGATATCACGATATCTGCTTTCAGTTTCTTGAACTCCGGCAGGTTCTTGTCTTCCCGGTCCAGTTCATCTCCCGGTTTCAGGCCTTTCTTCTGCATGTAGGCCCAGAGCTTGGGGCTGTCACAGGTTTCGATGGTCCAGGTTCCGGCTTTTTCGACCCACCGGGCACCGGCGACGTGGGTATTGAGCTGAATGTGCTCCATCAGCCCGTATTTTTCGGCACAGCGTTTGAGGTAGGCTTTGATTTCCGGTTGGGTGGCGAACATGCGGCTCCAGTCGGGGTTCTGTTCAAAGGAGAAGGAATACAATACCGACTGGATATCACAGGCGCAGCCCGGGTAATGGTTCTCATGCCAGGTGCCGCCGATGTCGTCGCTCTGTTCGAGGATCACAAAGTCGTGAAATCCGGCTTCCTTGAGTTTGATGGCCATGCCCAGGCCGGAGAAGCCAGTTCCGATGATGGCGATCTGTGGGTTTCTTTTCATTGCTGCTCTCCTGATTGGCCTTTGCGGCCCTGTCTGCTTTTGTTCGAGTGGTCATCATGGTTAGTAGACACATGTATACATGAGCAGGTAGACAGCTGTATACTTTGTTGGCTCCGTTTTTGGGCAAATGGCCCCGGTTGACAGGTTCTTGTCCTCTCTCACCTCAGACTCTGGGCGTGAGGTTGGTTTGGGCAGGTGGGCCACCACCCGGCCCTACTCCGAAACAAGAGGAACGCATGAGCGCTTTAACAGGCGGAAAACTGAAACTGATCCAGGCCGCACTCAGGCTGATTACCGAAACCCGGAGTCTCACGTCCCTGGGATTGCGGGAACTAGCCCGTGAGGCGGGGCTGAACCCGAACACTTTTTACCGGCACTTCAAAAACCTGGACGAATTCGGGCTGCAGGTACTGGGTTACATAGCCGAAGACATGAAGGCCGGAGTCCGGCAGCTTCGACAGATGGCAAACTCGTCCGAACAGGCCTCCCATGACACCGTTGCGTTCGTATACCGCTATTTCCTGTCCAACCCGGCCGCGACCACCGTGGCCGTACGGGAGCTGCATGGCCCCTCACCCATTCTTCGCAGAGCTCTGGAAGCCCAGCTGCACGCCAGTGCGCGCGAAATGGCTGAGGATATCCTTGAGAGGAATCTGGTGGCAGGCGTGAGTCCGGAGACCATTCATGAGATTTCGCACATGACCATCCGGTACATCCTGTTCCGGGCGATGGACTATCTGGAAAAGCCGGACCAACGGGAACGTATTCAGCAGGAAACGGAACGGTTTATCAACCGGCAATTCCGTGGTGCCCTTGTCGATCACCTGCCACAGAAGGAACTGGAAATCCTGGCCGGGAAAGGAGTCTGAGCCGCAGACCTCTCGGCGCTGCGGCACAGTGGGACCGAAGGGTCGGTCAGTAAAGCCGGGCGAGGGACTTTTTGGCGAAGGATTCCACTTCCTCGAAGCGGCCTTCCTTCACCTTGACCAGCCATTCCGGGTCCTGCAGCAGGGCCCGGCCGACCGCAATCAGCTCGAACTCATGGTTATTCATGCGCTCAACCAGCTCGTCGATACCGGCTTTCTCCACCACTTCTTTCTTGCTGGCGAAGGTATCGCCGATGAAGTCTTCGGTGAGGCCGACGCTGCCAACGGACATGGCCGGCTTTCCGGAGAGTTTCTGGGTCCAGCCGGCCAGGTTCAGGTTGGAACCTTCAAACTCCGGTTCCCAGAACCGACGAGTGGACGCATGGAAGATGTCCACACCGGCTTCCACCAGGGGTTTGAGAAAACGCTCGAGTTCTTCGGGAGTGTTGACCAGCCTGGCCTCGTAGTCCTGCTGCTTCCACTGGGAGAAACGCAGCATGATCGGGAAATCCGGGCCAACACGGTGGCGGACTTCCTCAACGATTTCCACCACGAAGCGCAGGCGGTTTTCAAGGCTGCCGCCGTACTCGTCGTCGCGCTGGTTGGTGCCTTCCCACAGAAACTGGTCCAGCAGGTAGCCGTGGGCACCGTGGATCTCGACGCCGTCAAAACCCAGTGCCCTGGCATCCCTGGCGGCATCCCCGAACGCCTGGATGACATCCCGGATGTCTTCTCTGGTCATGGCCTTGCCGTTGGGCTTGCCCGGCGCAAACAGGCCGGACGGGCTGTAGCCGGGTACTGACGGGTCCGGTTCGGTGCCCTCCTTGCGCACGGCACCCACGTGCCAGAGTTGCGGGAAAATGGCGCCGCCGGCCTCATGGACCGCATCGGCCACCTGCTTCCAGCCGGCCAGGGCTTCTTCGCCATGGAACGCCGGCACGTTGGGATAGCCATTGGCCGCCGGATGATTGACGGTAGTGCCCTCGGTAATGATCAGGCCTACACCGGCCTCGGCACGGCGTCGGTAATAGGCCACCACGTCTTCACCAGGCACGCCCTTGGGCGAGAAGTTACGGGTCATCGGGGCCATGGCTACGCGGTTGCGCAGCTTGAGGTTGTGGATTTCAAACGGTTCAAACAAAGGACCCAGGTTCATGCTCATGGTAATGTGCAACCTCATCAATTTGGTTTCGTAAAGCAACGCTATTCAATCTGGTTTTAAAATGCAACCCCATTCGGTACACTCCCGTATATGGCCAGAAAACGTTTTGGTGATTCCCGATGCTCCGTCGCCCGCGCCCTCAATGAAGTGGGTGACTGGTGGTCCCTGCTGATTGTGCTGCAGGCGATGTACGGTACCCGCCGTTTCGTCGACTTCCGGCAGGAGCTGGGCATTGCCAGAAACATCCTCTGTGACCGCCTTGCCCGGCTGGTTGATAACGGCGTCCTGCGCAAGGTGGACGTGGGCGAGCATGGCTCCCGCTTCGAATACCGCCTGACTGAAAAGGGCCGGGACCTGTTCCCGGTGGTGATCGCCCTGCGCCAGTGGGGCGACAAGTGGAATCCGGCACCGGATCAGGGTCCGCTGGATCTGCGAGACCGTGCCACCGGCCGGCCTATCCAGGACGTTAAGGTTCGGGATGCGGGCGGACAACCGCTGAGCATCCGTGACGTGTTTGTGCCGGACGAGAACCTGCCGGCAGGCAAGAAGAACTCGGCCTGACCATCCGCAGTGCCCGCAGGTACGCATTTTCTTGAGGTGGATCAATCCATCACTTGAAGCATCTTCCTCCGCCCGCGAATCTTGCGCTAAGTCAAGTTTCACTTTCCTGCTATGGTTA
>JAXHVJ010000096.1:0-6920 GCA_034189235.1 Pseudomonadota bacterium
CGAACGTCGCCTCTGGCGCAGGTGTTTGCGCAGCTGGCTTCGGTTCAGGCTATCAGGGTGGGATTCGAACGGTTGGGGAGGAACAAACTTGCTCAAAATAAAGCTTCCCGGGCTGCCGTTATCGGATGTAGCCCTTGAACCCAGAGTTCAAGGTCGGTGGCCGCTGTGACATATTAGGCTTTCCCCTGTCGGGGACGTGCTCACAATGCCCTGAAGTAGCCACCTGGGTAGTGCGCATCGGCTCGAGGACGTATCCGACCATCGCGAACAGCCCAGGAAGTTGATCTCATTATACGGTCAGGTCCGGGGCCAATTGCAACACCTGATCTGTAATCAGTGCCCGGTATTTTCCCGGAGGGCATCATCGAGCTTGCTGTCCATGGCCTCGAGAATGGAGCTGGTGGCGTCGGACATGGAATCCTGCTCCAGCAGCTCGTGGGTGATGTTCAGCGCGGCCATCACGGCAATCCGTTCAACGCCGAATACCTTGCCGCTGGAACGGATTTCCCGCATTTTGTGATCCAGGTGCCTGGCGGCGCGAATCAGGGCTTCTTGCTCTTCTTCCGGGCAGGCAACCAGATATTCCTTGTCGAGAATCTTCACCTCAACGGTGGTGGATTGCTGAGACATCAGTGGTGCTCCAGTGCCCGCAGGCGGCCGATCATGGCTTCGATCTTGTTTTTGGCAAGATCGTTCTTGTGTACCAGCTGGGCCCGCTCCCGGTTCCAGTCGTCCTGGAGCTGCCGCAGCATGGCGTTATCCCGCTCCAGTTTCTGGCAGCGTTCGATCAGCTTGTCCAGCTTGTCCGCTAATGCCTGTACTTCGGACTGTTCCATGGCCTGCCCAACATCGATTGTTATGAATGCAAATAACTATAAGTGTGGATGCTAAGCCGGTCAATTTACAGGGTTGTCATTGCGGTCCGGGTGTGACGCCGGTCAGCGCCCGGGCAGCGGCAGCAAATTCAAGCGACAAGTGCCTTGGTGCCGCCTGAATGTTAGGATAGGAAATTCATTCAACAACACAGGATTGTCTTGGTTCATGTCCGAATCCGACACCTCTTCAGGCGCCGCCCGCGCTGCAGAATTCGAACGCTGGGCCAACGTCTTTACCGCCCACCAGGCCTTCAGTCACCCCTCGGAGCTCCACGGCGCACTGTGTGGTCGGCTCGCCGCCGGTTCCCGTATCCGGGAACCTGAATGGCTGAGCATGGTGTGCGAGCACATGGGTTTGCCGGAAGACGCGGCTGAACAATCCGACGACCTGGCGCCCTTCATGAATAAAGCCTACGAGCAGACCCTGGCGCTCTTGCAAGCAGCCGACATGAGCTTCCATCCTTTGTTACCGGATGACGACTATGCTATTGAACAGAGACTCGAAGCGCTGGTGGCCTGGGTGCGCGGTTTTCTCGAGGGCATGGCCCTGAGCGCCGGCGAATCCCTGGGCCAGGCTCCGGACGAGATCCGGGAACTGATTGAGGACCTGGTAGCGATCAGCCAGCTGTCCGAGGATGAGGAAGCCGACGAAGAAAGCGAGCAGCAACTGCTGGAAATCACCGAGTATGTCCGGCTCGGGGCCCTGGCCGTATTTACCGAATTCAATGCCCCGGAGAAGCCGGCCTCCGATTCGCCGACCCTGCACTGAGCCGGGTCCAGAACTATGGGAGAATCTATGTCGTCCATGATACCCGTCAAGGAGTTCGCCGAGCGCCGTCGCAAGCTGATGGAGCGCATGGCGCCGGACAGTATTGCCATCCTGCCAGCGGCCCCCGAGCGGGTGCGTAACCGGGATGTACTCCACCCGTTCCGGCAGGACAGTGACTTCCAGTATCTGACCGGCTTTGGCGAGCCCGACGCGGTACTGGCCCTGATTCCCGGTCGCGAACATGGCGAGGCGGTGCTGTTCTGCAAGGAACGCCACCCGGAGAAAGAGCTGTGGGACGGTTTTCTGTGCGGTCCCGAAGGCGCCATCGAGCGGTTCGGTCTCGACGATGCCTTCCCGATTTCGGATATCGACGACATCCTGCCGGGCATGATCGAGGGCCGCAGCCGGGTCTATTACCCCCTCGGCAAGGACCAGAGCTTCGATCACCGGGTCATGGAATGGGTCAAGACCATCCGCAGCAAGGTGCGCACCGGCGCCCATCCGCCCGGCGAGTTTGTCGCCCTGGAGCATCTGCTCCAGGATCTGCGCCTGTACAAGAGCACTAACGAGATCAAGGTGATGGCGAAGGCCGGCAAGATCAGTGCCGAAGCCCATTGCAACGCCATGAAACGGGCACGGCAGGGCGGGTTTGAATACAACCTGGAAGCCACCCTGATCCACACGTTCATGGAACACGGTGCCCGGTCCACCGCTTATCCCTCCATCGTGGGCAGTGGTGCCAATGGCTGCATCCTGCATTACATCGAGAACAGTGCGCCCTTGAAGGACGGTGATCTGGTGTTGATCGATGCCGGCTGTGAGCTGGAGTGCTACGCGTCGGACATTACCCGGACCTTCCCGGTCAGCGGCAGGTTCAGTCCGGAGCAGCGAGCCCTGTATGAAGTGGTGCTGGCGGCCCAGTACGAGGCGATTGACGCTGTGCGGCCCGGCAACCACTGGAATCATGCCCATGAGGCGGCGCTCAAGGCGCTTGCCCGCGGCCTGATTGATCTGGGACTGTTGTCCGGAACGGTGGAAGAGGCCATTGAAAAGGAAGCCTGCAAGCCGTTCTTCATGCACCGCACCGGCCACTGGCTGGGCCTGGATGTGCATGACGTGGGCGATTACCGGATCGGTGAGGCCTGGCGCGAGCTGGAGCCCGGTATGGTCCTGACCGTGGAGCCAGGGCTGTACATTGCCCCGGACAACACCAGTGTGGACGAAAAGTGGCGTGGTATCGGCATCCGCATCGAGGACGATGTGGTGGTAACCAAAGACGGTTGCCGCGTCCTGACCGATGAGGTGCCCAAGACCATTGCCGATATTGAAGCGTTGATGGCGGACTGACACGATGACCCCACTCCGGACTGACCTGATCATTGCCGGCGGCGGCCTGGCCGGCGCTACCCTGGCGCTGGCGCTGGCACGGACGGTACCCGAGCTTCGGGTGACGGTGGTGGAGACCTTTCCGTTGTCCCCGGAAGCGCTGCCGGAGGACTACCAGCCCAGCTATGACGCCCGTTCCACGGCGTTGTCCTGGGGTTCCAGGTTGATCTTCGAAGAGCTGGGGCTCTGGCCGGCGTTGGCGGAACACGCCACGCCCATCCGCCATATCCATGTCTCCGATCGTGGCCACTTCGGGGCCACCCGACTGCATGCGGAAGATCATTACCAGCAAGCCCTGGGCTATGTCGCCGACAACCGCTGGATGGGACTGTGCCTGATGCGGGCGTTGCTCGATACCGGTGTGCAGTGGCAGGCGCCGGCGGAGGTTGTGGACATGACGCCGACAGCGGACGGCGTGGACGTGCTGATCCGCAAGGACGGCCAGGAGCAGTCACTGACCGGGCAATGCCTGGTGGTTGCCGATGGTGGCCGTTCCGGCTTGCGGAAGAAACTAGGCTTTGTCGCCCGCACTGAAAATTATGGCCAGAATGCGCTGATTGCCAACGTCTCCACCGGTGAATCCCACCAGTTTACTGCCTATGAACGGTTCACTGCGGATGGTCCGATGGCGTTGTTGCCCCATGGTTCGCCCCGCCGGCCGGTAAACCAGTCGGCCCTCGTGTGGACCCTGACCGATGACGCCCTGGCGGAGGTGCTGGAGCTGTCGGACGAGCAGAAGTGCCGGCGTTTGCAGGAGAGATTCGGCTGGCGTCTGGGCCGGTTTACCCGGATCGGCCAGTGCAGCCATTACCCGCTGAAACTGACCACCGTGGACGAGGCCGTGCGCCCGGGTGTGGCGCTGGTGGGCAATGCCGCCCACGCCCTGCATCCGGTGGCCGGGCAGGGTTTCAACCTGGCCCTCCGGGGATTGATGACGCTGGTGGAACAGTTCCGGCGGGCTGTGGATGAGGGCCGTTCGATCGGTGAGCTGTCGGTGCTCGGAGAATACCAGCGGCGCCATCGCAGGGACTGGCAGCAGACGGTGCAGTTTTCGGATTCGCTGATCCGGATCTTCGGAACGTCCCTGTTGCCCGTGGCAACAGCTCGGGATGCCGGACTGGTCGGGCTCGACCTGGTGCCTGGCGCCAAACGCTGGTTTGCCCGCAAAGCCATGGGTACCGGCGGCCGCAGACCGGTTGTTCCGTCAGTTTTTCCAACCGCCAGTGAGGATGCCCGCCATGACCAGTAACGCTGACACCCGGTCCTTCGATATTGTTGTCGCTGGTGGCGGCATGATCGGATCGGCCCTGGCACTGGGGCTGTCCGGCCAGGGCTGGCAGGTCGGTCTGGTCGAAGGTACCTCGCGGGACACGTTGCTCGCGACCCCGGCGCCGGCCTCAACGGTGGACGATTTCGAGCCCCGGGTCAGTGCCATTTCCACGGCCAGCCAGCGTTTGCTGGACGAGCTGGGGGCCTGGTCCGGCGTGAGGGAAAGCCGCCACTGTGGCTACCGGGAAATGGTCGTATGGGATGGTGACGGCACGGGGCGGATTCATTTCGATGCCGCCGAACTGCATGCCCGGGCGCTGGGCACCATCGTCGAGAATCGCAACATCGTCCGGGCTTTGTTCCGGGAACTCCTTGCCAGTGAGGTGACGCTGTTTGACGGGGTCCGGGTCCGGAGCTGGTCGAGGACGGAAGGGGTTGAACTGGAGGACGGGCGCCAGCTGGCGGCCCGGCTGGTGATCGGGGCGGATGGCGCGAACTCGCGCCTGCGTCAGTGGGCGGGGCTGCCGACCCGGGAATGGGACTACGACCAGCAGGCAATCGTCTGCACCGTGCGGACGGCCCAAAGCCACCGCCACACCGCCTGGCAGCGGTTCTCTCCCAGTGGTCCGCTGGCCTTTCTGCCGCTGCTGAACGAACATCTGGACGACCGGTTCTGTTCCATTGTCTGGTCACAGGACACCCCCGAAGCCCGCCGGCTGATGGCCCTGGGGGATGATGCCTTCCGGACTGAACTGGAACGGGCCATCGAAGGTGAGCTGGGCAATGTGACTGCCGTTTCCCGCCGTTTTGCCTTCCCCCTGCACCAGCGCCACGCGAAGGATTATGTGACCGATGGCCTGGCCCTGGTGGGTGACGCAGCCCATACCATCCACCCTCTGGCAGGCCAGGGCGCCAATCTGGGATACGGGGATGTGCGGGCCCTGCTCGATGAAATGAAACGTGCGAAGGCGCTTGATCTTGCTCCGGATGACGAACTGGTTCTGGCCCGCTACCAGCGCCGCCGGAAAGGTGAGAACCTGACCATGATGGCGGCCATGGAGGGCTTCAGACGGTTGTTTGCCCGGGACGAATTGCCCCTGCGCTGGCTTCGCAACGCTGGCATGCGCTGGCTGGACCGGCTTGGGCCGGTCAAGAACCGTATAGCCGCCGAGGCCATGGGCCTCGTGGACTGACAGCTAGACTTACCCGGCATAAGGGATTTACCCATGGCAGCAAGCAGTCTGCTCGCGCTGATCGACGACATCGCCACCATTCTCGACGATGTTTCCCTCATGACCAAGGCCGCCACCAAGAAAACCGTGGGGGTTCTGGGGGATGATCTGGCGCTCAATGCCCAGCAGGTTACCGGTGTGAAGCCGGTCCGGGAGTTGCCGGTGGTCTGGGCGGTCGCCAAGGGTTCTTTCATCAACAAGGCGATCCTGGTGCCGGCGGCCGTGGCCATCAGCTTCTTTGTGCCCTGGCTGGTAACCCCGTTGCTGATGCTTGGTGGGGCGTTCCTGTGTTTTGAGGGGTTCGAGAAACTGGCCCACAAGTTCCTCCACGGCAAGGAGGATGAGGCCCACAAGCAGGAACTGCACGAGGCCCTGAAGAACCCGGATTTGGACCTGAAGACACTGGAAAAGGAGAAGGTCAAGGGAGCGATACGCACTGACTTTGTGCTGTCGGCCGAAATCATCGCCATCACCCTGGGCACCGTTACCGGGCAAAGCATCGGTATGCAGTTTCTGGTGCTCACCGTGGTGGCGGTGATGATCACGGTCGGGGTCTATGGCCTGGTGGCCGGCATCGTGAAACTGGACGATGGTGGTCTGTACCTCAGCCAGAAGGACAGTGCCCTGGCCCGGCGAGTCGGCGAAGGCATCCTCTGGCTGGCTCCCTATATGATGAAGACCCTGTCGATCCTGGGCACCATCGCCATGTTTCTGGTGGGCGGTGGCATTCTCGTCCATGGTCTGCCACCGGTCTACGATGGCATCCACCACTTTGCCGAAGGCTTTGGCGGTATTGGCGCCACCCTGGTGCCGGCCCTGGCCGATGGCCTGTTCGGGGTTCTGGCCGGTGCCATTCTGGTCGGGGTGCTGATGCCCCTGATCCATTGGTGGCAGAAACGCGGCGCAGTAGATTAGCCTTAAGTCCGACAGGCTGCTGGCTTTGGGTTACCGGCAGGCGTCAAACAGCCGGCTGGCCAGCACCGGAACGGCGGTTTCCACCCGGAGGATCCGGGGGCCCAGATGAACCCCCTGGCAACCGGCTTCCTCCAGTTTGGCGACCTCGTAGGGGGTGAACCCTCCCTCGGGCCCGACACAAAGTACGGCGGGTTCATCCAGATGCACAGGGCAGGGCATGGGTGTGCCGGGATGGGCCACCAGTGCCCGCTTTCCGGCGAGGATGCCGGGCAGCTCGTCCTCCACGAAGGGTTTGAACAGTTTGCGGATATGAACGGTGGGCATCACCGTATCTCTGGCCTGCTCAAGGCCCAGCGCCAGGTTTTCCCGCAGGTTGTCTTCCGACAGCCAGGGCGTCTGCCAGAAACTTTTCTCCACCTTGTAGCTGTTGATCAGCCAGATGTCCTTGATGCCGAGGGCGGCGCAGGTCTGCAG
>JAXHVJ010000097.1:0-6883 GCA_034189235.1 Pseudomonadota bacterium
GTAGTGTCACGGCTCTCATGGCTGGCGGTGATATCGAGGAAGGTGATTTCGTCGGCACCCTGCTCGTTGTATCGGCGGGCCACCTCGACCGGATCCCCGGCATCCCGGATATCCACGAAGTTCACACCCTTGACCACGCGCCCCTTGTCCACGTCCAGGCAGGGAATGATGCGTTTTGCCAGTCCCATGCTAACTCCCTCAGCCGTTCAGGCTATCGCAGAAGGCCTGGGCCTCGGCCACATCCAGGGTGCCCTCGTAGATGGCACGGCCGGTGATGGCCCCGAGAATGCCCTTGTCCGCCACTTCCGCCAGGCGCTTGAGGTCATCCATATTGGTCACACCACCGGATGCAATAACCGGAATACCCCCTTCTTCCGCCAGCTTCGCAGTGGCTTCCACGTTCACGCCCTGCATCATGCCGTCGCGGCTGATGTCGGTGTAGACAATGGCATCAACGCCGTCGTTGGCGAAGCGCCTGGCCAGATCCACAGCCATCACCCCGGAGACTTCCGCCCAGCCATCGGTGGCCACCCGACCGTCTTTGGCATCCAGGCCGACAATGATGTGGCCGGGGAAGCGCTTGCACATCCCGGTTACGAACTCCGGCTCTTTCACTGCCCTGGTACCGATGATCACCCACTGAACACCAGCCTTCAGATAGGCCTCAATGGTTTCAGCAGAGCGGATGCCACCCCCGATCTGGATCGGCAGGTCCGGATATTTCTTCGCGATGGCCCGGACGATCTCGCCGTTGACCGGCTCACCGGCAAAGGCGCCATTCAGGTCCACCAGGTGCAGACGACGGGCACCGGCGTTCACCCAGCGGGTTGCCATCTCGACCGGGTCGTCACCGAAGACGGTGGAATCGTCCATCCGGCCCTGACGCAGGCGTACACATTTGCCGTCTTTGAGATCAATGGCGGGGATAATCAGCATAGAGCAATGTCCGTGTCGTTCGTTCTGATGGCCGGCGTTACTTGCCGGACCAGTCCACAAAGTTTTTCAGGAGCTGCAGGCCAGCCCGGGCACTCTTCTCCGGGTGGAACTGCACCGCAAAGATGTTATTGCGGGCAACCGCTGCCGCCAGGTCGACGCCATAATGGGTCCGGCCGGCCATGTCGGCATTGCCCTCGGCCTCGGCGTAATAGCTGTGCACGAAGTAAAAGCGATCGCCGTCCGGAATGTTGTGCCAGAGTGGATGATCGATGGTCTGGAAGACTTCATTCCAGCCCATGTGCGGTACCTTCAGGCGCTCGCCGTTTTCCACCAGGTTGTCACCGAAGTACCGAACCTCGGAGGGAAAAAGACCAATGCAGTCCACGCCGCCGTTTTCCTCACTGCGGGACATCAGCGCCTGCATGCCGACACAGATACCGAGGAAGGGACGATCCCGGGATACTTCCCGGACCAGGGCATCCACCTCCAGCCGGCGAATCTCGGCCATGCAGTCACGGATGGCTCCGACGCCAGGCAGGACGACATGGTCAGCCTCCCGGATCCGGTCGGCGTTATCGGTCACCAGGACGGTGACATCCGGGGCAACGTGCTCCACCGCCTTGCGGGCGGAATGAAGGTTCCCCATACCGTAGTCGATGATGGCAACGGTTTTCATGGTCAAATGCGATGTCCTGTTGGTGACCGGTTACAGCGAGCCCTTGGTGGACGGGGTAATCCCCGCCATGCGTTCGTCCATCTCAATCGCCATGCGCAGGGCACGGCCGAAGGCCTTGAACACTGTTTCAATCTGGTGGTGGGTGTTCTTGCCCTTCAGATTGTCGATATGCAGGGTCACCATGGAGTGGTTGACGAAACCGTGGAAGAATTCCTCGAACAGGTCCACGTCAAAACCGCCGACGGAGGCACGGGTATAGGGTACATCCATGGCCAGGCCCGGACGGCCGGACAGGTCGATCACGACACGGGACAAGGCTTCATCGAGCGGCACATAGGCGTGGCCGTAGCGACGGATGCCCTTCTTGTCACCCACCGCCTGCCTGAAAGCCTGGCCCAGGGTAATGCCGATGTCTTCCACGGTGTGGTGATCATCAATGTGCAGGTCGCCCCTGGAGACAATGTCGAGGTCGATCAGCCCGTGGCGGGCGATCTGATCCATCATGTGCTCAAGGAACGGAACACCGGTGTCAAAGCCGGACTTGCCGGTGCCGTCGAGATCGATCTCGACAGTAATCTGTGTTTCGAGGGTATTGCGTTCTACGCGAGCCTTACGTTCGGCCATGGAGACTCCGTCGTCATAAACCGGCTTGGTGCCGAAAACAATTCGTTTGCGGATTATACCTTTTATGCCTGCCCGAGTCCCGCAACCGCGTCAATGACCGTGATAGCTCAGAGCGCCTTCTTGAGGTTGTTCATGTAGGTGTCCACCAGGCTGTTGAACTCGTGCTTGATCACCGGGCTGATGGCCAGCTTGAGCAGGCTGGGCAGGGGCACAGTCAGCTCCGCACTGGCACGGAATTTCACCCTGGTGGCATCGTCACCACTGGCCGTCAGGGTCCAGGAACCGCTCACCACGCCATTACCCTCGCCCTTGACCGGTTCCCAGGTAATCTTGCCGGCATCCTTGTCCGGGTAATACTTGCAGGCATAGACGGCCCGGATGGCGTACCTGTCCACACCGACTTTCCCCATTTCCCAGCGATAGCTGTTGTCGCCCAGGTCGGTCAGCTTGTCGACTTTCGGGAAATGACTGGCGCAGCGCGGTATGTCGGCCAGCAACTCAAAGACTTCGTCGTAACCTGCAGGGATCTCCAGATCGCGATTCAACTCGATCGACACAGTAATTGCCACAGCCCACTCCTTCTTGTCTTTATGACCTGTCTGCAGAGGCCGGATGGCCCCTCGCGGGGGAAATCAGGGGAAGTATTTTGGCCTATCACCACACCATTGTCATACTTCTGCGCTGTTAATTTGTTAACCCTGCGTTATCCTTAACTTTATTAGCCAGGGGATTCACCCTCAAGCTCCCGACGCTCACCGGAACAAGGAAGCCCTGATCATGAAAGCTGTTCGTTACCTCCTGATTGCCATTGTTGCCATCATCATTCTGGCAGTAGTGGCCATCGCGATTGCCATGGCGATCATCGATCCGAACGACTACAAGCCTCAGATTGAAAACGTCGTGGAGCAGAAGACCAACCTGGATCTGCAGTTGGAAGGCGATATCGGCTGGTCTTTCATTCCCCTCGGCCTGGAGCTCAACAACGTGAACGCCAACCTCGAGGAAGAGCGTTTCGTGGCCCTCGACCAGTTGGTGGCACAGGTGGATTTCTGGTCCCTGATTACCATGTCGCCCCGGGTGAACACGTTCGTACTGGACGGCCTGGAAGCCAACCTGGTAGTCAACGAGCAGGGCGAAGGCAACTGGACCCGGATCATGCGCGAGTCCGCGAAGGCCGCGGACGAAGCACAGGCACCGGCTGAGCAGCCGGCCGAACAGCCGCAGGAAGAAGCGCAGACCGCCTCCGGCGGCGAGCCGCTGAACTTCAATGTGGAAAACGTCCGGATCAGCAACGCCCGGGTGCATTACACCGACAACAGCACCGGCCAGGCGGTCACCCTCGAGAACTTTGCCGTCAACGCCAGCGACATCACCCCGGGGTCCGAATTTCCGCTGGAAGTCAGCTTCCGGGTGGATACCGCCAAACCACAGCTCAGGGTTGATGGCAGCATCAATGCCCGGCTGGCGGCCAACGAGGCTCTCAATGACTTCGCCGTATCCGGACTCAAGGCCGTGTTCGACATGAGCGGCGAGCCGTTCGGCGGCAAATCCGTTACTGCCGAGCTGGCCGGTTCAGCCACGGCCAACCTGGAAAACGAAACCGCCACGCTCTCCGGCGTCACCGCCAGCCTGGCCAACCTTACCCTCACCACTGACCTCGAGGTTCAGGGCTTTGGCGACAAACCGGCCCTCAAGGGCAACCTGGCCATCCAGGAATTCTCCCTGAAAGAGCTGCTCAGCAACCTGGGCCAGCCGGCCATCGAAACCAGCGATCCCGACGTCCTCAAAGCCGTCGCCTTCTCCACCGGCATCGGCGGTGCACCGGGCACAGCGGCGCTGGAGAACCTCACCCTCAAGCTCGACGACACCACCTTCAACGGTTCCGGCAGCTATACCCTGGCCGACGGCGGCATTGTCTTCAATCTGCAGGGCGACAAACTCAATGCCGACCGTTACTTGCCCCCCAGGGCCGAAGGCGGGGAACAGCAAACGGCAGAGGCCGGCTCCGCGGGAGGCTCAGGTTCCGCCCCGGAATCCGATCTGCTGCCGCTGGAAACCCTGCGCACACTGCTGCTGGATGCAGATTTCGGTCTTGGCGAGCTGATCGTCAGCAACCTGACTATCAATGAAATCAAGGCCAGCACCACCGCCAAAAACGGTGTGCTCAAGGTCGACGAGTTCAGCGGCAAGATGTATGAAGGCAGCTTTGGCGCCAACGCCACCATCGATGCCCGCAGCGACAATCCCAAGTGGAGCCTTGCCTCCAATGTCACCAATGTGCAGACCCTGCCCCTGCTGACCGACCTGGCGGAAGTGGACATGCTCGGCGGTGGCGCCAACCTGAAGGTAAATGCCACCACCAGCGGCAACCGCCTTTCCGTGCTGCGGGAGAACGCCGATGGCCAGGTCAGCTTCAACCTGTCCAAGGGTGAGTTCCGGCGCATGAACCTGACGCACCTGGCCTGCCAGGGGATTGCCCTGGTCAACCAGGAGCAACTGACCACCACCGACTGGGGCACCACCACACCGTTCAACGACATGAGCGGCACCCTGGACATCAACGGCAACATCCTCGCCAACAACAACCTGGTGGCCTCTCTCGCCGGCATGAAGCTGGAAGGCCAGGGCACTGTCGACATGAAACAGACCATCCTGGATTACGAGGCAGGCCTGCGCATTGTGGGCGAAGTGCACCGGGACCCGGCATGCCGGGTGACCGAATACGTGGAAAACGTGGTGATCCCGGTGGAATGCCGTGGCAACTTCTCCGAGGACCCGGCCGGCCTGTGTTCCTTTGACGGCTCCCGCTTCCGGGACACCCTGAAGACCATCGCGGAGAACGCCGCCAGGGCCAAGGTCCAGGGAAAAGTGGACGAAGCCAGGACCAAGGCAGAGGAAAAAGTGAAGGAAAAGGTCGAGGAAAAGCTGGGCGACAAGCTCAAGGGCCTGTTCCAGCAATGACAGACCGTTTCGCCGACAAACTCCTCACATGGTACGACCAACACGGCAGGCACGACCTGCCGTGGCACCATGGCCGTACCGCCTACCGGGTCTGGGTCTCGGAGATCATGCTCCAGCAGACCCGGGTGACTACGGTCATCCCCTACTTCGAGGCCTTCATGGCCCGCTTCCCGACCGTGCATGATCTGGCCCGGGCACCCGTGGACGACGTTCTGAGCCACTGGTCCGGGCTCGGCTACTATGCGAGAGCGCGTAACCTGCACAAGGCAGCGCAGCAGGTGGTCGAGGAATTTGACGGCGGGTTTCCGCAGGACCAGGAACAGCTGGAATCGCTCACCGGCATCGGCCGCTCCACCGCCGCCGCCATCATCGCCCAGGCCTTCGGCAAGCGGGCCACCATTCTGGACGGTAACGTCAAACGGCTATTGGCCCGTTACCACGCAGTGTCCGGCTGGCCCGGCCAGACCGCCGTGCTGAACCGGCTCTGGGAACACGCCGAGGAGCATACTCCGGAGCAACGTGTAACAGACTACACCCAGGCCATCATGGACCTGGGGGCCACGGTATGCACCCGCACCCGGCCCGACTGCGAGGCCTGCCCGGTCAGCACAGACTGCCAGGCCCTCGCCCGTGGCGAGACAACTCTTTATCCCGGCTCGAAGCCAAAGAAAGCCAAACCCGAAAAAAACACCTGGATGATCATCCTGGAAGACAGCCACGGCCGTATCCTGCTGGAACGGCGACCGCCCAGTGGCATCTGGGGCGGCCTCTGGAGCCTTCCGGAACTCGACCCCGCCTATGGCCCGGAAGAGCTTTCCGAAGCCTGCGAACAGCAACTGGGCATGAACTGCGGCGATCCGGAACTGATCAGTGGCTTCCGCCACACCTTCAGCCACTACCACCTGCACATCCAGCCCGCCCGCCTGCCGGTCACCGGTAGCACGAAGGTTGCCGATACCGGACAACAGCGCTGGCTGAACCGGAACGAGGCTCTGGCCCTGGGCCTCCCTGCCCCCATCCGCATACTGCTGACCGAACCGGAACAGGCCGCCCTGCTCTGAGGCGGCCACCACCCCGCACGATCTGTTATCATTCAGCCGGTTTTCACATCGACACAGGAGCCGACATGAGCCGCACCGTATTCTGTCGCAAATACCGGAAAGAAATGGAAGGCCTGGACTTCCCCCCCATGCCCGGCGCCAGGGGCCAGGACATCTTCGATAACGTGTCCAGACAGGCCTGGGAAGAATGGCAGGCCCAGCAGACCATGTTGATCAACGAAAAACACCTGAGCCTGATGGACCCGAACACCCGCAAATACCTGCAGGCCCAGATGGAACACTTCTTCAATAACGAGCCGTTCGACCAGGCCGAGGGCTACGTTCCACCCGAGAAATAACGGCGATTGATCAAGGCCTGAGCATCCCTGAAAAGATTCAGAAATTTTTGCCTGCCGGCCTTGACTCATCAACCCTAAACCGGTTTAATAGCGCCCCGTTGCAGCGCAGTACCGCAACACGCCCGGATAGCTCAGTCGGTAGAGCAGGGGATTGAAAATCCCCGTGTCGGTGGTTCGATTCCGCCTCCGGGCACCACTCTCTCTTTCTTATCAATAGCTTAGAAAGAGATTCAGAGTTGTCCCATCATTAGTCCCCACATCCCAGTTTTGCTTAGAAAACACTCAAA
>JAXHVJ010000098.1:0-6615 GCA_034189235.1 Pseudomonadota bacterium
ACCAATTCTCATTTGTGTTCTCCTGCCTGCTGATCGGCATTTAAATTGGGTGGTGTGATCGGGTTGGGGAGAGCTTTCCAAAACACGCTCCTTGCGGCACGTCCATGTGACGCTTGGGCTCCGCCATCCATGGCTCCGCACAGTTTTGGAAAGCTCTCCCCAACCCGCTCATCAAACTCTGGTGCTAAACCGTTAATGGTTTTCACGCCTCGGACTGTGGTAAAGGCCATTCGGATATATGATCTTGCCATTGAACGGCATGGTTCAAAAGTCCGGGAAGCGTGCGGGGCCTTGTGTCCAAAACTGTTGAGGGCCAGGGACGGCCCGAAACAAGCGCACAGAGACGTGCTTGTAGCGTGTTTTGGACACAAGGCCCCGCGCGCTTCTTGCTCCGAATCCAGCGTTATTGATCAGTGGGATCCGGATTATCGAGGACCGTTTGGGTCTGGGTCGAGCGAAATTCTTCGACGGCCTTTCGGACATTATTATCGAACGTGCCGATGATCTGTGCTGCAAGCAGACCGGCGTTGGTGGCTCCCGCTTTGCCGATGGCCAGGGTGCCTACGGCGACGCCGCCGGGCATCTGGACGATGGAGAGCAGGGAGTCGAGGCCGTTCAGGGCTTTGGACTGGACCGGTACACCGAGCACGGGCAGGGCGGTCTGGGAGGCGGCCATGCCCGGCAGGTGCGCGGCTCCGCCGGCGCCTGCAATGATGACTTTCAGGCCGCGGTCGGCGGCGGTTTTGGCGTAGTCAAAGAGCAGGTCCGGGGTGCGGTGGGCGGAGACGACTTTGGTTTCGTAGGGTACGCCGAGTTTTTCGAGCATGTTGGCGGCGTGTTCCATGGTGGGCCAGTCGGATTTGGAGCCCATGATGAGTCCTACAAGCGGCTGCATATGCAACATCCTGAGATAATTGGAAAGCCGGCCATTGTATGTTTTGGTTACATGCCATGCAACTTGCCCGTTTTGGTGCATGGTATCGGCTGGAGGTCCTTTCCGAAAACCGCTACGAGCACGTCCATGTGCGCTTGTCTCAGGCCATCCCTGGCCTTCGACATTTTCGGAAAGGACCTCCAGCCGATACCCCGAGCCCATGCCACATTATCGGAGCTTCATTTCACCCCGTGCATAAGTGCATGTATTATCGAAGGTTGACCTGAATAGCGTCGATAACTCAGACAGAGCGGTCCGGACATACCTTATTAACGATTCGGCCAATAGAATAACGAAGAACCACAACTCAGACTCAGGAGCAGTAATGGATTCCATCCGCCCAGATGATGACGAACTCCGGGCAGACGCGCCGATTGGCAGTAGCGATCGGAAACGCTCTGCTCCGAAAAAGGCCGCCGCTGCGCCGGCTGCTCGTTCCGGTGGCTCTGGTGGCGGCCGGAAACCGCCGGCTGGTAACGGGAACGGGGGCAACGGCAAGGGCGGCCTGGCGGCGGTCTGGCTGTTGTTGATTGCGGTTGCGGTGGCTACGGTAGCCGGTTGGTATTCCTGGGATCAGCGGATTCAGGCGTTGGAGTCGCAGCTTGAGGAGGCGGATTACTGGGCGCGGCAGAGCAAGTTGGCGTTGGCGCGGTTTGAGGGTGAGCTCTCGGAGACCGGTGAGAATCTGCAAGAGCGGGGGCAGTCGCTTGCAGAGCAGATTGCGGCGAACAAGTCGGGGCTTGAGGAGGTTTCCAGTGAGATCCGTAAGTTGTGGGTTGTGGCCAATGAGCGGAACAAGGCGCGGCTGGATGAGCATGAGGAGCAGTTGGCAACGCTGAAGTCGGCGCTGGAGGAGGAGAAGAAGGCGGTCGCCAGTCTGGAAATCACACTCGAAGAAGCTCGGGCTTCTCTGTCTTCGGAGGTTGTTGCGCTGAAGGAAAACAGCGCCCGGGCTTCGGAGCAGGTTACCAGGCTGAGCCAGCAGATGGCGGATGTGGATCAGGTGATCGAGAGCCGTATCCGTCGTTTCGAGCGGGAGCAGAAGTTGGGGATCAGTGGCATGGAGAGCCGGATCGCTGCCCTGGAGAAGAAGGCCGATGGTGTAGCGGGCAGTTCGGAGATTCGATCCCTGCGTAACCAGTTGGCGTCGCTCAGGCAGACGGTGGCTTCCATTGATGCGTCCAGGGCGCAGCTGACGTCCCGGCTTGTGCGTTTGTCTGATGATGTGGACCGGCTGGAAGCCCGGATGTCCGGTCAGTGATCGGTTGTTGAGTTTTCTTTAAGCAGTGTGCCTGGTGCTTTGTAACAGTCTGTGTTCATCTCTGGCGGTTACATTGTAGTCAGTGAAATGAGTCAGGAAGTCAGGAAAATGTCTTTGAAGAATCGTTTGCAAAGTAGGCTGGAAAAGCTGGCCGATAACGTGGTGCCTCTGGCCATGCAGAGGCTTGAGGATGTGCGCAGGCGTCTTGGCGAGCTGAATTCCTCGCTGGCGAGCCGGTCCGTTCCCGATGACCGGCGTTCGCGGGTGAGTGAATTGTCCCTGCGCCAGAAGGCCGAACAGGCGGGCCAGCGGCTGGTGGAAAAGGGGCCGGAAAACGGCGCCGGTAAATGACCGGTTTCTGATCAGGTTTTGGTTAAAAACCGCCCGATTTTGAATGGCTTGCAGATTTTTTTGGAAAATTTCCGGAAAAGGTTTGACTCCGTCCGCGAAATGCTTAAAATGCGCGTCTCAATTGCTTGAGACAGCAAGGACTTGAAAGCCTCTCGAGGTTGGAAGTGGGTGGTTAGCTCAGCTGGGAGAGCATCGCCCTTACAAGGCGAGGGTCGCAGGTTCGATCCCTGCACCACCCACCACTTTCAGAGTCTTTCGAAAGCATCACCGGATCACCCCATCCGGTTTCAGGTTCAGGCCCGCGGGCTGAATTGATGCGGAGCGGTAGTTCAGTTGGTTAGAATACCGGCCTGTCACGCCGGGGGTCGCGGGTTCGAGTCCCGTCCGCTCCGCCATTTTTTCCCGGGTGGTTAGCTCAGCTGGGAGAGCATCGCCCTTACAAGGCGAGGGTCGCAGGTTCGATCCCTGCACCACCCACCAGAATTCCGAAAAGGCCGATCTGTGAGGATCGGTCTTTTTTCGTTCCGGGGGTCTGATCTTCCCGAGGGGTCAGATGAAAAACCTCCGGCTTTCCATCTGACCCCACCCGACACCTTACTTCCCGATCAACGACTGCCCGCAAACCCGCACAACATTGCCGTTCACGCCATTCGAAGCCGGGCTGCAATACCACGCAATCGCCTCGGCCACATCCACCGGCTGCCCACCCTGGGACAGGCTGTTCATGCGCCGGCCTGCCTCACGGATGGTGATGGGCATGGCGGCGGTCATCCGGGTTTCGATGAAGCCGGGGGCGATGGCGTTGATGGTGATGCCGTTCTTCAGCTGTTTGGCCATGGTTTCGACATAGCCGATGACACCGGACTTGGCGGTGGAGTAGTTGGTCTGGCCGAAGTTGCCGGCGATGCCGCTGATCGAGGAGATGCACACGATTCGGCCGTTCTCCCGCAGCAGTTCCCGTTTCGTCAGCTCTTCGTCGATGTGTTCTTCGGCAGACAGATTCACGGCAATGGTCATGTCCCAGAAGTGCTCGGGCATGTTGCCCAGGGTCTTGTCCCGGGTGATGCCGGCGTTGTGGATCACCAGGTCGAGGCCGCCGAAATGTTCTTCGGCAAAGTCGGCAATCAGTTTTGGCGCATTTTCGTCGGTGATGTCGCAGGCCAGGGCCTTGCCCTTGATGGAATCGGTTACCTTCTGCAGGTCTTCCATGGCCGGTGGGATGTCCAGGCCGATCACGGTGGCGCCGTCCCGGGCCAGGGTGCGGGCAATGGCTTCGCCGATGCCGCGGGAAGCGCCGGTGACCAGGGCGACTTTGCCGGTCAGGGGAGCCACCGGGTTGGTGGCCGGCGCTTCAGTGCTCTTGCCGATGCGCACTACCTGGCCATCCACATAGGCGGAACGGGGTGAGAGGAAGAAGCGGACGCTGGAGTCCAGTTGCTTTTCAGCGCCGGGTACCATCCGTATCAGGTTGGCAGTCGCGCCTTTTTTGCCGATTTCCTTACCTACGGCGCGGACAAAGCCTTCCAGGGCCTGTTGGGCGGCGGCCTGGGGCGCCTTGCGGCAGCTGGCGGGGTCCATGCCGATCACCAATACCCGGCCGTTGCCGGCGATTTTTTTGATGGTTGGGTGAAAGAAGTCGTAGACCGCTCGCAACTCCTCCGGGGTTTTGATGCCGGTGCCGTCGAATACCAGGGCGGAGAACTTCTGGTTGATGTCGCCGCCAACCTCCAGGGGCTTGGCCTTGTTGCCGGCTTTGGCCGAATCGGTGAGAGTATCCGGGCCGGAGGCGTGGTGCAGGGTGGCTGCGCTTGCGCCGAGGATGCTGCCTGCGGTGGCGATGGCCCGGGCACCGGAGGCTGCGCCGACGAGAACGTCGCCTTCGATGAAGGGCTGGTCGGTGCGTTTCAGGCGTTTCAGGGGTACGGGTGAGGGCAGGCCCAGGGTTTTGGCGGCGGATTTGCCGATGGGAGTGTTGACGATTTTCAGGTAGAGGTCAGACATTGGGTCTTCCTTGTGTTTGCGGTTGAATGCAACTTGACCTACAGGGTAAAGAATCCTTTGGTTTTTGAATTGACTCAATGCTATTGGTTGGTTGTCAGGGGCGCCAATGAGGCTTTTTGGCCTGGCGCTAGACTGATGTTGCATTAAGTCAGGCTCTGGGGGAGGGTGATTGGGGATGGCTTTCCAAAACCCGCTCAAGCACGTCCCTGTGACGCTTGAGCTCCGCCCCTCAGTGCTAAATGCTCCTGCGTCGCACTGAGGGCCCGGGGCAGGCCGTCCATGGCCTGCCCGTGAAGAGCTTTCGCTCTTCACCCATGGCTCCGCACAGTTTTGGAAAGCCATCCCCAATCACCCCCTTACTCCGTGCGTTCATCCATTCCAAACTTGAATCAGGAAAAGACTATGGCACAGGCTCCGAAACGTACACAGAGAAAGTCACCAGCGAGGAAAACCGATAACGGAATCCGCCGCGTTGCGGTTATCGGCGGCAACCGCATTCCCTTCGCCAAATCCAACACCGCCTACAGCAAGATCAGTAACCAGGAACTGCTGACCTCCGCACTCCGTGGCCTGGTGGATCGTTTTGATCTTCAGGGCAAGCGCATGGGCGAGGTAGTCGCTGGTGCGGTGATCAAGCATTCGCGGGATTTCAATCTGACCCGGGAGTCGGTGCTCAGTTGTGGACTGGCGCCGGAGACGTCGGCTTATGATATTCAGCAGGCTTGTGGCACCGGGCTGGAGGCGGCGATTCTGGTGGCTAACAAGATTGCCCTGGGCCAGATCGAGTGCGGGATTGCCGGTGGTACCGATACCACCTCCGATGCGCCGATCGGTGTGGGCGAGGGACTGCGGGAGATTCTGCTGGATCTGAACCGGGCGAAGACCGCCAGGGAGAAGCTGAAGATTCTGGGCCGGTTCCGTCCGGGGCATCTGGTGCCGGAGATTCCGGAGAATGGCGAGCCGCGTACCGGGATGTCGATGGGTGAGCATGCTCAGGTGACGGCGAAGGAGTGGGATATTGCCCGGGAAGATCAGGATCAGCTGGCCTGGGAGAGTCACCAGAAGCTGGCCAGGGCCTATGAGGAAGGCTTTTTCAGTGATTTGCTCACGCCGCTGGCGGGGCTGGAGAAGGACAATATTCTTCGCCCGGATACCACACTGGAGAAGCTGGCGACCCTGAAGCCGGTGTTTGATCGCGAGAACGGCACTCTGACGGCCGCCAACAGCACCGCGCTTACCGATGGCGCGTCCTGCGTACTGCTGGCCAGCGAGGAGTGGGCGAAGGAGAACAATCTGGAGGTGAAGGCCTGGCTGACGTTCTCGGAAGTGGCTGCGGTGGACTTTGTCGACAAGAAGGAAGGTCTGCTGATGGCACCGGCATACGCGGTGCCGCGGATGCTGGAGAGGGCAGGGCTGTCGCTGCAGGATTTCGATTTCTACGAGATCCATGAGGCCTTTGCCGCACAGGTTCTCTCCACCCTCAAGGCCTGGGAAGATCCCGCCTTCTGCAAGGAGCGTCTGGGTCTGGACAAGCCGCTGGGTAGCATCGACCGGGACAAGCTCAATGTGAAGGGCAGCAGTCTGGCCACGGGCCACCCGTTCGCTGCCACCGGTGGCCGGATTGTGGCTACGCTTGCCAAACTGCTGGAGGAAAAGGGCAGCGGAAGAGGCCTGATTTCGATCTGTGCCGCTGGCGGGCAGGGCGTAACAGCGATCCTGGAACGATAATTACGGGATAGCCGTAATACCCTTTGACAGTATGTACTCCGGACCGTATCATGCGCGCCACGTTGATCGGGTAGCTCGTTCAGCACAAAGTTTGATGCGGGGTGGAGCAGTCTGGTAGCTCGTCGGGCTCCCAATCCCGCAAGAGCCGAAGGGAGTCTCGACCTTCGGCTTATGAGCCCGACCCAACGGCGGACTCAGCAGTTAAATCGAGATGAAAAGTTTGATGCGGGGTGGAGCAGTCTGGTAGCTCGTCGGGCTCCCAATCCCGCAAGAGCCGAAGGGAGTCTCGACCTTCGGCTTATGAGCCCGACCCAACGGCGGACTCAGCAGTTAAATCGAG
>JAXHVJ010000099.1:0-6549 GCA_034189235.1 Pseudomonadota bacterium
AATACCTGCCCGCTGGTCTGCACCATGGGCTCAAAATGGCCGGCTTCCCCGGTCACCAGGTCAGTGACCCGGTGACGGCGATACAGGGCGTAGCCGCCGAGTATTGCCAGCACCAGCGCAATGTAAACCGGCAGGCCACTGGGACCGAGCAGGTTCATTAACGCTCCCGCGAGCAGTGGCGCTACCGCACAGCCTGCACCATGCAGCACCAGCATGTCGGACGAACCGGCAACCACTTCTTCCGGCTGCAACTGATCAATCAGCTGGGCTACCGCCAGCGGGTAGAGTGAGAAGGCCAGACCGCCCCAGATAAAGAACAGCACCAGCAACGCGCTCTGCGCCGGGAACAGAGGCATCACAGCGGCTACCAGCACCGCCAGCCAGACCACCCGGGTCATCACTTTGGGCCGGTCATGCCGGTCGGAGTAACGGCCAATGGGGACCTGCAGCAAAGCACCACCGAGGATGGTCATGCTCATCACCAGCCCGACGCCACCGGCATCGAAGCCGAGCCCATTGGCGTATACCGGGGCCAGCCCCCAGAAGGCGCCCATTGCCAGACCGGACAGGGCAGCAGAGGCCACCGCCAGCGGCGCAAACCTCAGCAGTGCCAGCAGACTGCTGCGGGGGCGATCCGGCATCACCGGCTGAGGCCGCCGGGTCATGGTGATGGGCAGCAGTGCCCAGCAAATCAGGATCGACACCAGAGCAAACAGCAGAAAGCCGTTATCGCTATCTAGCCTGAGAATCTGCTGGGCGGCCGCCAGAGCCCCCAGATTGACCACCATGTAGATGGCAAACACCTTGCCCCGCTCATGGCTGGCGGCCTGACTGTTGAGCCAGCTCTCGATGACCGTCACCAGGGTGATGTAGGACAGCCCGTAGATAAAGCGCAGTGCCAGCCACGCCCAGGGGTCCACAAAAATCAGGTGCAAAAGCGCCACGCTGGCGCAGATGGCCGCGCAAAAGGCAAAGGTGCGGATATGCCCCATACGTTTTATCAGCCGCGCGCTCACCCAGGTACCACAGACGAACCCGACAAAATAAGCCGACATGATGGCCCCGAGGACCATGCTGGAGAACCCCTCCCCCGCGCCTTTGAGCGCCAGCAGGGTATTGATCAGCCCGTTGCCGAGCAGCAGCAATGCCACGCTGAAGAGAATGGAGCGAATCGGCCCCAGGGTGGTAAACAGGTTCATTTTCATAGTGTGGCACCCGCCTGCCTCAACAACGGAAGCTCTGTTCACTCAGGTCCCGTTCGTCCAGATACTGGATGCGGGCGGTATTGAAGTTCAGATCCACGAACAGATGGCAGTAGTATTCGCCGTGCCGCCAGGCCATGGCGACACTGGAATCGTTGGAATAGTTCAGCTCGAACCGGCCATCAAAAGCCGGGTAATGACTGCGGAAGCGCATCAGTTTGAGCAGCCGCTGCACGACTGGCTGCTCCAGTGCCTGCTCGGCTTCCTCTACCCCGTAGAAATGGCGATTGATATCCCGCAACTCACCGGTCTCGTCCATCAGTTCCTGATCGTTACAACCCGCCAACAGGCCGACGTAATAGACCTGGGGAATACCCGGGGTGAAGAACTGGATAGCCCGGGCCGCAAGGTAGGCATCGTCGTTCCGCATCAACGCATCGTAGAAAGTGCAGGTGAGCTGATAGATGGAGCCCACACTGTGAATATTCGCAGCCGAGCGGCGCAGGATCGGGTCGGCGCTGCGGGCATCGATGTTGTCGATCAGGTGGCGGATTTCCTCATCCGGCAACACACCTTCCACGTCGGGGATGCAGATACCATCATGGGTATCCAGTACGGTGATCTGGTTACGCGGGCACATGCGCAGCCAGTTCTTCAGATGGACACTGTTGGCCGCCAGTAGCGAGTAGAGCAGCAACGGCGGCAGGGCGAAACCGTAGGGATGCATGTTGCGCCGGCTGATGGCGTACTGGTAACTGGTGTGATCGTGTACCTCCGGCAGGCATTCGGCCCCGTGCTGATGGGCCACCTCATTGACCCATTCCAGCAGCCGGTAGACCTCCGGCTCCACCAGGAAACAGCTGGTACCGATGCGCTTGGTGGTGTAGCCAAACGCATCCAGCCGCAGCAGCTTGACGCCCTTGTCGGCCAGAAAATGAATATAGTGCTCCATCAACTGGTAGGTCTGTTCCGATTCGTAGTTCAGGTCGATCTGCTTCTCCGTGAAGGTGCACCAGACCTGACCCCGGGAGCCGTCCGCAAAAGTGATGGTGCGGAACGGCTCCTTCTCCTTGCGGATATGGATTTTCGCCAGGTCGTCTGCGGTGATCTCACCGAACTTCTCCACATGCACAAACAGATCCGCATACCCGGAGTCATGACCTTTCTCGAGAAAATCCCGGAACTCTTCTGACTCGTCAGAGATATGATTCACGGTAAGATCGGCGCACAGGTCATAACGACCGGCCAGCCGCTGGATGTCGTCCCAGGTTCCGTATGCCGGATCCACTTGTGTGTGGGTCAGGGGCGAAAAGCCCCCATCCGCATTGGAGGGGTAGAACGGCAGTATATGGATGCCGCCGATCGCATCATCAAGGTTACGTTCGATGAACCCCGCCAGGTCCGCCAGCCCGCTACCGATGCGGTCCGGATAACAGATCAGCTGAACAGCGTTGCGCAGAATCACGGGCGACTCCTTCGGAAAGCGGCCATTGAGATCCCCGAGCGCTTGTCGGGGGGACAGGATCAGGCAACCGAGCCGATCTCCCGGCGGGCTTCATCCAGTCGTTGTAGTTGAGCCTTCCGGCCCTCGTCCACCGCCTCCAGGAATTCCCGGCCCCACAAACCAATATCGTAATAGGTGACCGTCTCGAAGGCTTTTTGCAGGCGCTCCCCGGCTTCGCTGCGTTGCATGGCCAAAGCCAGGTAGCAGGTGGCCGCCAGCTCCCGGGGATCATGGGGGTTGGTCAGCAGCGCCCCCCGCAGTTCCGCCGCCGCACCGGCAAACTCGGACAACACCAATACACCGCTGCCGTCGGTCAGTCCCTGAGTAGCCACATACTCTTTTGCCACCAGGTTCAGGCCGTCCCGAAGTGGGGTAATCCACATGACATCGGCCATGGCGTAATAAGCCACCAGTTCCTCGAACGGAAAACTCCGGAAAAAGAACTGTATCGGCGACCAGCCGACTTCGGCGTAGCGTCCATTGATTCTGCCAACCGCCTGCTCGATGTCCGACTGCAGGGTCCGGTAGACGGTCATTTCCCGGGCCGCCGGCACACACATCACCATCAGGGTCACCTTGCCATGCAGTTCCGGATGCTGAAGCAGCAACTGCTCCCAGGCCTCCAGTTTTTCCAGGATGCCCTTGGTATAATCCAGTCTTTCCACTGACAGCACCAGACGGGTCTTGTCCAGCTGCTCCCGCAATTCGGTCATACGCTGCTGCACGGCATCCTTCGCCAGCGCCTGCTCCACCCGGCTGATATCCAGCCCCACCGGATGGGCACCCAGCCGGATATGCCGGTCGTTGACACGTATTTCCGCGCTCATCTCATCCAGACCCACGGCGCAGCCATAGGTCAGAAAGCGCGGTGCACATCCCACCCTGCGGGTGACATCCAGCGGCGTAACACCGCGGGCCACATCCACGAAATTCTCCGCCTGGCGGGGAATATGGAAACCGATGTAGTCGCACTGCAACAGGCTACCGACGATCTCACGCCGCCAGGGCAGCACATTGAAGACATCCGCCGACGGGAAATAGGTGTGGTGAAAGAAGGCAATGGTGAGATCCGGCCGCAGCTCTCTCAGGAAGGCAGGCACCATCCACAGGTTATAGTCATGAATCCAGACCACCGCATGACTGGCAGCCTCCGCCGCGGTCCGTTCGGCAAACAGCCGGTTCACCTTCAGGAAAACCTGCCAGTGGTCCTCCCGGAAACTGGCCCGCTCCCAGAAGGTATGCAAGGTCGGCCAGAATGCCTCCTTGGAGAACTTCTTGTAGAAGATATCCACATCGCTCTTGCTCAGAGGTACCCGTGCAGCCCGCAATCGGGCATAGCGGCGGGTATCCACCTCCGTGTGGGTCTCAAACGCACCCTGGCCAGGCTCATGGATCGACCAGGCAACCCAGGACCCGGCCTTGCCGTCGGCAAAGAAGCTCAGCAGTGTCGGTATAATGCCGTTCGGGGAAGTGGGCCTGCGGCGGATCAACTGACCGTCTTCAATGACCTCCTCGTAGGGCAGCCGGTGGTAGACGATCACCAGGTCCGATTTGCCCGGCTTCAGGATATCCCGGGCCTCTGCCGCCAGGCCTTCCGGGCCGAGAAAACCGAAATGGGCAATGGCCTCCAGAATACCACCACAGCCGCTGAGCGTGGCATGGTAAACCCGTGCGCGGCTCTGCGTGGCGTCCAGCAGCGCCGGCTCGGACTCCCCTACGCAGACACCAGTAAAGCCCTGCTCGAACATGGACAGGTCATTGAGAGTGTCGCCCGCCACCAGCACGTCTTCGGGATTCACCTCGAGGTGCTCCACCAGATCCCGCAAGGTCCGTCCCTTATTGATCCCTTGCGGCAGTACATCCAGGTACTCCCCGGCAGAATAAAGAAGGTCGCAGGCCAGGTTGGCCACCACCTCGCGGATTTCCCCGGTCACCGCATCGGGCTCGCACAGGAAGGAGCAGCGACGCTCCTGCGGAACCTCCTGTCTTTCGAGGCCGGGGAACCGGGCCAGGGCTTCTTCTACCGGATGTTCCCCCGGCCAGAGTTTCTCGATCCTCGATTGAATCGCCGCTACCGGCTGCTGGGCCTTGCCCTCCACCACCGTGCAGCCCACATCACAGACAATGTAATCCGGCTGAGGCAGGGTGGGATCCGACAACAAGGGCAGCACGGATTCCAGCCCCCGCCCGGTGACAAACACCAGACACAGGTCCGGATGTGTGGCAATCAACTGGTAAAGCTGCAGGCGGTTTTCCGGGTCGCCGGTGAGAAAGGTTCCGTCAAGATCAGTCGCAAGTATCAAAGCAGGCTCCCTGCGCATTGGCAGTCAGTGCATGGAAAAGTGCCATGGGCACTGAGGGAGAAGCTGCAGGTTTCGTGCCGCCCCGCAGGCGGGTTTATTGGCAGAAAACTGCCTGTAGCTGTGCACCTGATGACTTTCATACCCCAATTCGCACCATAAAGGTGCGCTGCGCCGAGTTGACGCACCCAAGGCGGCTCGAAGGCACTCGTCAATCGCCCGGGATAACGCTATCGTGATTTTTCTCTGCAACGATACAAGGATAACTCAATGAGTCTGCAGGCCCGAATTGTCAAAGCTATCGCACGCAAAACGATTAAAAAAAGCGGTCTTGCGGGGGATGATCTGGTGCGTCACCTGCGCAAGGCGTTCAACAATCCCCCCAACGTTACCCTGATGCCCCGGGGCACGCGCCGCAGGGAGGTACGCACCGAAGGCTTCAATGGTGACCATGTCTACACCGCCGACCCCAAAGTCACGATTCTCTATTTCCATGGTGGTGCCTATATCGCCGGGGTAACCCGCACCTACCACAACCTGGCGGCACGAATGGCCAAGGGGCTGGATGGTGAGGTGTACCTGCCCCGCTACCCGCTGGCCCCGGAACACCCGTTCCCCGCCGGCATTGAGGCCTGCGCTGCGGCTTACCGGTTCCTGTTGGACCAGGGCAAGGACCCGAAACGCATCGTCATCGCCGGGGATTCCGCCGGGGGCGGCCTGACCCTGGGCACCTTGCTGAAATTGCGGGATGAGGGACTGCCAATGCCTGCCTGCGCCGTCACCCTGTCTCCAGGTGCCAACTGCCATCCGGACCCGGAAGAGCTGGCCCTGCGGGATCCGACCGATGCCATGCTCTCTGGCGATATTATCCGCAAGGTGGTGGACATCTACGTGCCAAACCCGGAAGATCGCAAGAACCCCTATGCGTCTCCGGTTGATGGGGACTACACAGGCTTGCCACCGATTATGATCACCATCAGCAATGAGGAAATCCTCTACGCGGATGCCCTGAAGGTCCGTTCGGCCGCGGGGAAAGCCGGGGTGCCGGTGGAGTGGCTGGAACGCAAAGGGGTATACCACGTCTGGCCGGTCATGGTGCCATTTGTACCTGAAGCCAGGAAAGACCTGAAACGCATCCTTGCGTTTATCCGGAAAAATCTCTGATAGTCAGCTGTCAGCGCCCGCCGGGCGAGAAACAGACCGTCGGATAGGGTGATGCGCACTCGCCTGAGGGGGTGTCGCTCCCGTAAGATGGGCGAACCCGTCCAGGGGTTCCTTCACGAGCGCCCGGATGGATAGGTCGCAAGGCACAGGGAGGTAACGTGGAAGTTCTTTTTACCGGCATTCTGCTGACAGCCGGCCTGCTATTCGGCACGCTGGGCAGCCGCTACCTGAGAGTCCCCCGGGTGGTCGGTTACATCCTGCTGGGCATGCTGTTCGCCCCGAACCTGCTCGGCGGCTGGCTGGGCATAGCCGATACCCAATGGACCCAGCCGCTGGTTTCAGCGGCGCTCGGCATCATCGCCTACGTGATCGGCGGGGC